>NC_010525.1:1200000-1500000 GCF_000019805.1 Pyrobaculum neutrophilum V24Sta
GTCGGTTTCAACGAGGTGATGCTCCCGCTGGCCGAAGACGAGGAGCTTAAGCGGCTGGTTGTAGAGGGCGCGCTTGATTTAGCAAAGCTCGTCAGCTATATACCGGTGTGTGTTCCAGGCCTCGACATGGCCCCGATCAAGGTAACAGATTGGGGGAGGCTGAAGCGGCTGTTGTACGACGTGGCCTCCCTGGCCACATCGAAGCGCCGACCTGTCGGCGTGAGGATTTTCCCGGTTGAGGTCGACGAGTACTACGTAGAGGGCTTTGGCAAAACGCCCGCACTAGATTTAACCTAGTGCAGTTGCCTAGGTGTGATACGGCACCTGATGCTCTCCTCTAGGTACGTTAAAATGTTGCTGGAGGGTAGGAAGAGGAGCACAGTTAGACCTGGCGTTCTCCGGGTGTCGGACAGGCTGTACATCCACAGCAGAGGGCGTATCGTGGCCGTGGCGGAGGTCTCCGAGGTTGTGTATAAACGCGTCGCCGATCTCACGGAGGAGGACGCCCTTGTAGACGGCTTTAGAAGCAGGGAGGAGCTACTCCGGTTTCTAAAGAGGCGATACCCCGGCATCAGGGAAACCTCCACCGTGACGATAATTAGGTTTAGAGAGGTGAAAAAGGTGGACATGCCGGAGGACTCCTTCTACGGCGGGCTATCGCCGGTAGAGATCGCGGCTATGGCTTTAAACAGACTCAAGCTAGACAGGCGGGAGGAGCGGATTCTAAAGGCCGTAGTGGAGGCGGGTAGCTTACGCAAGGCATCGCTCAGGCTGTTTGGCACAGTAGAGAAGAGGGGCATAATCAGGAGGGTCTTGAGGAGGGCCGCCTCGAGGCTTTTCGAGGAGCTAGGCGGCAGAGACGCGGAGGGGGCGGGCGCTTAGAAGCGGCCTGCGAGTCTTTTTTGGGCGTTTGTAGGCCACATGATGTATGCGAGCGAATCCGGCGTCTTCGTAAGCAACGCCGTGAGCACGGCCTCCACGAGGTCTTGGCTCACTCTCACATACTGATCGACCGAGTCTAGGATCTGGGGGAACCCCGTGACTGTTGAGGCCGTCGAGGCGAGATACGATATTACGTTGTCGACCCCCAACGCCCCGAAGTCCAGCACCTCCACGCGTATGGCCGTCTTGTGCCCCGGCGGTACGTAGTACGCCACCTCGACGTCTCCCAGGTGGCGGAGGTTGGGGTAGTCCCCCGACTCGAGAACCCTTCTGAAGTTTATGCCAAATTCCCTAAGCCTGTTACACAGCCTCTCTCCCCGCTCGCTGAGCTTTACGGCCTCGCCGCCGGCGCACCTCAGAATGTGGTCCCTCTCGGCGCGGCCTTCGCATTCGGCGTAGTGCAGCTGCGCCCACCGGGGCAGGATGTCTCTCAGTTTTCCAAGGACTAGGTATTCGCCTTGTCTCAAAACCGCGGAGGCGGCGATTTTGTCGTTCACAGGCAGGCATCTGCCCGCCGCCACAGAGAGGTACCTAGATCTGACCCTTTTTACAACCCCCACAACCGTCGTTCTGCTTTGAGCTGCCGCCCTCAGCATCCTGTCTACAGCCCTGTTTACCTCCTCGTATCTGCCGCCCCTCGCGGCGAGGTTATACGGGAGGGGGTGTAGGGCTATTTCGCCGTCTAGCAACAGGAGGTCTAGGCTTTTCCTGCCATTGGCCTTAGCCTCCAAAAGCCTCGCCGCCAGCCGCTTCTCGAGCAACGACGAGAACCTAGACACATCCCCCTCTCTGCTATCGCTGAAGTAGACGGCGCCTGTGAGATATCTGTCCTGTACCCCCTTTACAACCCCTACATAGCCGTACGCAACAACTGTGAAGACGCCGCCTATCAATTCAAGAGGCGGAGAGCCGTAGGAGGAGTCCACGGCGTATACGTCGAACTGGCGTGGGGCGCCTATCTCCCTAGGCTGCACCCTATCCCTCAGGGCGGAGAGCTCCTCCACCAACTTCCGCAGCTGCGTAAGCCTCTGGGCGTACCTCTCCAGGTCGTGTCTCAGGGCGACAAGGAGATCCGGCTCGATCCAGTAGTCTAGAGTCTCGGCGTCGTGTAGCGCCATGTGTTAAACCTCCCTGGTCTTGATCAAGATAGGCTTGCGCAACGGGTTCATGAGACCGGCAACGAAGAACTCCCTAGGCTGTAGCTGCGCCAAAACGCTCTCGTTTATGTCCGCAAGGTCTAGGTATGTCGATATCTCTCTGACGTCGGTAGGCGCCGTGAGCCTGGAGAAAAACACCGTCCCCAGGTTGGCTCTTATGGAGGGGTCTATGTCTCCGACTATCCGCTGGCTGGCGAGCACCACCGAGAGACCCCACTTCCTCCCCTCCCTCACCGTTGTCTCAATCGCGTCTTTAGATATTGTCCACGTCTGGGGGGCGTAGTTCTGGGCCTCATCTATCACAAACACGGTGTTGGCGGATGCCTTCCCCCTCTTGACTCTGGCCCACGCCGCTTCGATAACCGACGCAACGATTGCCTGTTTTACGGAGAGGTCCGTGTCGTAGCTTAGGTCCACCACCACGGGGGTTGAGCCTATGGAGAGTATGTCATCTGGCGACTTCACCCTGTTGTTGAGCTCTTCGAAAAAGGCGCTGTCCACGAGGTGCTTGAGGTACAGCTCCACCTTCTCAATCGTCGAATCTCTCGCGCCAAGTCTCTTCATCACCCTCTTGACGTGGGCTATGAAGGCGTCTTTCGACCACCTACCTTCGTATGTCATAGTGGCGATCTCTAGGTACTCGCCGTGGGTCTGCCACTGGAGCTGCGCTACTCTAGCTATGACCGAGGCCAGGATGTTGGGAGGGATCTTAACCTCGGTGGATTTCACCACGGCGGAGTAGTGGGGGGCGTAGTCCACGCCGGTGTGGTCAAACACCACCACCCTGTAGCCCCTCGCCGCGAGCTCGTTCACCAACGCCCTTACCAACCTGGACTTCCCCACGCCCGTTGCGCCGAAGACGCCGACGTGGTGGGTTATATATCGGACATCTAGGGGCAACGCCCAGCCGGAGTACTTGTGCGCCCCAACGTATATGTAGTCGCCTTTGAGAGCCCCCTCCAACAGCGAGGCGTCTAGTAGATAGACCTTGGAGCCGGGGGTTACAACGTTTGTAACCTCGCCAACCCGGCCGTCTCTCACGGCGATGTAGGGCTTCACGATGGCGGAGGTATACGGCAGTAGTATGCCGTAGTCCACCATCTCCGGCTTGTCCACGTAGGGGGTCCTAACTCTGTCTCTAATTACAGGCTCTAGCTTCGTGATTCTCCTGAGGAAACCGACGACGACCTCCCCGGGGTTCTCCCGATCTACTACACCCACTAGCTGTTCTTCTACGGCGTAGCGCTCCGCGTTTCTGTATATCTGGACCGGTATCGCCCCCACCGTGGCGCCGCTTACCACAATCCCAAGCTCCCTCACGTTCCCCTATCCTAGTCAAGATATATCTCTATCTCCACCTTATCCCCGTCTCTCAAGCCTAACGCCTCGCGGAGCTTCACGGGGGCGATCACCTCTACGACGTCGGTCGGATGGTGCGTCCTCTCCGGCATCACCACGGCGCCCTCTATATCCCTTATCCTCGCCCGGAAGGCCTTCACGGCGCCGTATGTCCTAACCCCATCTGAAAAGCCGGGGATGTGGACGCCCGGGAGGCTGTCGAGGTACCTCCTATACGCCATCGACTTTGGGTCTAGCTTCAGATTTAACGTGCCGGGATACGGCGTAAACCCCAGTAGCCGCTCAACCGCGCGTCTGTAGCCTTCGAGGGACATATAGAAGGCCCCCTCCCCCAAGCCGCTTACCACCTGCCCAAGGAGCTTGAGGGACGCTATGTTGAAGTAGATCAGGAGGTCCCTAAGCACCGAACTGAGGAGGTCTTTCCCCCTCTGGCTCAGCTTAACCACCGGCCCCTCCTCGACGTATCCCCCCTCCCTCAAGTGCCTAAGGAGCTTGTAAAGCCCCTGGCGTGTTAAGCAAAGCCTTCTCGCGGCTTCAGACACCGGGAGGCCCTCAACCGAGGAGACGGCTATTAGATCCCCCACGAGCCGCCTATCTACGCACTCCATAGCTTTGAGGCGATGAGGCTGTAGAGCGTGGCCTTCGCCACGTCTGACACAACCTCTGCCCTGTTGACAGCCTCGGCAAGATCCCTCCCAACCGTCACAACGCCGTGTCTCTTTAACACGGCTGCGTTACGCCGCTCCAACGCCGATGCCACGGCCTCCGCCAACTCGGCCGTGCCGGGTTGGATATACGGCACCACGGCTATCTCGGTCCCAAGCTGCAACTCCGCCTCAGAGAGAAGCGATGGGTTTAGCCTCTCGGCGAGCACCGTCGGCAGTATGTCGTGTACGTGCACCACGGCGTTTACGTCTGGGCGTCTCCTGTATATAGCCACATGCATACGCCACTCGCTAGTCGGCTTGAGGCCTCCCTTGACTACCCTCCCCTCGAGGTCGATCCAGACAAGGTCGTCCACAGTTAGAAAGGGCTTGGGGCGGGTTGTGGGGGTGACCAAGACCTTATCTCCCACGCGCAACGAGACGTTGCCGGAGAGCAGAGTTAGATAGCCTCTCTCGTACAAAAGTTTTACATATCGTAAAAACTCCTCCTCTACCCCCATCCTACTCAGCCGGCAGAGGCCCTAGCCCGATTTTCTCGCGGAACTCGTTGTACTTATCCACCACCCTGCTGTGCCACCGCTCTAGCTCAGCCCTCTCGCCTGGGTAGGCCAGGTAGAGATCCCCTATCTCCTTGGCGTACTGGATAGACGTGCTGAGCTTTTTCAACAAGGCAGGTCTGCCGATGAACTGCATCATCACCCTCAGCTTGTCGACTATGGATATGTTCGTACCCTTCGCCGCCAGGTGGTATATCTCGTCCTCGTTGAGGATCTTCCGGGAGAGCCCGAAGTTGAGGTCGTCGTTGTCGAGAGTCTGAAGCATGAGGCGTAAGACGTCGAGCTGAGCCTGCCTATACCCCCACTCCCTCATGTAGAGGAGGTTGTACTCCCACAGCGCCTTCTCCGAGAAGTCCCCCGCCTCAAAGGCCTTCGATATAGCTCTAGAGGCGAGCTCCGCCGTGAGCAACGCTTGGCCGATCCCGCCGCCGTGTATCGGGTTGACCGCGGCGGCCGCGTCCCCAAGCGCAACTATCCCGTTCCCCACCAGGCTCTTCAGCGGTCTTCTCGTCGGTATGAACCCTCCCCCGATGTGGTACTTGCCCTTTATCTTAAACCGCGGCAGTATATACCTCTCGTAGTTCGTCCTCGGGTTCTGCTTCAGTATCCCCCAAATCCCCAACCCGACGTTGAGCATCGTGGCGCTCCTCGGAAAGATCCACCAGTAGCCCCCAGGCGCCGTGACCATGTCAAGATATATCTTGATGTACTGCGGAGAATCCAGAGGCTCCTCCACGTACACGATTTCCCTATAGGCGTGGGAGACGTCCTCAGGATGAAGCGGCTCCGAAATAGGCCAGCCCGCCAGCTTGCTCCTCAACACGGCGGCTGATCCCGAGGCGTCCACCACCACCTTCGCCGCAAACTCCTTAGGGCTACCCGTCCTCCTCTCCACAGCCCTTACGCCCACCACCGCCCCGTTGTCGACTAGGGGGGTCGTGGCCGTGTGTCCCTCGTATAGGACGGCCCCGGCCTTCACCGCCTCCTCAACCAACCACTTCCCCCACGCAAATCTATCCAGCACGTAGCCCTCCCCCTTTATGACAAGCCTGGTTTTCTCGTCAGGACTTATCAGCTCCACGCCTTCGATCTTGTTCTGAAACACCTTGGGGTTGGGGGTTATGTGCCTAGAGATCCTCTCCACGTGGTGTAGGCCTAGCCCATCGCCGCAGGTCTTAACCCCTATCTCCTGGCCGCTTTTAGACTCGAGGAGGGCGACCCTAAACCCGTTCTTGGCGAGGAGGTACGAGGCAAAAGCGCCAGCTGTCCCAGCCCCCACTACAACAACGTCAAATCTCTCTACCATCGAGGGGGAGATGCGTTGGATATTAAAAAATTAGAGCTTGAGGACGTCGCCAGGCTTCATTATGTACACCTTAGCCCGCGACACCGCCTCCACCCTCGCCTTGAAATCCTCGGGGTCTTGTCTAATAAGCGGGAAGGTGTTGTAGTGCATGGGCACCACCCTCCTAGGCCTCAGAAACTGCGTAGCTATGGCGGCCTCGCGCGGCCCCATGGTAAAGACGCTACCTATCGGCAACATCGCCACGTCTATGTCGTACAACTCCGCTATCAGCTCCATATCTCTAAACAAGCCCGTGTCCCCGGCGTGGTACACCGTCCCCTGGGGGGTAGCTATTACGAAGCCAGACGGCGCACCTCTGTTCGCCGTGTGTAATGCAGGGGTCATGTAGACCTCCACGCCGTCTCCCAACTTTATGGTGCCGCCTATGTTCATAGGCACAGTCTGCGCCTCGGGTATCCCCTTCTCGGCGACCTCAAGAGTTAGCTCGTATGTCCCAACTATCGGCGCGCCGGCGGCCTTGCTTATATCCACGGCGTCGCCCATGTGGTCGAAGTGGTCGTGCGTTATCAAGATGTGGGTTGGCCTCATGTTGGCAACCTCCTGTGGGGAGGTGGGCGACAGGGGGTTGGAGATCCAAGGGTCGATCAAGAGCTTCAGGCCCTGCACCTCCACCATAAACGCCGAGTGTCCAAACCACCTAATCTGCATAAACCGTGGTAGCTTGGAACTTATATCTTTTTCTTTAGGTCTAGCCTAAGCGCGTGGGCGTGAGGCGCGTAGACCCTAACGGAAAACCCCCTCTCGAGCTCTTTCACTATTTCCGAGAGCACCCTCCACTCCACCGGCTTCACGAGATATATCTTGAGGTGGTAGGTGTCGGTGGCAGGTGCGTAGCTCCACTTCACGTATCTCACGTAGCCTCCGCCCAGCCTTCTTACCAGCTCAGCCACCTTCTCAAACTCCTTCACGCCTTTAACCACCTAGGCCTTTATAAACACTACCGGAAGTACTCCTCCAACCTCGCGGAGAAGAGCGACTCTAGGAAAGCCCTGAGCTCCACGCTCTTCTCGTACTCCTCCCTGTCCACCTTCTCCCTTGCCTCCAGCACTCTCCAGGGGTCTCGCCCGTATTTGACCAGGAGCAGGGGCCGGCCGCCGGCACGTCTCGCGAACTCCACGAGCTTTTCCAGCTTCTCCGGCTCTAGCCTTATAGGCGAAGCTTTGGAACGGTATTTTACCTCAAACACCAACACCACCCCTCGGCATATAGCCACTATATCTGGGACGTACCTCTTCCTCACCCCGCCCCCTGAGGAACAGCCTCTCAACACGGCACAGCCACGCTCCCAGAAGTAGTTAGCCAGCTCTCTCTCCTTGGCTGAGCCCTTGCGTTTGACGCTCATAGGACCTCCACCTCCCTGTATACGTCGCATAGGAGTTTTTCCACCACGTCGCATCTAGCGCAGTCGCAACGGACCGCGCCTTTCACGATCTGTTCAACTAGGTGCGGGTCGAACGCCCCCGCGTCTAGAACTACGCCGTCTATGGCTCTGCCGAGTAGCGCCTTCAGCTCGCGCCTGCTTCTTACGTAGTAGAGGCCCGGCCCCCTATATTCGCCCCCTGGGTACACCGGAATTACGTTGCCCCTACGGATGGGAAGCCCCCACGCGTATATGACCGCGTCTGGCTTAAGCTCGCGCGCTAGGGCGAGCCAGATCCTGCTTCTGGCTTTTAAGGCCACCGCGCGGCTCTTCCTCAACGCGGCGTAGAGGCAACGAAGGTCGTCCCCCACCAGGGGAATCACTCTGGGGTCGGGCGGTTCACATGTAGGCGTAATCTGGGGGAGATCTACGTCGATATACCTCTCGCTGTAGATGTAGATCACAACTCCTCCTCGCCCTCTTCGGCTTCGCCCTCCTCTATGTACAATACGCCCAGGTCCTTGAGCTGGTTGTAAAGCTTCTGAACCGCCGTAGCCACGTCCTTCTCAGACTTAGCGCCTGTGCACACTATCTTCCCGGAGCCGAAGATGAGGATGACCACCCTCGGCGAAGACATCCTGTAAATGAGGCCGGGGAACTGCTCAGGCTCGTACATGGCGTTCTCCAACATAAGAACCGCCTGCTCTAGGTCGACCTCGGCGAAGAGGTTTCCGCTAGCCACAATGTTCTGTATCTGCACCTCGGGGTCGAAGGGCACATCCGCGCCGTGGTCCTTCAAGAGCTTCACTAGGGCTCTCACCGCGTTTTTTAAGTCCTCCTCGTTTTTAGCCCCCGTACACACCATCTTGCCTGTGCGGAAAATTAGGGCGGAGATCCTGGGCTTGGTAAGCCTAAGTATTAAGCCGGGGAATTGATCAGGGTTGTACTCGGCCATGGTGAGCCTTTCGGCGAGTTTTTCAAGGTCTAGCTCGACCCCTAGGTTGACGGTGGCCACAATGTTTTCAATGCGGTATGACGGCCCTTTTGAGGCCATACGCGAATTTATAAACCCATATTTAAATATCCCTAGTTTAAAATAGCGTAGACGGCTCCTCATTAAGTTTAAATATCTCCGCAGTCGTATCCCACATGGGAGGGAAAAAGAGACCTACTCTTAGCCAGCTGGCGAAGAAGGCCGAGAAGGAGAAGGTCCAGCAACAGCCGCAGAAGGGCAAGAAAGAGGTAAAGAAGGAGGAGGCCCAGGCCAAGAGGACAATACAGACGCTTGATGAGAAGGTCTTTCAGACCATCGCCAAGGAGGTCCAGAGCCTAAAGGTTGTAACCCCGTACGAGGTCGCCTCGAAGTACGGGATAAAGATGTCCATAGCGTTTAAGGTTCTTAGGAACCTGCGCGACAGGGGAGACTTGGTCCTAGTATCGAAGGGGCATAGGACCGAGATCTACGTGCCGGCCGGAAAGGCTAAAGCTTAATATCGCCTCTTCTCACGAGCTTCCTCAGGTTGACCACCCCCTCCTCCCTGAGCTCGACCACGTCCGCAGATCTGAGGATTTCGAGGGCGGCCCTCACCGCCCTATGTTCGACCTTCGCAAGCCTTGACACGTCCTCGACAAGTCTGATGACTCCCACGCTGGGGTATATAGAGAGGTAGTTCATCAAAGCGTCTATGACGGCCTCCGCCTTGGATCTATCAACCCTGGCCTCCTCCGCGAGTAAAGCCACTAGGGAGCCCCAGCTCGCCTCCTCCCTCTTCTCCTCGACTTTTGTCTCTTGGGGCTTTGGGGGTTGCGAAACGGCGGCAGGCCTCTGCTCCGGCGGCTGTTGTTGCTTCTGCTCCTGTCGCTTGGGCTGTGGCTGGGCCAACTTAGGCGTCTGCCTCCTCTGTTGCGGCGCTTTCTGTCTCGGAGCTGCCGTTAAGCTCTCGGTTAGGGGGAGGGCCAAGTTGCCGAAAACCGCCTCGGGGCCCGAGGTTAGACAGCCGGTTTTTGCACATATGACGGACTTGGCTAGGACGCCTAGAGCTTCCTGTCTAACCTTGCCGGCCTTGTAAAGCTCAGTGAGCACAGATATACGCCAGGGGGGAGATAAAAACTATGCCTCCTTGGCCTCGACGAGCCGCCAGTAGGCGATCTTCCCCCTCTTCACCTCTTTAACCACGTTCTCCTTCTCCAAAAGCTTCAGTATGTAGAATATCTGGGAGTGGCTAAGCCCAGTGAGCTGGATCAGTCTGCTGGTCGTTAACTCTCCGTAGGTCTTAAGGTACTCAATGATCTGCTCCTTACGTTCAAACACCTTGTCAGTCTGCCTCCTCGGCATGTAGGATGGCGCCTCTGGGCTTTTTTCACTGCCGTTGAAAAAAAGTAATACCCTAACCGTCTCTGAGTATGGCCACTCAATACTCGAAGAGCTTTATCATCTTGCGCATCTTGAGGTACTGGGCGTAGTCTACGTAGATCTTGTCGCGTAGCATCGCCTCGACGGTGGGCACAGCCGCGTTTTGTCTCTCCTTTATGAGGTCGGTGGCGGAGAAGACGTACGCGTTAGACCCAGCCCCGCTTCCAAACGTCACCACCAGTATCTTGTCGCCCGGCTTAGCTTGGTCCAACACCTTGGCGAACCCCATGAGCGCCGATGCGTTGTATGTGTTTCCAATGTGCGTCACCACTATCCCCGGCTTTACCTTTTCCATGGGTATATTAAGTGTCGAGGCCGCCCGTACGGGGAATCTCCCGTTTGGCTGATGGAACACCGCATATGCGAAGTCCGAGGGTTTGTACCCGTACGCGGCCATCAGCCCCCTCGCGGCGTTGATCACGTGGCGGAAGTAGGCGGGTTCGCCGGTGAAGCCTTCGCCGTGCATGGGATACGGCGAGCCTTCCCTTCTCCAGAAGTCCGGCGTGTCTGAGGCGTAGGCGTACGCCGCCTCAAGCTCCGCAGCCACCCCCTCTCTGCCCACCACCAGAGCCACTCCGCCGCTACTAGCGGAGTACTCCAGGTGCTCCCCGGGCTCTCCCTGCGACGTGTCGGCGCCGACGGTCATGCCGTATTCCACCTTCCCCGACTCCACTAGCCCAACCGCGGCCATCAACCCCTCGCTCCCGGCCTTACATGCAAACTCCATGTCGACCGCGAAGACGTTGTTGGAAAGGCCAAGCGCGTCGATTAAGATGGAGGAGATGGGCTTTACGGCGTATGGCTTAGACTCTGTGCCTACGTACACTGCCCCTATCCTTCTGGGGTCTAGGGTAGCCCTCCTCAGCGCCCTCCTGGCGGCCTCGACGGCTATTGTCACGGCGTCTTCGTCTATACCCTCAACGCTCTTCTCATCGACGAGGTATAGATCCACGATGCGGAGCGGGTCGTCGCCCCATATCCGCGCCACCTCCTCCGTCCTTATCCTGTACTTCGGTATATATGCCCCCCAGCTGACAACGCCGACGCGGCCCATGGTCACTCTACCGGCCGGAACTTATAGCCGTACATCACAAGCCCATGTTTCCCGTCTACCACAACCCTCCGGAAGACCGTCTCCACCTTCGTGCCTGGGGTCAGCTTATTGGGCTGGGCGTCTATGATCTGGCCGGTTACTCTTACGCCGTTTGCCAACTCCACGATGCCTATGATCAAGGGCTTCTGTTTGAGGAAGTCAGTCCCCACTTGGTAGAGCACGGTGAACTCGACGAGTTTTCCCTCTCGCGGCAACTCCACGTTTTCCAGCTCTAGGGATCCACATCTACATCTAACCACGGGCGGGAAATACGTAGCGCCACATTTCTTACACCTCTTCGCGACGAGGCGGTAGTACTGGGGGATGTTCCTCCAGTAGATTGGGACAGACTCGTGTTTCATACGTCGGCTTATAGCGTTTTGCTTTTATACTTTGTCATAACGCGACTACTGCAACGGTCGAAAACCGATCAACACCTCCCATGCTGTGTATAACGCCGTAGCTTCCATCTACGCGTTTGAACTCCCTGCCGAGGAGTTGCCAAGCCACCTCCACCAGCTGGTAGACCCCCGTGGCGCCAAGCACGTTGCCCCTCGACTTAAGCCCCCCGCTGAGGTTTACCGGTAGAGCGCCGTCTTTCACGGCGGCTAAGGCGCCGCCCTTCTGCGCCATGCCTAGACCCTCCACCGCCAACACACCCAGTATGGAGAACGAGTCGTGGACTTCGGCTGTGGCGATGTCCCTAGGCGTGATCTTTGCCTTTTTAAAAGCCAGCTGCGATGCATCGCGCAGGCTGTATAAAACGTCGTAGTCCTCTCTTGCGTTAAACGGCGTAGAGTTTGTGGAGGCGGATACCGACAAGAGGCGGGGTCCGTCTTTCCTGTTGTTACACAACACCGCCGCAGCCGCCCCATCGGCGAGAGGGCCTATGTCGTATAGACGTAGCGGCTCGCTTACAAGCTCGCTGTTTACCGCATCCTCTAGCTTGACCTGCCTCCTCAGGTAGGCATAGGGATTGCCAACGCCGTTATTGTGCATCAACAAAGCCCATTGCGCCAGATCTTCATACCTGTATTCATACTTCTTGAGATACATCTTCGCCATCAAGGCCGCTTGCGATAGGGGGGTAACGCCGAAGTACCTCTCGAAGTAGGTATCGACCACGGCAGCGTATATGTCCTGCTGTTGGTTTGACAACACGTCGTTGGGTTTATCTACGCCCACTACCGCGACGCAGTTGTACTCCTCGGACTTGAGCAAACCATAGGCCATGGAAATGGCGGCGCCTCCGGAGCCGTCGCCGTTTTCGACCCTAAACGCCGGAGTTTTGTTAAGCCCAAGCGACTCAAGTATGTAGGAGCCGAGGAGCTGTTGCCTCTCGGCAAGTTCGGCGGTCGAGGAGGCCACCAACACGGCGTCTACGTCGACTCCGGCGTCGCCTATGGCCTTTTCCAACACCTCGGCCGCCATGTCGTCTATGTTCTTGCCGTAGTGTCTGCCGACTGGGTGAAGCGCCGCGCCTACTATATATACGTCTTTCATCGAAGAGTTTTAAAGCCAAGATATTAAAAATTTCCAATGGAAGTTAAGCTTCACGAGTTCGAGAAGATATACGGCGACGCCAACAAAGCCGCGGAGGCGCGCCGACAGTACCTGGAGAAGGTCACAGGCGTCAAGCTGGAGAACATCGGCAAGACCGTGATAGACCTAAACACGGTGGTGGGCCGCAACATAGAGAACGTGATTGGCGCGGTGCAGGTGCCGGTGGGGGTCGCGGGTCCTTTGTTAATCCACGGCGATTACGCCCGCGGCCAGTTCTACATCCCCTTGGCCACCACCGAGGGCGCTCTGGTGGCCTCGGTAAACAGAGGGGCTAAACTCATCACAGAGTCCGGCGGAGCTAGAGCGAAGGTTTTGAGAGACGGCATGGCTAGAGCCCCGCTCTTCAGACTCCCCTCTCTCATAGACGCGGTGGAGTTCGTCCAGTGGATAAACCAGAACGTGGAAGAAATAAAGAAGGCCGCGGAGTCTACGACGAGCATAGGAAGGCTGAGGGAGATACAGCCATACGTCGTAGGCAACTACGTGTGGCTTAGGATGGTTTTCTTCACCGGCGACGCCATGGGCATGAACATGGTCACCATAGCGTCAGACGCCGCCGCGAGATACATACAGGAGAGGTTTCCAAAGGCCAAGCTCGTGGCGTTAAGCGGAAACCTCTGCGTAGACAAGAAGGCCAACGCGGTGAACTTCCTCCTGGGGAGGGGGAAGACTGTGGTTGCCGAGGCGGTTATCAAGAGGGAAATCCTCCAGAGGATGGGGGTCACGCCTGAGGAGGTGCACGAGGTGAACATCAGGAAGAATCTGCTGGGCTCGGCGCTGGCGCACTCCTACGGCTTCAACGCACATTTCGCGAACATAGTCGCAGCGGTTTTCATCGCCACCGGCCAAGACGTAGCTCAGGTGGTCGAGTCCAGCATGGGCATCACGTCCACCGAGGCGAGGGAGGAGGGGCTCTACATCTCCGTCTTTCTACCAAGCCTGGAGGTGGGCACCGTCGGCGGCGGCACCAGACTGCCGACGCAGAGGGAGGCCCTGGAGCTACTCGGCGTCGCTGGCTCGGGAAACCCGCCGGGCACCAACGCCCTCAAATTCGCCGAGATCATCGCGGCGGCGGTGCTCGCCGGCGAGGCAAATCTGCTCATCGCCCTAGCCCGGAACGAGCTGGCGTCGGCACACGAGAGACTTGGGAGAGCTAAGAGGTGAGAGATTGGCTTATCTTGTGGGCGAACTGCCGTATCTTGGGAAGTAGGTTCTCTATGTGCCAAAGCGGGTTTACGAACACTATAAGCCACCCCCTCTTGTTTGGAAGCTCAAAAATGCCGACTTTGTAGTTCGCGTATTTCACCGTCACGTAGTTGAACTCGCCGAGGCTCTCGTCTTGGTTCTGCTTAATTATGTTTATTATCTCTATGAGGTTTGTAACCTGGCGCAACGTTTTCGCGGTCAAGGTGTTGGGCAGGTGATGTATAAGAGGGACGCCTCGCTCGTCTAGGATAGTAACCCCGTGTATAGCCTCGTTTATTATCTCGGTTACTATCACCCTTTTCAAGTCCGTAGCCGCCGAGGTCTTGTTGTCCGTCTTATGCGGCGAAACGTAAATTACCACGAACATACGTGTACAAGCTGTTTAAAAGCTTTTATATGGCTGTGTGAAAAGGACGTCTTTTCCATCGACCCGGACCGTTTGTCTCCAGGCGGCCATAGCTGATCTTGACCCACGCCTAGGGACTTTCTCCTCGCCCACGCCGTCATGGGCATCCACGATACCTCAGGCATGGGGCGGGGTGACCCTCCGCGGATGCTCTCCTTTCGAGCTGAGGTGGGAGCTGGGAGGCGGCTGTGCTGGACATGTACGCTGTTCTGCGTCTCCTTTTAGCCCATCCTCGCCCTAAAGGGCGGGGCTCCAGTTTGTAATACGGCTAACGGTTTTTAACCACAAGCTACGACAGTTATGTGGCCGAGTTTGAGGAGAACTTTGAGGAGTTTGAGGAGGAGGTTAAGGAGTACGAGGGGGAGGCCATAGAGGAGGGGAAGATAAAGGGCGTTGTGTCCAACTCTATCCCGCCGTCGATCGTGCTCTCTATAGTGTATGATGGAACCGAAGGGAAGGCGTTGGTCAAGCTCTACGACCCGGTTAACGACGTCGTCTACTACTGGTACGACAACAGCGGACACAAGCCTTACCTAATAGCGATGAAGACCCCCGAGGAGCTGGTAGAAAAACACCCAGAGGTCTTACGTCACCCCGGCTTCAGCCACTTAGGGATAGAGGAGAAGTACGACGCGTTGCACGACCGCAAGGTCGTCGTTACGAAGGTATACGCCAAGGACCCACTGTCGGTTGGCGGGGGGAAAAACTCGCTTAGGGATATCATAGGCGAGACTTGGGAGTCGAGGATAAAGTACCACCATAGCTACCTCTTCGACAGGAACATCATCCCAGGGATGTGGTACCGGGCGAACGGCAACGGGCTTACGCCGCTGGAGATCGCGATACCCGAGGAGGTGAAGTCGTCGCTGGGCAACATATTCAAGTCTGAACACGCCAAGGTGGCCGAGGAGTGGATACCGCTTTTCCAAGCCCCAGTTCCACACATCAGAAGAGTGGCGATAGACGTGGAGATATACACGCCGCAGGAAAACAGAATCCCGGACCCCAAGGAGGCTGAGTACGAGGTTATCTCGGTAGCGCTTGTGGGGAGCGACGGCCTAAGACGCGTCTTGATGCTACGTAGGCCAGATGTCGAGGCGGAGCTAAGGTATAGGCCCGACTATGAGATAATGTTCTTCGACAGCGAATACGACCTGCTTAGGGAGGTTTTCAAAACCATCGTGCAGTACCCCATAGTTGTGACCTTCAACGGGGACAACTTCGACCTGCCGTATCTATACAACAGAGCCGTAGCCCTCGGTATACCGAAGGAGGAGGTGCCGATAGCCGTGAAGAGGGATTACGTCAGCGTGGCCCCCGGCGTCCACATAGATATGTTTAAGTTCTTCGCCATAAAGGCCGTAGAGGCCTACGCCTTCGGCGGCGTCTACAGAGGAGAGAGGGGGCTCGACGGGATAGCTTACGCGATACTCGGCGTGGGCAAGGTCGAGAGGCAGAAGAACGTATCTAGGATGGGGTACTGGGAGTTGGCCGAGTACAACTACAGAGACGCCTTGATCACCCTATACTTCACCTTGTACAACGGCGAGATGGTAATGAAGCTGATAATGTTGCTGTCCAGAATAGCCAAAATGCCCATAGAAGACATCACGAGATCCCAAGTCTCAGCGTGGATCCGAAACATGCTGTACTATGAACACAGAAGGAGGGGGTGGCTTATCCCCAACAAGGAGGATATCCTAAGGGAGAAGGGGTCTGTCCACACAAAGGCGATAATCAAGGGCAAGAAATACGCAGGCGCCGTTGTGTTGGATCCGCCGCTCGGCGTGTTTTTCAACGTCTACGTGTTAGACTTCGCCTCTCTGTACCCCTCCATAATAAGCAAGTGGAACCTCTCCTACGAGACCGTGAACTGTAGACAAGACGCCGAGAGGCCTATACCCGAGCTACCCCATACCATATGCCGCGATAGGCCGGGGCTGACGAGTACCCTGGTGGGAATACTCAGAGACCTCAGAGTTCACGTGTATAAGAAGCTGGCTAAGAAGGCGCCTACGCCAGCCGAGCGGCAGCTCTACGACGTAGTCCAGAGCGCCATGAAGGTCTTCATAAACGCCTCATACGGCGTTTTCGGCGCCGAGACCTTCCCCCTCTACTGCCCGCCCGTGGCGGAGCTCACCACGGCGCTTGCTAGATACATAATGACGAGCACGGTGCTCAAGGCCATAGAGCTTGGCATGATCCCTGTCTACGGAGATACAGACTCGCTATTTCTGTGGAACGTAACTGAGGACAAGATAAAGCGGCTTGTGCAATACGCCGAGGAGATAGGCATAGACATCGAGCTAGACAAGATCTACAAATTCGTCATGTTTAGCGGGAGGAAGAAGAACTACCTCGGCGTGACAAACGATGGAAGCGTCATAGTGAAGGGGATTGTGGCTAAGAAGCGCAATGCGCCGTTGTTTGTAAAAGAGCTAGTCGAAGAGATCATAGACAACCTAAAGAACATAAATAACGTAGATGATATGGTCAAGGTGAGAGATGTTGTAATATCTATGGTGAAAGACACCGAGGCTAAGATCAGAGAGAAGAAGATCACCCTTGATAAACTCGGCATAAAGATGGTCTTAAGCAAAAACCTAGACGAGTACACCAAGAACAAGCCGCAACACGTGAAAGCCGCCGAGCAGTTGGTCAAATACGGCATACCCGTGGGGAGGGGAGACGCCATTATATTGATAAAGACGAAGGACGCCGTCGGCGTTAAGCCCATACAGCTGGCACGCGTGGATGAAATAGACGAAAAGAAGTACATGGAATATGTAAGCACGTCCCTTGAACAGATCCTCGAGGCGATGGGGGTCTCGATAGAGGAACTACGGGGTGCTATGAAGCTACTCTAGCTCCTCCTCTTCGGCGGTTAGATTCGTCACAACCCCCCTCAAAATCTCGTCGGTTGTGGCGTCGTCTATGTAGGGAAAGACCACCGTGGCGTCTCCCACCTGTAGATTCTCGCCGGCCCACTGGGCTCCGTGTACAATCTCGAAGATGGGCAACGTCACCTCGACCTTGTCCTCTATCCTTTTTGGGGAGTACTTCCTCACCTTTTCCAGAAGCTCCCTCGGCAGAGGCGCCGGGTAGGAGACCGAGTAGAAGTCTCTTAAAACGATGAAATCCGACGCGGTGGGGTCCCAAGACTTCAACAACTCAGCCGCCACGTCTTTTACGGCATTGAACACGTCTTTGTTGACCACCTCCTTGTTTAACACCGCGCCTTTGGAGATCTTGGCCACGACGCTCACGACGTTGGCCACCTCTTGCTATTTAAATTTTCAGGAGCCTCTCAGGCCCGCCGCGATGCGGGCCATGCGGTAGACCGCGGCGATGTTGACTAGAGCTATATATAGATATAGCATGGGGCTCTGTAGTTGCGGCGCTACTTCCCCCGCCACCGCCGTCAGAAATAGGTACGCCACACGTTCTCCCCTTTCCATAAATCCGACCCCGCGCACCTCCAGCCCTAGGGATTCGCCACGGCATCTGGCGTAGCTTATGGCAAACGTCCCCAAGAGCCCTAGATAGAGAGCCAGCGGGTCGGCTTGGCGTAGGAAGTACAGGAGGTAGGCGGCGTCTGAGTACCTATCCATGAAAGAGTCTAGAAACGCCCCCCTCCTCGTGGCGACGCCTTTGCTTCTCGCCACCGCCCCGTCGAGGCCGTCTAGCAAGCCGGAGAGCAGTATATAGAGCCACGGGGGGTGGCCGAAAAACAACACCAGCGGTACGCCGGCCCAGGCAACCAGGGCAGACAGAGCTGTTAAAACGTTTGGGCTCAGCGGTATGTACCTCCCTACTCTGTCCATGTTTACATACCTCCTGAGCTTCTCAGAGACCACGGCGGGCTGAGTCCACAGCTAATTATCTCTATCGAGCCTGAGCTTGGACAGCCTCCAGGCCACGTAGACTGCGGCTTGCCACGACATATACGGCGTAGGACCTAGGGAGATCCAGACCGCATGTTTTGCCAAAAACGCCTCGTCCTCGGAGGACAGCCCGTCGTGATCTCCGAAGACGTATAGGGCATCCCCCTCCAGAGGTACCTCCGAGATGTCCCGCCCCCTCTCGTGTAGGTAGTAGACGCGCCTGTAGCTGTTGACCACGGACCTTAGATCCGTCTTTAAGGCCTGCGTCGAAAGGAGCCACGACGCTATCTCGCGGCTCCGCCCTTTGTGGGGGGAGACGAGGTGGTATGTAGTGCCGTCGCAGAGCATGATGTAGACCTCCCGCGCGCCGCCTCTTAAGGCCTCTACGGCGAAGTCGATAAGTACGTCGAAGCGCCCCTTGACGAGGTTGTGTGGATCTATAGACCAGGGGCAGGCGACGTCGCTCTTTATTAAAAAGCTCAAATGACCTGTTGCAGAGGTATCCTCTTCTTCCTCTCCTCCCTCGGCCGTACCTTTATGATTCCGAAGAACACGGCGCAGTTTATGCAGTACGTCTTTGTGACAAGGTAGCGGGATATGATGACTCCCTGCTTCTCAAGCTCCCTCGCCAGATCGGGCGGCACCGGGGAGTAGGGGACGGTTAGCCTAACGGATTTAGATCTAGGCGTTATTTTCCCACAGTTGTCGCAGTGGACGTATGGCTCCCTCCCCTTGTCGCCCTTCTTTCGACCTCTATTCTTCCTCTTTTTTGGCACAGCGCTACCATCTAAACCGTTTTAAAATTTTTCGCTTTGGGCCTAATAGCGCTCTGAAAGCCTAAGCCAGAGCTCCGCCCGCCTCTCGCCACACGCCAGATCGCGCGCGTCGTAGCCCCCAATGGATGCCTCGGAGTCCATGGGTATGCCGAGCGCGTCTGCGCCTAATAGCTCCTGTATCTTCATGCCGCACTGGTTGTCGCCGCTCCAGGGCACCTCCACTACCTTCCCCTCCTTGATAGCTTTTTTCGCCTCCTCAAGACTCTGGACTTTAACGATCTTGCTTCTGAGCTCCTCCCAAGCTCTCCTGCGGAGGTTGTCCTCCACCGCCTTCATGAGCTCTCTCACAGCGTCTACCAACTCGCCTAGCGCAACGGCGTATTTCTCCAAGGTATCTCTCCGCGTCACCACGACCTGCCTCTTTTCCACATCCCGTTTTCCTACCTCGAGGCGCAGGGGGACGCCCTTGAGCTCCCAGTAGTAGAACTTCCACCCAGGCGTTTTATCCCTCCTATCGTCTACATGTAGGCGGAGCCCAGCCCCTTTTAGAGCGGCGACGACCTCCTCTACGAACTTCATCACAAGCGGCATCTCCTCGTCGCTGTAGTATATCGGCACCACGGCTATCTGGATGGGGGCTAGTTTAGGCGGTAGCGTTGTCCCTCCGTCGTCGCCATGTGTTATAAGCATAGCCGCTATGCTTCTCTCTGAGATCCCGTAGGAGGTCGTGTGGGCTAGTTTCCGCGTCCCATCGGCGTCTAGATAGGTCACCTCGAACACCCTAGTGAAGTTTGTGCCGAGGTAGTGCGCAGTCCCTATCTGGAGCGTTCTGCCGTCTGGCAACACCGTGTCAAAGGCTATGGTGTATTCAGCGCCGGCGAACTTATCCCAGTCCGGCCTTTTGTTTATCATATAGGCTAGGCACATCTCGTCGAAAATTCTCTTGTATATCTCGACGGCTTCGCGGACCTGACGCTCCGCGTCTTCTCTATCTACGTGGACGGTGTGCGCCTCCTTAAACATGCTGATCTCCCTCAGCCGTATCATCGGGTGCGTCATCTTCGTCTCGGCTCTAAACACGCTCACTATCTGGTACAGCCTCAGCGGTAGGTCTTTATAGTCTTGGATCCAGAGTTTCACCATCGGCATTATCGCCGTCTCTGAGGTAGGCCTTAGGACAAGTCTCTCGCCGCCCTCGCCGCCTTTAGATACCCAGAACACCTCCTTCTCGAATCCTCTTATGTGTTGCGACTCTTTGCCAAAGAACTCATACGGTATAAAGACCGGAAAGAGCACCTCCTCGTGCCCGGTCTCGTCGTGTACGCGCCTGATCAACTCTTCCACGTTGCGCCGCAACTTCATGCCGTAGGGCCGCCATACGTAGGCGCCTTTTACGGGATATCTAACATCGTAAAGCTCGGCCTCTCGGAGAAGCCAGTGGAACCACTCTATTACGTTCTTCAGCTTCTCCTTCGGGTGAGGTCTAGCAGATCTCAGGAGCTCCATGCCGGTGTGTAAGGGATCTCGTTAAATAATTTGCCGCCTCAACAGCGCCGCTAAGCCCTCCTCGCGGCTATGATCCAGCCTGTGTGAACTACGTCGAAGGTTTCGGGGCGTAGCTCGCCTGGGATGGGCTTCCAACGGCGTATAGACACCTCCTCTACCGATATAAGGAGGAGGCCGTTTTTCCTCAGCGCCTCTATGGACTTCGACATGTGTTCTACGGTGGTTGAGAAGATGGCAAGCGTGCCTCCGGGCTTTAGGATCTCCAGCGCGTTTCCCACCGCGTTCCAGGGGTCGCCCATGTCTAGCACCACTGCGTCTACACTAAGCGGTCCGAAGCCGCTCTCCACCACGTCCCTTAGCTGCAGTTCTACATACTGGTCAAGGCCGGCGATTTTTATGTTTCTCACTGCTATTCTTAGGTGCTCAAGCCTCTTCTCAAAGCTGTAGATCACCCCCCAAGGTCTTACGTACCAGGCCAAAACGGCGGTTAAAAAGCCAGAGCCTGTGCCAGCCTCGGCGACTACCGAACCAGGCCCTATGGAGGCGGCTTTTAGGATGTATAGGGCGTCCTTTGGATATATGGCTTGGGCCCCTAGGCGGAATCTGTGCTCGATGACGTCGAATACTGTAGCCGGCAGCGCCTTGAATCTAACGCCCAGCGATGTGGTGATAAACGCGCCGTGGGGTAGCCCCACCGCCTCGTCGGTATCTATGTAGCCTCTCACAGTCTGGATCTTCCCACTCCCCACCCGGGCCACCGTCTTGTAGCCTCCACGCTCTTCGACGAAAAGAGCCCAATCGCCTTTCTTAAACACGGGGAGCTACGCCGCCTCTATTTAAAACTTGCCACAGTCCACCGCCTAAAGTACCGCATGACCGTCTCAAGATCTCTATCCCCCCTAGACGCCGCAGCTCTAAAACTGGCCAGGAGGATGTTCCCCTCGTCGTATCCAGCCGCGATGCTTGCGACGGCAAGCGGCACCACCACCTCCCCCATGGCTTTATACAACGGCTCGCCGCCTTGGGTTCTAAGCGCTACGCAGAGCTGATACAGCTCAGGCATGAGGTCAAGCAACAACTCGCACTTCGGGGCCCCCCCGAGTCTCATCCCGATTGTGGAGTTCACAAGGACGTCTGGGGCGTCGCTCCCTATCTTAGCCGCGAGGAAGGAAAGCATCTCGGGCTGGATAACCCGTATGAGGCGGCGCCTCAACAAGCTGTGGGGAGGTAGTATAGAGGTGTTCACCAGGGCTAGGTAGGCGAACTCCGCCGCGAGCCCCCTCAAGACGCGTCTCACCCTGCTTTCGAGGAGCGGGAGCACGCCTAAACGCTCCACGCCTTATATATAGCCGATGTCTAGACGGCGGCGGGTGTAAACGCCGTCAACAGCCGAGGCAAGGCCCTTGTCTGTAGAACGGCCACGAAAGTTTAAAAACGTGTTCTTTATGATGTGCAGGGCCCGTAGCTCAGTCAGGATAGAGCGGCGGAGGACCCAGCCAGGTCCGCCGTGCCTCCTAAGCCGTAGGTCGTGGGTTCGAATCCCACCGGGCCCGCCACCACCTCATCGCCTTTCCACGTAACGTCCCGAGGCTCTGATCCGGGCGACCTCCTTCTCCACGACGGAGGCCCTCGGCCCCATCTCATCTCTGTATCCGTTCCAAAACAGCTGCCTCAGCTCCTCCGCTCTATCTCCGTAGAGATCCAACGTCCTCAACAAGACGTTTACATCTCTGGCCATCAGAACCGCGGTCTTGCGGCTCCACCCAGCCCTCGCCTCGCCTAGGCCGAAGTCGATGAAATATAGCTCTCCGCCAGATTGGATTATATTCGTCGGCGCTAGGTCCCCGTGTATCAGCCCCGCCTTGTGCATCTTGCCCACGTAAGCCCCCGCTCGTAGTAAAACGTCGAAACGGCCTCTATTCAACAAATCGCGTAGGTTCTCCCCCTCGATGTATTCCATAACGATAGAGGCCTTCTCGGGGTCGAAGAAGTAGACCGAGGGCACCCTAACCCCTGCCGTATATGCTATGTACATGTTACGGACCTCGTTTATGGTTCTCCTCCTCCTGATCAAGTAGTCCAGCGTCTGATCCCTATACGTCTTTGGCTTTCTCCACTTCAGCACGGCCCTTATCCCGAACCAGTCCACGAGGTAGATCTCGGCCTCTGCGCCTTTTGCGATGAGGAGCATCCGGGGGACCCGGCCAAGGAATTTAAATTCATGCGTGGTATATCTCGTGAGCTGGCTACTGTATAGACCGGATGCGGTCACCGTGTGGGAAAGCGCTACAGTTAGGGAGAGGTTGGCGTGGTACTCCGCTGTCATGCGCAACCGGGCTCCCGCCAAGTACCACATAGCGGCTAGGCTGGAGGCGCCTCGGGATTACAGGGAGATGGATGGGGGAGAGCTCTGGAGACTACACGAGGAGTTGGGGAGGAATTTCGACGAGGAGTGGCGCCGCCAGAGGGAGAGACCAGACCCAACTCTGGCAAAAAGGGAGCTCCCGCCGGCATCGTTTCTTGACGTGAAGATAGAGCTCGCCAGGAGGCAACTGAGGCGCTGTATGCTCTGCGAGAGGAGGTGCGGCGTCGATAGAACCACGAGGAGGGGGGCGTGTCTCCTCGACCACAGGCCGCGCGTCGCCAGCTTCTTCCACCACCTAGGCGAGGAGGCCCCGCTTGTGCCGTCTGGCACGATCTTCTTCGCCGGGTGCAACTTCCGCTGTGTCTACTGTCAGAACTGGGATATCTCACAACATCCAGAGGCGGGCGTCGAGGTCACCTCGGAGTCGCTCGCGGCGATCCAGATAGGGCTGAGGGAGGAGGGCGCTAGAAACATAAACTGGGTAGGCGGCGAGCCTACCCCCAATATTCCGTACATCCTAGAGTCGATGAAGGTTCTGGCGTCGCGGGGAGTCAACGTGCCTCAGCTATGGAACTCAAACATGTATCTAACGCCCGAGGGTCTATCCCTGATACTCCACGTTATGGACATATGGCTTCCCGACTTCAAATATGGAAACGACGGTTGCGCCCTGCGCTACTCGGTAGCCCCTAGGTATTGGGAGGTGACTACCAGGAACTTCGAGGTTTTATGTAGGAGACGTGAGGATATTATAGTCAGACACTTGGTTCTGCCGGGCCACCTCGACTGTTGCACAAAGCCGGTCTTAAGGTGGCTCGCCGAGAACTGCCCCCACGCCCTCGTCAACATAATGGATCAGTACAGACCTGACTATCTAGTTCCCAAGTTGGAGAGATATAGAGAGCTCAGGAGGAGGGTGTCCGAGGCCGAAATAGAGGAGGCGTACCGCTACGCAGACTCCCTAGGCCTTGCCTGGAGAGAGGTCAGCAGGTGACCTCGAAAATATGTAGAGCCTGCTGGAGGTAGCCGCGTCGTGTTTAACCTCGACCTTGCCGGTGAGCATAAGCACGGCTGGTATGTAGGGACTCTCCTCTATTTTCCTCCTAGTCTGCGGCTCCCTCAGCGCCACACGCCATTCGTCGTGTATTTTCGCAGGCGGCGCCATCCTCAGAGCCCTCTCCAACAGCTTTGCCGTCGTCTTGATGCATCTCCCCTGGGGGCAGTCTTGCCCGGCCGCCGCCACCCTAACTGCGTAGTAAACCATCGGTATCGTCAAGCCCAACCCCACCACGGGGTCTCTGAAAATTACGGCGGAGCGGTTCCTCAGATGCGAGATCAGACGCCACATGAGGTGGGAGACGGCGTCTGGATCGTCTACATCAAACGCCCCGCTTCTTATCACCCAATCCGCTATGTCCTCCTCGTCGTCTTTGTCCACACGTAGAGACCTCAGCCTGGTTATTACGTCGAAGTAGCGGCCGTCTCTACCTCCTCCTATGACCTTCGAGTTCAACATCTCTATAGGCTTGCCGCCCGTAAACAGCTTCTCTAAGCCCTCTACCTTACTGCAGCTGTATATAGAGACGGCGGTTGAGTTGCCCAACGCCACCGATCTCACCAGCGGCGGGCCGGCCGCGAGACACTCCCTATCTCCCTCTAGCTTATACAGCGCTGTGTGTAGCCTTGGCGCATATCTCACCTCGGCGCCGTAGTTATCCATAGCCTCCAACACGGCAACCTTGTTAAACACGGGACCCGACGTCACTACTGAAAGCTTCACTCTCTGTGCCAGCGCTAGCACGCCGAGACCTCCCAAGGGGCTTGAGACCGCGAGCACCTTCTTGGGCTTCGCGAACTCTAGACACTCCGACAGAGTTGTGCAGATCACAGCTCTGTGTAATAACGCTGTTTATAAATTACGCGCGCCGGCAGCCTAACCTTTCTTCGAGAGGTACTGCGCGTATATGGGACACCCGTTGCCTCCGCCGTTGCAGTACTTCTCAAGCTGGGCCCTCCTCAGCCGCCACTCCTCAGGAGGCATCAACACACACCTTACGCCGTCTGCCGTCGACCGGTACATGGGACAGCGCATGTCCATATACCAGGCTAAAGTTATTTAATGCTGATGTTTGGGCAACTGTGGAATGCGACGTCGTCCTAAGCTATCTAAAAGAGCGGGGAGTGGCCGGGAGCCGCCGGAGGCTTGACTTCGTCGCCGCGGTTGCCGGCTCTCTCCAGATAGGCTTCTGGTGCCCCCGGGAGGATTTCCCGAACTTCGACGATATAGAGGACGCCCGGAAAACCCTTGACCTCGACCACACAGATGTACTAGTGGTCGTGGCCTACAGGCCGTACGTAATCGTAGATTACCTGAACTCGCTCATGGAGAGGGCCAGCCGTTGGTACGGCGTCCAGCTTCACACCAAACTCCTCGGCGTGAGCTCCGTGGAGCTCGAAACCGGCCTAGAGGAGGCGCTAGGCCGCGCCTTTGTGGAAAAGCCGAATAAGCTCGGGACGGCGATTAAGACAGAGTATGTGTGTCCACACTGCGGCAGAGACGCCCTCGGCCTATATAGACAAGAGAGGTACTTCTCCAGGAAATACCGCGGTAGAGTCATAGAGGGGATATACGCTTGTGCCAGCTGCGGATTCAAGATCCGGCGCGTTGAACTCCTCGACTAGGCCATTCTCGCGTTTCTGTCTATCTTCTTCACCACGTCGCGTAAGATGGCGGGTAACTGCCCCTTCTTAGCCTGTATGTGCAACACCGCCACAGCCGCCTCCCTGTGTCCGCCCCCCGCGCCCAGCGATTTAGCCAACGTTGCCACGTCATACCTACGCGACCTCATTACTATGTGAACCCCGTCCTTTTTCCTAGATGCCACAAGAGACACGTCGCAGCCCACGGATATGAGAAGCGAGGCCAGATCCGCCTCGTAGGCGCCGACGTAGGACGTACACACTATGCCGGCGGAGGTCTCGTATATCTCCAAGCGCTGCATGCCCTTGAGCAACGCGAAAGTCCTCTGTCTAGCCGTGCTCTCCCCGCCTTCGCCTACGGCGTCTCCAAGCGTGCCGCCTGTTTTCTCAAGGAGGGAGGCCAAGAGGCGGAGGGTTCTGGCGTCGGCCCTCTTCAGCTTGCCCGTGTCGGCGTAGATGCCTAGAATGGCGAGCTTGGCCACGTCGGGAGGTATTTCTACGCCGGCCTCCTCGGCGAGCTCCAGAGCGATCTCTGTACAACTCGGCCTATCTAGCGAGATGCCAGGTATGTCGTCTCCCACGGCGTGGTGGTCCACCTTGATGAAGCTCTTGCTCATGGGGGGAACCTGATTTAGCGACGCCACGTCGGCTAACACGTACATATCCACATCTTGAGGCAACGCCTCAGTGCAACCCCCGAGGGGAGACCCCTCTGGACACGACACTGCGACTACGGCGACGCCTAGCTTCGCAAGGACGAGCTCCAACACCTTCGCACAAGCTAAAGCGTCGGCGTCTGCCCTCCTGTGTGTAACGATGGCTACCCTGGCGGAGCTTCCCAGTAGCCCTCTTAGTTTTTCCAACATCTCCCAGCCTCCTTGCTATCCAGCGGCCACCCCCTCTCCTTTATTAGATCAGCGATGCAGATGCCCAACTCGGCGGCTTCGTCGGCGATCCGTTGGAGGTATGCATCGTCTACCAACACGCTGGCTTCTATGTCCACCTCCACCTCTACGCCTTCTTCGGCAAAGGAGACGAAAACCGTTACGTTTTTTACCGCGTCTCCCAACTTCCTCTCTATATACCTAACGACCTGGGCCGATATGTACTCGGCCTCATCCATCAACCTAGGACCCTCCCTTGGCGGCCTCCTGGGCTCCTCCCCTCAGCTTGCCCAGCTCCTTGTTTATCTCGTCTCTAAGTTTGTCGATCTGCTCCCTTAACATGGACTCTTGCCTAGTCAAGGTCTTCGCGTGGAGCTCCAAAAGCTCCTTCCTCTCCTTAAGCTCTTGAAGCGCGGCGTCTTTCGTCTGAGGTATGAGGAAGTTGCCCACGCTCTTGTAGATCTTGGCGTCTTGCGGGAGCTTTTCGATCTCCGCGAGGGCCTTCTCCACCTCCTTAAGCTCGGCCTCGTACTGTTGTTTCCTAAGGAGGACGCTCTGTAGCTGTGCCTGCGCCTGGTTGAACCTGTTTACCAAGTCTTGCAAAGAGGGCGGTATCTGAGCCATCGGCTTCTTACTGAACCTTCTATATAAACGTTATTTAAGGGCGGCTACCTCCTCAGCGATGTACAAAGCCCGCATGGCGGTGTGTAGAAGCGACCTAAGGCTGGAGGCGTCGGCCGCCTCCGCCACTATTTTACCCCCGGCCACATACAGGCGCCCTCTGGCGAAACGCACCTCTCCCTCGAGGATTTTGAACACCCTAATCGCCAGCTCGTCCCCACCTACGTCGATCTCAAGCCTATACATGTCTATAAACGATCTTTTCGATCTTAAGCATAGACGCCCTAGGGCCGAGGTCGGGGCCTAGAAGCTCCACCACGTAGCCGTCCCCGCTCCTGATGAGGATCACGGTGTCGAAGCGCCCCCTCGCCGCCTCGAGGTCATACATTATGGGGTAGTGGAAGACCTCAGCCAACACGTCGCCGACCTCTCCACCAGCTAAGTCAACTATGACGGCCGTTTTGGCGCGCGGCCTTCTAGCCACGTAGACTGGGAGCTCTCGCCTGGTCCTTATGCCCGAGATCTTGAGCATATACGGCCTCCACGCCCTCTGTGCCACGTCGTAGAAAAGAAGGGCGGAGGGCATGCCCCTCCTATCCCATATGAACAAGATGTATCGAGCTTCCGCAATCGCCGCCTCCTCAAGAAGAGCCATAAAGGGCTTCTTACCTCTAACCACCTTGTCGGTCCCCGGCAGGGAGTTTACAAGGTCGTTAACCAACTCAAGGGTCTTCTTGGAGGGGAGCCTGGAGGTTGTTATCAAAACGCGAACCCCCACGGCGCGGGGAGGAACCCGCTGGCTCTACCTCGCTGTCTCTCTCCAACGCGCCTTCTGCGCCTCCACCTCTTTCAGCTCCTCGGGAGCGAGGGCTTTGCCCATAATCGTTTGAGGTGTCCACGCGCCTCCCGCAAAGGTAAAGCCGCACTTGGGGCATTTCCAAATTCCAAAGGCGATTCTCTGCAGCCTTACCAAAGATCTACAGCTTGGACACCTGTGTTTACCCCTCTGCTTCACCTCTATGGCGGTTATCTTACGCCTAATCCCCATTCCGTATCTAGCGCCGTATCTACCCGCTGGCCCAACGATCTTAGTATGGCTAAACGGCATAGAGCCGCTCGATAAGCTACTTTATAAACTTTTCCAAGTGATACAGACCTACGGCCAGAGGGCTTAGATGCCGGCGTTCTTTAGAAACTCGGCGTATTGGCCCCTCCCCTTCCAAGCAAGATCCAGCGCCGCCTCCAGCTCCTGGGGGGCGAAGGCGCCTATGGTCTTCTGCGCCGCCACGATACGGTCCTCAGATATCGTGAAGGTTATACGGCCGTCTAAGCTGAGCTCCTCCTCCAACGTTGGGTCGAGCAGGAGGACGCTTCCTATTTTGCCGATAGACACCGCGATGGGCGCTTTGTTTAAGTCCACGGGCAACGGCGTTTTGTTATTGCGGTCCAGTTTAACCCCCTGCTCCTCTTTAACGACGGCGGGTAGCTGCGTGTTCTTCAGCGCGGCGACAGCGGCTAGGTTAGCGGCATCTACCAAGTTGCCGTCGTCGTTTATGACGTATAGGTCTACCCACAGTATATACGCCTTGCCCCCCTCCACGGCTAGCTTCTTGAAGTCCACGTAGCCGCAGTGCCTGATGCCGCGGTCTACAACTCTGGCGAGCTCTATAGCCGACTCGTCTGGAGGCCCAACCTCGGTATAAGGCGAGGCGTGAGGCAACACCTCGGCGCTGACGACTAGCACCCCCTCGTCGGGGGCGTCGGGGAAGGGCTGCCCAAGCCCCACCTTTACTCCAGCCACTACATGTGTCCTCCCGAGCTTCACCTCGGCGGAGCCGTCGGCTGTTTTAACAACGCCTGTTCGTATCTCTACGCTTCTGACTCTCTCCGGCTCTCTCCCGTCTACCCTGTATCTCGTCGCTAGAAGCCTCTTGATCTGCTCCCTCCGTAGGTAGGAGATAAAGCGTTTGCCGTACGGCGAGATGGAGGCCATGTCACCTCCCGTAGATCTCCTCTGCTATCGCCATGTATCTGTTCTTCAAAGCGTCGCGGGCCTTCTGATATACGAACTCGGCGCCTTTAACGGCGAGGTTGAGGGCCTCCAGAAGCTTGTCCCTGCCCCATGCTCCGTCTAGCTGCAGAAGGGTGTACCTCCTCAGATTCGGCATATAGCCCACGGGGAGGTCCCCCTCGCCGTATTGGTCCTCAAGGCCGTTTAAATCGAGCACAACTGTGCCGTCAACCAACCCCACCGACACGCCTATGACGAGGTCCCTCATGTATATCCCAGCATCGGCGAGGGCTAAAGACGCGGCGGTTAGCGATGCCACACGGGTGGAGCCGTCTGCCTGAAGGATTTCGATGAACACGTCTATCCTAGACCTGGGGTACTGCTCCAGCATGACCGCCGGCTCTAAAGCCTCCCTCAGGACCTTACTTATCTCGATCTCCCGCCTAGAGGGCGTCGGGCTCTTGCGCTCGTCTTTTGTGCTAAACGGCGCCATGTGGTACCTCACCCGCATGACCCCTCTATCTGGTAACGAGAGGTGCCGCGGGTGCATCTCCCTAGGCCCATATACGGCGGCCACGGCGGTTGTAGCGCCGTAGGAAACCATCGCGGATCCGTCAGCATTGCTGATGACCCCAACGGAGATCTGAACCTCCCTCATCTGGTCGGGGGCTCTGCCGTCTGCTCTTACGCCCCCCTGGAGCAACGGCACAGGAGGTTTCTTCATAGCGCGTCTCCTCCACCGCCTACTTATAGTTTTCGGGCGCCTTTGTAGAAGCCGCCCTCCACTTCTCGATTTCTGCCTTCACTCTGTCTGTAAGCCCCATCACGTGGCTCTCCGTCTCGATCTTCTTGATCAGACTGGCGAGAAACACCTCATCTCTCGCATCTTTACATCTGGCCCAGATTCTGCCGTTTTGCCCAACCACTATGTCGCAGCTCAGCTCCATAAGCGTGTTCAACATGCTGCCCTTTTTCCCAATCACCCGGGGGACCTTGACCGGGGAGATCTCCACCACCGTCCCCCGCTCCACTTTGCCCACCCTCTCCTCCTTAAGCGTGAGTATGACCGGGTATTCGTCGGTCAGATCCACATCTTTCACCTTAGCCACAACGACGTCGCCGATGTTGAGGAAGGTGGTCAACGGCGTGGTTTCCAAGTCCACGTGTCTATGAAGCGCTTCGCTGACGGGTAGATAGGCGGGCATGAAGGATCTTATGTCGACCTCCCACCCGGTGGCCAACACGTCTGTGACGTATCCCACGACTAGGTCGCCCTTCTTTGGCCTGTAGGTGCCTTCAAGTGGAACAATGACTACTACGTCGTCTCTAAACTCGACTAGCCCAACCACTAGGCTTCTGTATCGCCCGTTGTCTAGAAAAACCGGGCCCTCAACCTTGCTATCCGCCGTGGCTACCACGTCGCCTGGAAATATGAGCTGGCGGGGGGTCACGAAGTACATCAGTACACTATCTCCAGGATCCTAATATCTGCATCCCCGTGGGTTATGTCGTTCACCCTTGAAATTAACATGTCCTGTATACCCGCAGGCATCTCCAACACGGCCTCCCAAGAGCCGTCTGGCCTATATCTCTCGCTTACTATCTTCGCCATCTTAGCCACCAAGCCCTTAACCCTCTGCGCATGACTCGACGAGACAGATAGGGAGACTCTAGCCGTGGCGACCTTTATCGGGATGATCCTCTGTATCTCCTTGAGCACCTCCTGCACCTGCTCCTCCACCGACTTGAAGGGGTCTATAGATACGCGGGCTTGCTCTATCGCGTTTTCAACTCTCTGGGGAGGCACCGGCGTCTTAGTCCTAACATCGATGCAGTTGCGGGAGATCCACTCCACAATCTGCCTCTTCTTGTCCTCGACGAGCTTCCTCCTCTGCTCAGAGGTTAGAGGTATCTCGCCCTCCTTTATTATTATCTCGGCGATCTTTCTAACGTCGGTGGTGCCGAAGGCCTTCTTTAGAGACTGCTCCGACGCGCGCAGGCCCTTCTTGGCGTCTTTGTATATCTCCTCGTGTATGAGCACCTTGTCTATTCCCAGAGGCTTTCCCAGCTTCAGCTCTAACGCCGCGTCGGGATCTATCAGAATTTCGAAATGGTCGCCGCCTCTGTCAAGTTTAGCAACGGCCACCTTCTTGGTCATCGCCTAGATCTCTCGACCGTATTTAAAACTTAACTCAGTCAGCTATGAGGCGCAGAGGGAGGCTAGACGCATCTGGCGATTTCTAGGATTTTCGTCGCGACATCTATAGCGTCTATCCCAAAAACGTAGGCGTTGGGCTCTATCCCGCGGCCGCCTGAGTCGTAGACCACGTCGAAGATCCCCCTCTTGAAGACGGACGCCACGTTTGTAATTATCTCCTCCTCGCTGTTGCTGGGACCCACCTCCGCCGTCTTCAACCTACCCCTTACACAGTCCAGTCCCACATATGCGATGTTTGCAACGGCCTTAACCTCGCTGTGTATTTTGTTAACCTCCTGAATCAACGAGGTTAAGAACTTGGAGACGTTGGGCTTAGGTCTTCCCCTGGCCACGAGCTGGTTCCCCTCTACGTAGATCCTCCCCGGGAATCCTACGCCGCCCTCTAAGCCCAACTCTACGATGTTCGTAAGCACCTTGGGAATCAGCTTGTGGCATCTGTCGCATCTACGGAGGATCTCAAACGCCGTTTCTACCCTCCTAGCCGTCTCGGTATATATCTGGACGTCTCTACAGATCTCGCAGTTCTGTAGCACCGGGTAGGTTGCCCTGTGGAGTGGGCAGAGCTTAAGCGTTGACAGCAACGTAAGGCCGTAGTTGTTGACGTAGCGCAACACCTCCTCAGGGCTTGCCGACTCCACGAGACTGGCCGCCGATCGGAGCAACCTCTCCAGCTCCCTCTTGTCTATCACCTTGAGGAGCTTTTCCTCGTAGATATCCCTGGGGTTCTTCAGATAGGCGCTGACAGCCGGCTGCGAGATCCCCAGCAACTGGCCTATCTTGCTCTGTGAATAGCCCCTCTGCGCCAGCTCATGCGCCAACAGCCCCTTAAGCGGCGCTATAAACACCTCGACTAGGAACTCTACAGGTACCACGGTGCTACATTTTTAATTATATTTTAGAGTTTAGACGCGATGGTTGACTACGTGGAGGTTGGCGTCGGCGACTCCAAGGCCTCTGCCCGTTTCACAGATGTGACGTTTATAACAGGCGTGGGCAAATCCACGTTCCTCGACATAATAAACCGTGTTGTTTCAAACATCGGAAAGAAGGTGCCGAAGACCTCCCAAAGCTGGAGCCTCTACCTACAGAGGGGCGACGTCTCCTACTACATCTCGGCGAGCAAATGGCGGGTGAGGCAGATAGTCTCTGTGAAGGGCGAGGAGGTGGTCTTCGAATACATCCCCACTAAGCCTATACACAGGCTTCTCAAGCCCATCGAAGTGGCTCTGACGTCTGCCGACGTGATAATACCCATGGTTGAGACGCAGGAACACGTTTCTGTGGTGGCCGAGGAGGACATAGAGAGGGTCAACGGCCTTCTCGCCTCCGCCAGGAAGAGCCTCGGCGCTAGGGTATACATGTTGGGGCCCTACATAAGTCCAAGGTCTCTCGTAGACGCATCGGCGGTCCGCGTAGATAAGCTAGACCGCCACGCGCGGAATCTAGCAGGCGTCTTATCGTACCTAGCTCTGCACAAGCCCACAGCCTACGACTCCATCAGGGCAAGCCTCAGGAAGTTGGGCCTGTCGGTGTCTGTAGGCTTGGCGAAGCCCGGCAAAATAGGCGTCTTCGTCACCTCAAAAAACCAGAAGATGCCCCTCTCAAGAGCGCCCTGCTCTGTGAAGTATCTACTCTCCATAGCCACGGCGCTTGAGATGAAGCCCGATATCCTCCTGATAGACAACTTCGACTACTGCCTCACCCGCAAGGCGGCCGAGGTTCTTTCATCGCTGTTTAAACAGAAGCCGTCGAAGATCGTAGCAGAGATCCACAACGAAGATGTCGCAGATTGGCTCGACCTCCCCAACAAATCGATTGTTGAGGTGAGGCTGTAGACGTATAGAAAACGTCTACGCCACCAACTTCCTCACCTCTTCTATCACCTTCAGAACCTCATTTAGCTCAGCCATCTCCAACTTCACCAACTGCTCCGCCTCGTCTAGGATCTCCGGCGAGGGCCCCCCCACCTCAAACTCGTAAAGTATGTAGTTAACTATGGATCTCGCCCCCAGCCCCTCCAGCTCCTGAGACAGTTTTTTGAGTTTGGCTACGACGTCTTCAGGTAGCCTCTCCATATGGGCGACCTCCCCTAGGTTTTTAACGCTTTTCTTAGAGAGAGTAGGAAACTCCTCATGTCGTCAACCGCGATGCCTCTACCTCTCGCCTCCACGTAGATCACGTCGTCGCCGTGGGAAATCCTCAGAACTCCTCTATACGCCTGCTGTTTATCCAACTTCACGTAGACCCTCCTCTCTTCGACCCCCGAGAGCAACAGCGTAAATTCAACGTCGTCTAGCCTCGCCACTAGCGATTTGACGGCCTCAAGCGCCTCGCAGTCGTGGAGCTTCAACTCCACTATCTGTATAGGGTTGCCGTGGTGCCCCTTGGCCGATCTCGCCACGTAAGGGCCCTCAGCCACGTTTTTCAAAGCAGCCAACACCTTGTCCGGATCCTCCGTGGCGTGTACATACACCCGCGCGTAGAAAAGCGAAATGGGGCGGCAATTCGCCTCGCGGTCGTTGGAACCCACGAGTTCTAGAACGTGAGAGGCATAAATACGTGGTTTATGCCTCAAGGCGGTGTCTACCGGGCGCCCGGCCCCGGCGATCCCACGCCCGGGCTGGATGCCGTGAAGGAGGAAGTCCCGCGGCGGGAGCAGACGACAGTGTTGGTCAACTATATAAACAAATAATATCGCGGATGGCGTGAGCGTATATGTGGTTCAGGCTGGAAACGCGCAGCTGGAGTGCGATATGGAGTATGCGGAGGGTAGAGACGTCATATGTCGACTATATGGGGTGGAGATGTCGTGCCTTGAGGACGCGGTTAGGAAGACAGGATTTCAGAACTACATCAAGATAGAGGGCGACCGCTTCTACATATCAACCGCCATATTTAAGGCCGGAAGAACTCCCGGCGAGCTAATTAGAGAAATCGCAACGCTGTTGCGCCTCTGCCGTTCAGAAAACTCCTGAACGGAACGCTTTAGATCCGTAATTTTTCGAAGTTGTAAGCGAGTTGGGTAGACGGAGAAATCTGAAATCCATGCGTCGACTTTCAGCGAGCTACTCAGGAATCTTCCCTGAAATGTGGTTGCCAACCGCGATATTTCCGCTGAAGGTCGCGTGGCATGCAGTTGAGGAGCGGCCGGAAATCCTTAACCTTGCCGCTGGGATGCACCTAGCCGCCAAGGAGTTCAAGTGCTCAAGGAAGTCACGAAACAAGAGGAGCCAAGCTCACGCCAAGGAGCCAGACTGCTTACGCGCTCCGGACAAGCGGGAGTTGACGCATAGGTTCTAAAAGCGGGAGCAAAGCCAACCCCTCGTCCGCGGCATCTCCGCAGGCAAGCCCCTCCCAGGGAGGCCGGGAGCCGCAAAGGGGGTCTTAGGACTTCTTGGGTAGTTTCGCCACCAGGGCGGCGACCTCTTCCTGCGTCATCTTCTTCATCTTTTTCTCCTCTACTGTGGCGTAGGCCACCTCGATGTTGCCGCTTTCTGTGATCTCCACCGCGGAGGCTAAGGCCTTTACAGCCAGCTCCACGCACTCGCCCATTCCCAAGTCGAATTTGTAGTTCTTCTCTAGGAATTCCGATATCGTTCCCGAGTCTGCGCCTATTGCCGTGGCGAAGTAGCCTATATATACCCCTGAGGGGTCCGTCTGAAATAGGCGAGCGCCGTGTCTATCCACCCCAGCCACCAACAGAGCTACGCCGAAGGGTCTGGTGCCGCCGAACTGCGTATACTGCTGTTTTAGATTGCAGACAGCCTTTGTTAGAAGCTCTATGTCGATCGGTTCGTCGTAGATAAATCTGTGACTGAGCGCCACATCTCGCGCGTAGTCTATTAGGATCCTCGCGTCGGCGAGAAGGCCGGAGGGAGACGCGGCCACGTGTTCGTCGACAAGGTATATCTTCTCAAGGGAGGATGGGTCGAAGAGCGCCGAAATCTTCCTCTTCTCCGCCACGAGCACCACGCCGCTTCTACACTTCACGCCGACGGTAGGCCAGCCTCTTTTTACGGCCTCTCCCGCGTATTCCACCTGGTAGATCTTCCCCTCAGGCGAGAATATCGTTATAGCTCTATCGTAACCTGCCATTGCCGGCGGAAACATGGCCTAGCTATGTTGTGGCTTTAAATACGTTAGTATCTTGGGATAAGCCCTCTTGCGGCTTAACCGCTGGGAGTCCGCCGACGGATGTACTTCGGCCACCGCCTGCGCGCCGGGGGCCTCCTATCCAACCTGTCTAGTGGCTACGTGTCGCCTAGCGGTTGAAACGTTCTCGTAGTGATTTTCCGGAGAGCGCCGAGTTCTCGCCGTCAAAAGCTTAATAATGTATTTGAAGGTGCCGACATGTCTTCGATGTATGCATACGAGGCTTTGCCTGTCGCGGAGTGGTTTCGGCGGAATAGGGAGCTCGCCGGGTTTCACAACCCGACAAGAGCGCTTTATCAAACCATAAGGGAGCTCACGGAGAACTCCCTCGACGCCACCGAGACCTACGGCATCCTCCCCAATATATACCTTAGGATCAACGTAGAGGACGAACAGAAGGGGTGGGTGTCTGTATACGCCGAGGACAACGGAATTGGGATACCCGGCAACGAGATCCCTAACGTGTTTGGTAGAGTCTTCTATAGTAGTAAATATAGAATAAAGCAACACAGAGGCGTCTTTGGGCTAGGTCTCAAGATGGTGGTTCTCTACTCTCAGAGCACCACCAACAAGCCTGTGTTTGTACGCTCGGCGACTTTGAAGTCCGATAAAATCTACGAGTTCCAAATCATGATAGATACAAACAGCAACAGCCCCATTATATTAGACAGGAGGGAGTACCCCAACAAGTACAGGTGGCACGGCACAGCCGTAAAGGTGTACCTAGAAGGGAACTGGCTAGCGGCTAAGAAGAGGATAGAGGACTACCTAAAGAGGACCGCCATAATAGCTCCCTATGCCGAAATTGTGTTCAAGGGCCCCGACCTAGAGCTGTGGCTGAAGAGGAGGACGACGAAGCTACCTCCAGCCCCCAAGGAGGGGTTGCCGCATCCAAAAAGCGTAGACGTAGACACAATAAAGCAGATGTTGCAGGAGAGCAGGGGGATGACGCTGTTGGAGTTCCTCATGGAGAACTTCGACGCTGTGGGGGAAGGCACGGCGAAGACCTTCCTCGAGTGGGCCGGGTTTAACCCCAACGCCAAAGCCACCGCCTTGACCCCGGAGGAGTTGGTGAGGCTCGTGGAGAAGATGAAGCAGTTCGAGGGGTGGCGCAGGCCGCGTTCAGACTGGCTGTCTCCCGTCGGGCCTGAGCTCTTGGAAATAGGCGCCAAGGCCATCCTAGGCGCCGAGGCCGTATTCGCTGTGACCCGGAAGCCCGAGTCCTACGGAGGACACCCCTTCATAGTTGAGGCGGCGGTGGCGTGGGGCGGCCAGATACCGCCCGCCGACAAACCCCTGCTGTTGAGATACGCCAACAAAATTCCGCTTCTCTACGACGAGGGGGCCGACGTCGCTAGAAAGGTGGTCGACGAGTTCAACTGGCAGAACTACAAGGTTAAGTTCCCGGCGCCCCTCGCCGTTATTATACACGTCTGCTCCACCAAAATACCCTACGCCTCCGCCGGCAAAGAGGCGGTGGCGGAGGTTCCTGAGATAGAGAAGGAGATGAGGTTGGCTCTAAGAGACGCGGCCAAGAAGCTGAGGCTCTACCTATCTAGAAAGGAGAAGGAGATGGAGCTTCTAAACAAGTACATCTCCTTGGCTAAATACGTCGACGAGATATCTCACAACCTCAACATAATTACCAAGCTGGATAGGGAGGCGCTTGCGAGAAGTCTCCACAAGCTCATCGAGAACAAGATAGGGCTAACCGTGGAGGACCTCGTGAAGCACACCCTCTCGCTGTCGGCCCAACAGGAGGAGGCAAGCGCCCAGGAGGTCGCCCAGTAGGCGCCGCACAACTTTTTAAAAACTTGGAGTTGGGGCGGATGTGACTAGCCGCTCGGAGTTTCTCAAGCGTTTGGAGAACTGGGGGGCGGATCTCGCCAAGGCGATACTGGAGTTGAAAGAGCCGGTGATGGAGATACCAGCTAGAACCCTTAGCAACACCATTTGGGACGAGAAGGCGAAGATGCTGAAGCTAGGCCCCGAGAAGATGCACAGGAGGTTCCTAGACGTGAAGGAATCGCGTAGGTTTATGCAGACCGTGTTGATGCTTAGGCTTATCGTGGAGGCGATCAGGGAGGACGTGTACCCGACGATACGTGACCTCTACTACAACGGCAAGCATACGATAACGTTTAAAGACCCTCTGGGGAGGACACACAGGGAAAACACGTGGGATGAGCAAGCCGAATCCAACGCCGTTATAGAGGACATAGAGGTGGCGGCCAATGTGCTTAGGGAGGAGATGGGCGTCTCGGCGGATGTGAAGGGGAAGATCGTGGGGCCGATCGTGGTTAGGTCGCAGGGCTACGAGCTAGACGCGAGCAAATTCGGAGAGACGGCGCTGAGCCTTCCCGTCAACGTAGATGGGCTGGAGATCGTGAAGGTGGAGGCGTCGTATGTGCTAGTCGTCGAGAAAGACGCAATATTCCAGCGTCTAGTTAGAGAGAAGTTCTGGAGCCAGGAAAGCGCCGTTTTGGTCACAGCCAAGGGCATGCCGGATAGAGCCACGAGGCGTTTCATCAGGAGACTTAACGAGGAGTACAAGTTGCCGGTCTACGTCTTGACAGACGGCGACCCCTACGGGTGGTACATCTACTCGGTGTACAAAAGCGGCTCTATAAAGCTTAGCTACGAGAGCGAGCGCCTCGCCACCCCCGACGCCAAGTTTTTGGGGCTGACAGCCACCGACATAGACGCCTACAAGATTTCGGATAACTACGTCATCGCGGCTAACGACCGCGACATAAAGAGGGCGCAGGAGTTGCTGAGGTACCCCTGGTTCCAGAAGTCCGAGTGGACGAAGGAGATAAACCTCTTCCTGAAGAAGAAGAAAAAGGTCGAGATAGAGGCCCTCTCTACCCACGGCTTGAAGTTCCTACACGACTACCTTAGAGACAAGATCAGAGGGCGGAAATTTATAGACTAACCAGAAATATATATTTATATATGTTGGCTATTTAGCCATATGCGAGGCGAAACCCGGCGTGTGCAACTAACCGGCGGAGCCACCCTTATCGTGAGCCTTCCGAAGGAGTGGGCGAAGCGTATATCTCTATCGCCGGGGGATGAGGTGATAGTCGTGACGCAGCCCGACGACACCCTGGCGATAATACCAAAGAAGTTGGGCCGCCGCGCCGGCGTCATAGCCGAGCTCGTGATAAACCAGCCGGTGGAGGTGGAGGAGGTCGAGAAACTGTTCATGGCTCTTTACATCGGCGGCGCTGAGACGATAGTTATTAAGTTCTCGCCATCGGCCATGGGGCTTAGGAGGCAGATAAAGGACTTCATAAGGAGAAGGGTTATAGACATGGAGATCATGGAGGAGGCCAGCGATAAGCTGATAGTCCAGTCCATGGTTTCTGCCACAGAGCTGGCGGTGGTGGACATAGCGAGTAAGATGTTGCGCCTGGTGCACAACATGTTGAACGACTTGGTGCAGGGCCTGGAAAAAGACGACATGGCTATGCTTAAAGACGTGATTGAGCGCGACGACGAGGTGGACAGGCTCTACTGGCTGATGGAGCGGCAGCTCAAGAGAGCTGCGATGTCTAGGTACATCATGCTGGAGCTCAAGATAGACGACCCCAGAGACCTCGTGGAATACGTCATAATAGCCAAGTCTATCGAGCGGATGGGGGACCACATATGTAGAATCGCGTATGTGAACCAGGAGGAGAAGATAGACGTGAGAGTGGTGGCGCCTATCTTATCCAAAGTGGCAGAGTTTTTAAGACAGGCGGAGGCGCTGTTGGGAGGCGACTCGACGCCTCAGAGGATAGCGGAACTCCAGAGAGAGATCACGCAATGGGGGCAGAAGGTGAGGCGGGAGGAGATACCGTCTGACCCCGCCACCTCTGTGGCTAAAGAAAGCGCGGTTAGAATAGGCGAGTACATAGGCGATATAATCGAGTCGCTTGGGCGCATCAGGCTAAAGGACAAGGCTATTTCGGTTGGCGAGAAGGTGGAGAGCTGAGAAACGCCTCGTAGAAGCCAGAGGTTTGGACGCTAGCTGTTGCACACGGCCACGACTGTGTATATGCTCTCGAAGAATAGGTGTAGCCGGGCGAGCCGTACCACTGTACACATGGGCCGTAGAGCCTCCATCACTAGATCTGCCCTTCCAAGCGAGCTAAAGGTGAGAACAACCTTGTGAGGCCTAGCGTACGAGATCCACCTCAGCAGTTTGGGCACAACGCCGGTGTCGTGTATCGCCGGGTCCACGGGCTCCTCGGGAGGTAGATACGGCAGGTTGGACACCACCACATCTCCAGCCCTCAGCGCGCTGGCGGCGTCGCCGCAGACGACGTCTACTCCTTTACACGTCTTACACGCCTCTGGATCTAGATCAACTGCGACGACATGCCGACATCTGCCCGCCAGCGACTTGGCCAAGATGCAAGTGCCCGTGCCCACGTCTATACATACGTCTCCGCCCTCGACGTCCTCAAGCGCTTCGAGGGTTAGATAGCTATCCTCAGCCGGCTGATACGGCATCAGCGTATCGGGGCGAGGTAGAGGAGGGCGGGGGCTACGAAGAACACGAGCAACGTGCGGACAAGCACCCCCTCGTAGGTGCTACCGACCTCCAGCGAATACACGGCTGCGTATATGGTGGCGGTGAACAATAGGGCTATAAACAGAAGCACCTGCGACAACGTGATGAGGTGGGTGAGCTCCCACATGTGCGCCAGGTGGACGAGGGTTAGGTGGAGAGATGGATAGAGTGCAATAGGCGCCAGCCCCACAGCGGTTTTAGGAGGAGCTAGCCTCCCCTTTGAGAGCAAGTAAGTCGCTAGAAAAAGCGCCGCTATGGACAAGAGCGATACGGCTAGGGAGACCGTTTTTGAGAGCCCTATGGAGATGGGGAGGTTGTATCCCACGTAGGCAACGCCCAATAGCGCGAGAGGCGGGCTTTGAAATGCGCCGATTGCCAAAGCGGCGGCCCAACCGATAACTAGCGTGTATGCGGCGATGTGGAGATACGGCGAAAGCAACAGCCACACCACCAGGGGGCGTAGGCCGACGACTGACAGAAAGCTTAAGGTCTTGAGAGGCTCCGCCGTCGCAATTATCGAGGCCGCCCTCTCCCCCAGTTCCGTTAGATAGACCATGGAGTCCTCCCTCTTCACCACGCCTAAGCTCTCCAGCGCAGATAGCTCAAACAATAGGGTGGAGGCGGAAATCCCAAGCGCCGCCCGTAGCTTTGCAAGAGTTAAAGGCCCCTCCCTATGTAGGAGAAGCACGATGTCCCGTCTCCTCCCAGCGGCTACGCCGTATAGAACGCGTTCCACGGCTAGATCACTCAAGGTTAATAATTTTAGTAGAGGCACCCTCAAGACTCCACGCTGGAGCGGTTGGGCGAACACTAGGGGCACAACTGTTAAAAACCCGCGTTGTTCAGCCTAACCCATGGCAACCGAACAAACGATATTGGTGGGCAAGAAACCCGCGACAAACTACGTAATTGCGACAGTAATGGCGTTCAACGCCGGCGTCAAAAGAGTGGTGCTTAAGGCAAGAGGCGCGGCTATTTCGAAGGCGGTTTCTACCGCCGTGATGGTGAGAGACAGGTTCCTGCCTGGCAAGGTGCAGATAAAGGACATTAAGGTGCTCAGCGACAAGGTCCAGGGCCAGGGCGGTAGGGAGAGGACAGTTGCTGCCGTCGAGATAGTACTCGAAATGGCGTAGTTGTTTTTTCTGCGACTCACGGACCTTTTTAGATGTCGCTGGCCGACGTCGTAAGAAAGCTCTCAAACGTCCAAGTCTACGGCCCTCCCTACGGCGAATTCACGGTAGCCCGGATCCTTAAGGAGTCGGAGGGCCGGTGGACCCCCGTCTTTGAGAGGGTGGGAGAGGGCTTCACCGGCGTTGGAAATATCGTAGATACAAGGGAAAAGCTGTACTCCTACCTAGGCGTAAAAAGCGACGAGGAGGCTTATACGAAGTTGTTAAACGCGGAGGAGAACCCGGCAAATCTAGAGACCGCATCTACGTGGAGGGACATGTATAGGGAGGTCGAGTCTCTGTACGATCTGCCTATGGTGCGGTATTACGAGAGAGAGGCGAGGCCGTACATCACCTCAGGCGTTGTGGTAGGGGTGGGCCAAAGCGGTGTTATGAACGCCTCTATTCACCGGTTTTCTCCCATTGGGGCGAGGCGGGCGGTGGTGAGGTTGGTCCCGAGGCACCTCTACCAGATCTACAGGTCCGCTGTGGAGAAAGGCGTGGAGGTCCCCGTGGCGGTGGCCTGGGGGGTACATCCACTGGTTCTGCTGGCCGCCGCCTCCTCGCCCTCCTTCGGCGTGTTTGAGCTCGGCGTTGCAGCCCGCCTCATGGGGGGGCTGAAGGTCGTCGAGTTGGAAAACGGGGCTGTGGCGCCGTTTATGGCGTCGGTGATAGTGGAGGGCTATCTGACGCGGGATATGGCCGAGGAGGGGCCCTTCGTGGATATAGTCGGCGTTTACGACAGGGTGAGGCTCCAGCCAGTGGTGCGGGTGGAGAGGATCTACGTGCTGCGGGAGGGGGCCTACGTCCACTACCTGTTGCCGGCTGGACTTGAACACATGTTGCTCATGGGGTTTGAAAAAGAGGCGAGGATATGGAGAGCCGTGAGGTCCGTGGCGCCTAGGGTGAGGAAGATCAGGTTGACTAGAGGAGGCTTCGGCTGGCTTGTAGCCGTGATTTCTCTGGAGAAGTCCGTAGAGGGCGATGCGAAAAACGCGCTTCTAGCGGCGTTTGCGGCTCACCCCAGCCTAAAAATCGCGATTGCGGTAGACAGCGACGTGGATCCGGAGGACCCCGTCGCCGTTGAGTGGGCGGTGGCGACGAGGCTCCGGGCCGACAGGGGTTTGTTCGTGGTGCCGTACGTCAGAGGGTCAACTCTCGACCCGGTGGCGTTAAACGAGGAGGGCTTGACGCATAAGGTGGGCATAGACGCCACAAGGCCCCTAGATGCAGATCCTTCGTTGTTTGAGAGGGCGAGGATACCAGGTTAAAGGTTATATATGGGATCCGGTTTGGTGGCGGTGGCGTTGGAGTACGCCAGAGAGGCGGTTTTAAAGATCGCAGATGCCATCTCCGAGGGGGAGGTCGTTCCCGTGGAGACGGCTCACGTGTCGGGGGTTTCCTACATAACCATAGGGGAACACGGAATCGAGTTCCTGGAGTTCTTAGCATCGTCGGGGGCTAAGGTGGCCGTTTTCACAACCTCGAACCCAGCCGCCGTGGACCTAGGCGGCGTGTTGGAGGTAGATGAGAAGACTCTGGAGGGGCAGAGGCGGATATACAAAGCGCTACTGACGATGGGTGTGTCCACCATATCGTCGTGTACCCCCTACGAATTTATCATGACTAGGCCGCGGACCTTCCACGCATGGGCTGAGTCAAACGCCATCACCTACATAAACACCTTCAGAGATGCGTGGTCAGATAAGAACCCTGGCCCCCTCGCTTTGTTGGGCGCGATTGCGGGTTACGTGCCTAAGACCCCCCTTTATACCATCGAGGGGAGGCGCCCAACGGCGCATGTTAAAATCGAGGTGGGCCCCTTGGATTCGTTGGAGGCGGGCGTCGTGGGAGCTCTAATAGGAGAACGCCTAGGCTCTGGGGTGCCCTACCTCAGCGGGGCTGTTTTCCGAGACGAGGAAAGCCGGAGGGAGTTCGCCGCTGCGTTATCCACCTACTCCTCCATGGTCTTCGCGGTGGTCGAGGGGACGACGCCTCATTGGCGGGAGTATCTACATATGGGGGACTTCCGCGACAGGATCACGATTTCGAGAGAAGACGTGGCGAAATACCTAGGCGACGTGGAGACGCCGGACGCGGTGTATATAGGCTGTCCCTTCGCCGATCCAGATACAGTGCTGTGGGTGTTGGGGGAGGTTAAGAAGAGGGGGCCCGCCAAGAGGCCGATATACGTTTCGACGTCGCCACACGTCTATCGACAGCTCGGTAAACTGGTTGAGGCGGCTTCGCGCCTCAACGTGGTAATCTTCGCAGGCACGTGTCTAGTGGTATCGCCGTTTACCAAGAGGTTCAAGTCCATCGCCACGGATTCGCTAAAGGCGGCGTTCTATATACCGAGGCTCCACGGGGTGAGGGTAACTCCCTGCAGAAGAGAGAGGTGTATAGAGCTTGCCTATGCTTAAGGCCCTTGTGAGAGGAAAGGGGCGCGTGTCGGCTGAAGTCGTGAGGTTGGAGCGGCCGGTGTCGTTTCTGGGGGATCTCGACCCGGCGACTGGGGTTCTAGCCGGCGTAGACGTAGTCGGCAAAATAGTGGCGCTTCCGTACGTCAAAGGCTCAACGGTGGGTCCCTACGTGTTGTGGAGCGCCGCGAAGAGGGGGAAGTCGCCGCTTGCCATCGTGGCGGAGAAGCCGGATCTGATGTTGGTTACGGCGTGTGTTCTCGCTGGGGTGCCGTTGTTTGAGGGACGGGTCGACGCGGAATGTATTAATATCGACTTGGAGACGGGGGAGTATGACCGCTGTAGATCGGGAGGCTCTGTCGAAGTTGGCTCTTCTCATGTTGGAGGAGTTGGCCCTACGTAGGGGGGCGAGGGCGAAGATGCGGTACTGGAAGTCCTTTAGGCTGGCTCAGTTCTGGCTCGGCGATGAGACGGCTCGTAGGATAGTGCAGAGGTTGGCGGAGGGGGGGTACATAAAGACGGAGGGGGAATACGTCGTTCTCATGAAGCGCTTCGCTCCTCAGAAGTCTCTCCGCGCCGTTTTGAGAGACGTCTACACTCTTGTCTCCACTGGAATGCGGAGATGATCTCTGTGGGGATGTTGTGTATGTTTTCCCCATAGAGGACAGCCCGCCCGGCTAGCCACAAGACGGTATCGATGTGTAGAGGAGGAATGCCAGCTTCTCTAGAAATCGTGTTCCAGACCTCTTGAACCTCCCTATATCTCCTCATGGCCTCGTGGGGCGGGATGTCTATCAACCCGGCGCACCACGTCAAGTGGGCAACCCGGTAGTCTACTGGTATCGGTATATCGAAGGGCAGCGGCCTATCCACTCCCCGGCTACACATATAGACGTAGTTTAGGATCTTTATGGTGAAGACGAGCGTCTTCTGGTTGCGGTCTGCGCCGAGCAGGGCCGCGAGTCTGTCAGGAACGTTGCCTAAGTCCTCCAGGTCGGGGAGGTAGCCGCACGCCTTCTGCACACGCCTCTTCCTTGCCTCTACGCCCAGTCTGAGGTAGGGGCTCGTCTCGACGTATCTGAGAAACTCGGCGCAGACGTCGTAAACCCTTCTAGAGAAGTATCGGCCGAAGTAGCCCCAGTGCTCTTCCCCCTTCCCGGACAGCCTATAGCTCACCAAGGCGTTAAGCATGGCGAGTCTCGCGGCGGTTTCTTCGCCGTTGTGCTGTAGGACTCTACAGACGGCGTGGTACTGGGGGTCCTGCCTCTCTAGCCTCAAGACGCCCCGGACCCCCAGAGCTCTCAGGAGCTCAACTACTCTTTTTAACTGCAAGTCTTCTCCCATACTGAAGCGGGTTTTTAACGCCGCATCTGAGGTTGGTGGGGCACAAGCCCCACGAGTTCATGGTTTCGCAGCTGGGCACGGCGTACTCCTTTCTACCTCCTGCTTGGCCGGCTATGTGCATAACTTGGTACCTCGTTATCTTCTCGTTGAAGTCAGGTGAGGCGCGGAACAACTCGACTATCTGCTCCACGTCCCATCCCCTCTTGATTAGGTAGGTCGTGATGGCGAATCTGGCGGTGTGTGGCAGGTTCTCCCCCTTCTTGAGCGCCGCGAGTATCGCCTCCATACAGGGGGGGTCGGCGCCTCCCGTAGCTTGCCCCGCTTGTAGCACTGGGCGTTGGGAGTACCTCTTTATTACATCCTCTAGCTGGGTTAGGTCTATGGACATGGCGACTTTTCCGACGGCTAGCTCGTTTTCTCTAACTATCTGAAGTATACGCTCTTCATACGACTCCTCGAGAAGCCTTTCGAAGTCCTCCATGGGCACGATCACCCATCCCCTCACGACGGGCCTATTAATCATGGCCCAGTAAGGGTCTTGCGGCGCATATCTAAGATACGACGTCCACCTCACCGCTACAGGCGAGTTGTACACCGCCATGATGATGCCCGCTGCTACCTCGCCTGCTGGCCTCGCGTTTACGCCCAGATCTCTTGCCAGCTCTATCTTACACCTCGGGTCCTGTATGCCGGGAACCTTCCTTAGGAGCGCGGTGAAGTTCTTGCTCTCGGAATCTGCAAACCTCCGCAAGACGTGTGGGTTTTTCGTGGCGGCGGCTATATACAAGGCGAGCCTGGCCGCGGCCGCCGTTGCGTCTGGAGCGTCTAGACACTGACGTGGGTTAGGCAAGCGGCGCTCCAGCGAGGTCCTTAGTCGCTCAAGCGCCTTCTCCACAAGAGCTCCGTCGGCTAAAACGGCATCTAGGAGGAGGCCCCTCCTCGATAGATACGCCGCCGATTTGTCCAGAAACGGGAAGAAGCACGCCAGTTCTCCAAGAGAAACGTTGCATGCCACATACACATTTCCCTACCCCCTTTATAAACTAGCTATGTAGTTCCAATATGTCAAGTGTGGGGGCTAGCTCTCTGTACCTCCCGCCTGTTATTTTAGCTATTTGTTTCAAAAAGGGGTTTTTCTCGGTGGCGATGACGTGGAGCCGCCTGAACCTTTTGGCTAAGTCGAGGACTTTTTCAACGTCGCTGGTTCGTCCATCTGTGATCACAACGACGTCGTTCACAACGCCGTGGTTGTGTAATAGCTCTAGCGCAGAGGCAAGCTCTGTGCCCCCCATGGCGTAGATGTACCTCAAGATCTCCAACATATCTCCCAGGTAGCGGTGGACGGGGTGGGGGGTCCACATGAAGTCAGCGCCTACGTTAAACAAGACGAGCGAGACGGAGCCGCGTAGCTGGGCTACCTGGCGTAAGTATCTCGCGACGGCGTTTTTGGCGACCCTAAGCTTCGTCGAAGGGCCGAGGTACTCCTTCATGCTTCCTGAGACGTCTAACGCCACGTAGATAGGCTTGTCTATCACGTGTGTGTACTCCCGGATGTACAGATCGCCGTCCGATATCGGTCTGCCCAACGCAGCCTTCCTCGCCACCGAGACGGCGGTTTTTATGAGATCTACATCTGAGGGTGGGGAGTAGGGCGTGTACTGCCGTATGGATCTCACGGCGGATTTCACGTGTAGAAGGCCTGCGCCGCGTGCCACGATGTTCGCCTTGGACTCCTCAACCGCGTCCCGCGGTAGGCTAAGCCTCTTTATGACCTCCAGTTTTACGCGGGGCGTCGCGTCGACTGGGACGTATCTGTTGACCAGGTGAGCCAGGGTGGGAGCCTCCTCCCTCCCCACTGCGGCGGTAGCCGCCGTTGTGTAACCCCCCTCGGCTGACGGCGTGCAGCTCAACGCCGCCTCTATGACCCTCTTAGCCTCAGAGGGGCTGAGGCGTAGGTAGCCGGCTAGGTTTTGGGCCAATATCTCGAGAACCTTGTTCCCGTCCACGTCCCCCAACTGCGCTCTCGCATATACGTCCGCCAACGCGTATATCAAGCTCCTTGTGGAGATCCCGCCTAGACACCGGTGAATTGCGACCAGGAGATCAGCCAGCTCCATGTATAGCTCTGTCGAACAGCTCAACGACGGCTTTCTTATCCTCTGGGCCGTAGGGGGTGTTGGCTAGGAGGGCCCTCTTGAGGTCCCGTAGCGTTGGATCTCTACGTTGAGCCCACGCTTGCGCTGTGGCGTCGGCGAGGGCGTAGCTGAGAGATCTCACCGACTGCGGATAGCCGGCTTTCTCCGCGGCTTGTGCAAACTTCGCCAGGATCTCGGCCAACTTAGGCGGGATCTCGGCTCCGAGGTCGCCTACCGCCTCCTTTGCTTTCCAGAGGAGGATCGACTTGAGTAGATCCACGTCTGGCGTCTTAACCTCAACGAACTTCAGCCTATCTGCGAGCGCCTCTGAGAGATCGTACACCCCCTCGTATTCGCTTGGGTTTGCCGTCCCAATTAGGGCGAAGTCTGCGCGTATCCTGTAGCCTCTTACATAGATGTAATGCTCCTGTATCGCCTGCAGTAGTGCCGCTTGGGCGTAGGGGTTCAGGCGGTTGAGCTCGTCCATTATCAAGACTGTTCCATGCGCCAACACCAGGGGGCCTGGTATGTAGGAGAGCGGGTGGTCGAAGCCGGCTTGTAGAACCACGGCTATGTCTATATCGCCGGTGAGGTCAACTGCCGTCATGTGGGAGTGGCAAGCCACGGTTACGTAGGGGGGTTCGCCCAGCGCGAGGATTTCGGCGATGGTCTCAGCCAGCGTCGTCTTCCCGAGGCCTACGGTGCCCACCAACACTACGGGTCTCCCTATCATCAACCCGCTTAACACGTCCAACACGACGTCGTCTAGCCCCCTTAATACGCGGCTTACCCTGGACCTTATCTCCTCCACCCCCAGCTGCCTAACTCTATCTCTGACGAGCTTGGGTATATCGACGGCCCGCCTCTGTAGAAGCTCCGAAAGCCTCACGCACAAAACGGATCCCGGTTTTATAAATGGTAAGGCACTGCCTCCGCATTGGACATTGTTATAAATGGGCTTCTTGACGCTTAGTGTATGACTATTCGCGTTCTCAAGACCGGCGATATGTACCGCATAGAGGGCCCCGCCAAGGTGGTGGTTAGGAGGGGCCAGATATACGCCACCGGCGTTGTATACGGCGAGGGGCAGAGCTTTACGGTCCTCAGGGCGAGGAGGCTTGTGATAAAGGCGCTGGGCGATTCGGAGGTCGAGTTGGTGTTGGGGCCTGGTGCCCTCATGGAGAAGGTGGCTCCCCAGGAGGAGATCGTGGACGAGTGGGAGCGTAGGATCGCCGACGTGGACCCGCGGGGCGTGGCGTTGATCATAGGCATGATGGACGTGGGGAAGTCCACCTTGGCGGCTATGTTGGGCAATAAGGCGCTGTCGCGCGGCTACAAGGTCGCCGTGATAGACGCAGATGTTGGCCAAAACGACCTAGGTCCCCCCACCACAGTGTCTATGGCGAGGCTTACGAGGTATATTACGCACCTTAGGCAGCTGGCGGCGGAGAAGAGCATATTTCTACAGTCCACGAGTCTCGAAAGGGTGTGGCCGAGGGCTGTGGAACAGATCGCAAAGGCTGTGGACTACGCGAGAGAGAGGTGGGGCGTAGAGACCATAGTGATCAACACAGACGGGTGGGTCCTCGACGAAGAAGCGGTCGCGTTTAAGCGCAAGTTAATCGAGAGGCTCAAGCCGTCTCTCATAGTCGCGATACAGGTGGAGAGAGAGCTTGCGCCCATTATAGAGGGCTATGGGAACGTGGTGGTTCTCCCCCCGCCTCCCCACGTGAGAGTGAGGACGAGAGAAGACAGGAAGATACACAGAGAGATGGGCTACGGCAGATACATATTTCCGCCTGTGGAGCTCGCCCTCTCTCTCGACAAAACCCCTCTATGTAATCTGCCGATCTTCAGAGGCGTGGAGCTCTCCGATGATCTAAGAAGGATGCTCACAAGGGCGGTGGGGGCCCCCGTGTTGAAGGCGTTTCAAGCCGGGGGGAGGGTGTATGCGGTTGTCCAAAGCGATACGTGGTCGCTCAGGAAAGTCGGCGGTTTCCAGGTGGTGTGTCTACCTAACGAGTTCGAGAAGGGCCTACTCGTGGGGCTCGAAGACCGGGAGGGGTTTCTCGTCGGGTTAGGCGTGTTGAAGAAGATATACTACGACAGAAGAAAGGCTGTCGTCTACACATCAAGCGATGTGGAAAGGAGGATAGGCGAGGTCAAATGTATAAGGCTTGGTCTCGTCAGACTCGACGAGAACTTCAACGAGGTTGAGAGGGCGACGAATCTGCTCAAGGTGGAGGAGACCTAATCCGTCTGCACCCGGGCGGTCACCGCCGGCAGTCGCCGACTCGCGCCTAGGAACCCCCCGTCTACGCACTCATCGGTAGCCAAGCTACCTCCGGCCCTGGCATGGGGCGGCCCTCCGCGGATGTCTTCGGGGCAGAGCCCCTAGGGTGCACACCCCCTTTTTGCATCCACGGCGACCTTAGCCCGAGGTATTATGGATGCCCGTGTTGGCGTGGGCGAGGAGAATCCCCACCCTTTAGGGCGGCGGAGGCAAGAAACTATATAAACATCCGCCTAGTCTGAGGTCGTGAGCGTAGCGGGCAGCGCCTGAACGCTGATGAGCTCATCTCAGGGCGAGCTTTCTTCCCGCGGCTCCGAAAGATCTGCTACGGTCCCCAGGTAGGTCATGTCGGCTAGGTATACCTCTATGTTTTCCGGCTTCCACTCCACATGTCTAAGGAGCGTGCGCCCCTCCGCCGCGAGGCTCGGGATCTCTCTGATGTCTACCCCCGTTATAAGGGGATGGGCAGCCGGTAGCACCACTATCCGTATGTGGCCCCTCCTCTTGCAAGGTCCGCCGTATAGAGATCTACAGAGCTTCGTACGTGATGCGCGTATCTTGAGTATGGCGGGCTCCTTCACGGCGTAGCCAATTTCGTCTCTGATCACCACGGCGGGGTGGGTGTGGCCCATAACGACGACCTCAGCCCGCTCTAGGTCCTCCCTGGCAGGTTTAACGTGGCCGTGTAGCAGGAGGTACCTCCCCAGTAGCACCCCCCTGTTAGGCGCAACCTCCACGCCCTCTATACCCACCGCGATCTGTTCAAGCAACGAGTCGTGGTTGCCCGGTATCAAGAGGAGGGGCGCCCTCTTGGCGATAGCTCTCAGGAAGGTCTTCACCTCCTCCACGCTTTCCCGCGGCACGGGAAGCTCGTGCTTCACGTCGCCCAGTATCGCTATAGACGTGGCGTTGTGTTGTTCTAGAAGCTCAAGGATCCCGCCTATTAATCTGCCGGTCTGGCTAACCGCGTTGACCCCCCTCTCCCTCCTCAGCTCTACCTCGTAACCCACGTGCGTATCCGCAAGCAACAAGATCCTCTCGCGCCGCAACGGCAGAACAACGCCCCGCACGCCATATCCCGACTACAGTTTATTAATAATATCCACGGCGGCTTTCGCCATTTCTAAAACAGCGATAGACCTCATCTTAAACGGCGGCACGCCGACGCTTCTGTGTATGGCGAGACGCTCATCGAAATGGACGACATAGACCTCGCCCATCCACCTGTACAGCCTCGTGAACTCTCTTCCAGGTTTGCCCAAGACCTTGTTCAGAATCACCCCAAGCACCTCTCCCCGAGCCACCGCGTGGAGGATCTCCACCGCGCGGACGGTTTCAAGATCCTCATCAACCACATAGACCACATGTTTACACCTAAGGAAACGCTCGAGGTAGCGCCTATCTGTGAGCTGAAACGCGGGAAAGTCGACTACCGAGCTGGACCGGCCAAGAGGTTTTGCAACGCGGATAGGCGCGCCGGATATGACGCTCCAGACGTAAGCCATAACCTCTGCAAAGGTGGTTTTACCCGTGCCGCCCTTGGAGCCGCTGGTTATACACAGATCCACGGCATATATGCCAGTTTTAAGGCCACTGCGCAGTAGAAGAAAAACGGACGTATCAACGTGGAGAAGAGAGTCCTGCGGGGGGAGCTATCCCCTGAGGACTACATAAGGCTGTACCACCTAAGGAAGAGAAATATAGTGAAGTATCTACTCTACAAAATCCTATATCTTTTCAGATAGCCTGCCGCAGAACTCAGCCGCTTTTTTCCTATCTCCTAGAGACAGCCTATATCCATCTTCGCCATCGCTGTAGTAGCTCTTCAACAGCTCGACCACCTTGAAGCCGGCGGCTTGGTACAGCCGCAACGCCGGCTCGTTGCTGACTCTAACCTCTAGGAAAACATCGGAGACTTTGCCATCGGCGAGGAGCCTAAGCGCTGTACACAACAACGCTTTACCGACGCCTCTACCTCTGAAGTCCGGATCCACAGCTATCGCTATAACATGTGCCCTGCCCCCCTCGATACATGTGACGATGTAGCCCACCACCTTGCCGCCCGCCACGTACACATACGAGTTGTCGTAGCAGTAGGAGCAGAGGAACTTCAACAACTCAACGCTGTAGATGTCGTCGGGCTTGAAGGACTTAAGCTCTATCTCGTAAAGACTCGGTATATCAGACGCCTGACACCTCCTCAACACAGGCCGCCAAACCCCCCGCGTTTATAACCTTGTCTCACGGCGCACCGCCCCTTGCGGCTGAGTGCGCGGCCGTCTAGGGTCCAGTGGCCGCGGACGAGGGGCGGCTTGGCACGCCCCGCGTTGACCAGCGCCCGATGCAGGGACTACGTGACGCTAGTCTCGATACGCCGGTCCCAGCGCGCCCGGCGCAGGTGGTTTTTTATCTACAGCAGATTTATAGGAGCCCCCCAGTGGGTACGTGTATGCCTTTGTCGACACGCCCTTCAGCCCCAGCGGGGTGACCCACCTGGTGAGACTACACAGGGCGGTGGGCTTCGAGAAAGAGCTCCAGGAGCTGGAGGAGGTGCTGAGGGCCGCGAAGGCGGGTAACAACAACGTGTTGGCCGTGGTGATAGCCCCCTACGGCTGGGGGAAGAGCGAACTGTTGGACGAGGTGGAGAGGGCCGCCGCCGCCGAGGGGTTTGACGTAGTGAGGACAGCTCTATCTCTAGAGGGCGACTTCGCTATGGGGATTTCGAAAAAGAGGGATAAGCCGTTGCTTGTCCTGTTAGACGAGGCAGACGAGATCTCCCGCATCGCCGCCGTACATAAGCTGGGGGCGCTAAGCGACGAGAAGTTTGTCCAGATGATCCAGAAGGTGGCGACGTACATAAGGGCGCTTCTGGAGCCGCGTTCATACCGCCACCTGCTGGGCGACCCGGAGCGGTACAACAAAATCGTCATAGTTGCGGCGCTCACCCCCCAGCTCTACTACACAATACTGAAGAACGTCATACCGGACGTGTTCGATATAACAGCAGGAAGGGTATACAGAGAGATCGTGATAGACACGCGCTTCCCATTCTGGCAGTACGTAGAAACGGTGAAGCAGAGGCTCCTGGCGTACTCAAAGGAGGAGCGTCTTAGGAAAATCGAACAAGGCGACATCGACCCCCTCAGCCCCTTCACGCTACGGGAGCTAGCCGCCTTGTACCACCTAGCTAGAAGAAAGGGAGAAGCGGCGCCGAGGCCTCTTATGAAACTCACGGCGAGGCTCTTCCAGATGAAGAAAGAGGGCAGGGGGCTCGCCCATCTGCTGAGGGAGGAGGGGATAAACCCGGAGATGGAAGACGAGGTTTTAGAGCTGGCGTTTGCCGGCGTGCCACACGACGAGAGGACCCCATTCTCCAAGGAGGTCTACCTATACAGGATCCCCTATGTAGATAGAGACGCCCTGGCGGCGGCTAGGGAGTACCTAATAGCCAGAGGCAAAGACCTAGATCTGAAAGATCCCAAAAACGTCTCCTACGAGCCCAACCTCTACTACTCCCTCGTCGAGGACGGTAAGCTCTACGTCTACCTAGCCGCGGAGGAAGACCTAGGCTTGGGCAAATACCTGTTGGGCAAGAGGTACCTGGTTTCAGACGACGTAGCTAAGTTGGTGGGGGGAGAGGAGGTTCAAACGGCGGCTGCCGTGGCGAAGGAGCTGGGGCAGAGGTTTGAGAATCCACACGCGTTGCTCGAAGAGGTGGGGAGGGTGGTTGGGGTCGAGGGGATACATCTGAAGCTCTGTTGCGGCTACGCGGTGTGGCTCAACAACATGGGGGTGCGGGAGGGGTACCTATATCTACACGTAGATAGGGAGGAGGAGCTGAAGAAGGCGGCGGAGGCGCTCGCCGACGTGTTCTCCCAGGGGTCTGTCCAGGGATACGTTGTCGACTACGTCAACGTGTTTCTGACAAGCAGAGTCCTGCTCACGGAGACCATATACTCCGCGGTGGTCCCCGCCCTCTCCGCTTACTGGAAGAGGCACTACAGGGAGCCCGTGGCGAATTACGTCTCTCTGCAGATCTACGGCGCAGATAAGCTCGAGAAGCTGAAGTACGAGCTGATCAAATACCAGGTAGACAAGCTACTCAAGAGGGAGACAAAGCAGCCCGAGTTTATAGATGCGATACGCCTAGGGAGAGAAAAGGCCAGGTCGCACATAATGCGGTACACGCTCGCCCTTAGAAAAGGCAAGGAGAAGAAGCAACTGGCGTTGATAAAGGCCGCGGAGGCCCTAGACGAGGGCGGCGAAGTTGAAGGGCTTAAATCCTATAGGCAGATAGAGGAGATACTGCTCAACGCGTTTGAGACCTCTATACATGAGAGGGAGTTGAGATCTCTCGTCCACGTGCTCTTCCCGGTACAGCTGTGGAGGGAGGTTAAAGAAGACGACGTGGTTGAACTGATGAAGCTAAGAGGAGTCTTGGTGCCAAACGGCGAGAGGTTGGTTAAATACAACGAGGAGGCGGCGAGACGCCACATAGAAAACGTCGTACGCCAAATCGAGGCTCTGGGCGAGGTGAAGGTCGAGGTGAAGACCCCCCTCGGCGATGTAAAGCTGTCGAAGAAGATAGATACCTCGAAGATAAATGCCGAGTTCAACGATAGGAAGTCCTATGCAAAAGCGTTGAGAGAGGCAATGCTTAAATTGCTGGAGCTGAGGGACAGGTATGAAGAGGTGAGGAGGGAGCTGGAGCGCGAAGCGGAGGAGAAGTCGAGACTGCTCAAAAGGTTGGCCGCCGTCCTCGAGAGATATCTCCAGAGATCCAAGTTCATAGACATCGGCAAGATAGGCGAGGTGGACGTCAAAAGAGAGGAGTCGATAGCCCAGAGGGCAGACGAGGCCCTGAGGCTGTGGAACGAGATCAAACATATGGCTAGGCACGTAGGCTCCGGCTTAGACGTGGAGAAGGACCTGGCAACGCTCCTAGAGCTACCGGAGCCCTGGCTAGACGATTACATAGCCGCGTTGAGGCTCTACGCGTATGAGATATCGAAGAAGTACGAAAGACAACTCCAGCTCGAGAAGGAGAGGAAGACCGCACTTGAGTGGCTACAGTCGAGGTTCGGAGTGGGGGGAGACCTGGAGGAGGCCGTTAAAGCCGCTGCGTTGAAAGCCGGCGTAAGCGCGAAGCTCGTGGAGGCTGTGGCGCGCCGCGGCAGAGGGGCGGTGTTAGACGTAGACGCGCTAGCCACCGAGACAGGACTTAGGCGGCACGAGGTAGAGGAGGGCTTGGAGAAGCTCTACAAGGTGGGGGCTGTCGAGAAGAGATATGTCGCCTAAGGTGGTGGTACTTAGAGACGGCGGCGCCCCCCGGGACGGAGACGTGATAATAGACGCTAGAGGGACGCCGCAGTTTTACGACGCGGTGATACTCAGCGGGAGAGAGCTGAGGTCTATAGTGGCCACCGGCGTGGTCAACGGCGGCATACCCATCGGCATAGGCAAATACACCAAGAAGACTGTCGCGGCCGTAGTCGGCGACAAGATATACATAAGGGGGGTACCTCTGACGTTGTACGAAGAGGCTGGGTTGCTGGAGAAGGAGATCTCGGAAGTCCTCGCCAAGGCGGGGGCAGACACGGACTACATCCTCAGAAGGCTAAAGGAGATTGTGGTGGCGGAGAGGCGGAGAAACAAGAGGTCGCAGACCCTAGCCCAGCTGAGCCAGTACCTCTCCGGCCAAGTCGACAGCCTGCCGCCGCACATAGCCGACCTCGTGGGCAACCTCGACCGCGCGGCGCTCCAGAAGCTCTTCGACAAGCTCGTGGAAGAGCTATACTGATGCGGCAGCTACTCTCCGAGGTTCTAAGGTTCGCCGAGCTCGAATTCGCAACGCCCGAACCTGAGCCAACCGGGGAGCTCGTGGAGCTTGTGCATGCCTGTGAAGCTGAGGAGAGCCCAGAGTACTACGCGGTGGACTCCGGCTACGCAGTGTACCGCGTGGGCTCCGTAGACGTGCTGTTGCAGTCCCTCGTCGCCGTTGGACGAGATGTGAGGAGGAGGTTCATACTCAGGAGGGTCGAAAAAGACCACCACCTAGAGGCCAGGGAAAACGAGCTGAGGTTCGCCGAGTCGATAGGCGCCGAGGTGGTGCTCGTGGACGGCCCCCTAACGCCCTATGTAAACATCTCCGAGCTCATCGGAGTCTCCAAAGAGCCGAGGTTGGTGAGATACGGCCCTAGGATAGAGGACCCGGAGAAAAGACGGCGGTTTATGAAGCTGGCGGAGCTCCTAGGCGAAAGAGAGGCCGCGGGCCTTCTACTCCGCCGCGCGCCACGCGGCTCTTTCCTAACGCCGGTGGATCTAGGCGGTCTCTACGGCACGTTTTTCAAGTCAGACTGGGTTATCTACGTAGAGTTTCCAAAGAAAACCTCCGCGGAGCGTATATGCGCCTTGTTTAAAAGATACCCCATAAAGCTCAGGCTGGCCCACCACCTGGCAAAAGTGAGCAGTAGACAGGCAAACGCCGTGTGGACCGTGTTGGCAAACGTCCTACATAGGCCTATCCACAGGCCAAGGGAGCTTCTATGACCACGCCCCTAGGTGGCTATGAGCCCTTGTAGATGTAGATAAGCTGTGCAATAGCCATGTTGATGCAGTCGTCAAGAGACTCAATGTTGTACTTTCTGCATATTCTACTTATCTCCTCCAGTTCCTCCTTTGTAACAGGTATAAGAACCTCCTCCATGTCTTTCTACCCGGGGGAGGTTTTATAGCCCCTTTACAAAAAACGTACACGTAAACATATATATACAAACCCCGCGAGATCCCCTCCAATGAGGGGATTTTCGTCCAAGATAGGGGCTCTTCGAGAATCCCCCACTAGGAAGATTGACGAATTGCGAGAGAAGCTGAAGAGGGAGAACAGAGACGTCATCTTGCTCTCTACGGGGCAACCCAGCGTGCCCCCTCCTAGGGAGGTGAGAGAGGCCATGAAGAACCTCCTCGGCGTGGACTCCATGGAGCTGTACGGCTACACGCCGTCGCTGGGAACATACGAGGCTAGGGAGGCCATCTCGGAGGACCTAAAGAGGCTGGGAGGCGTCGACGTGCCGCCGGAGCAGATCGTGCTAACGGCGGGGGGGCAAGCGGCTATGTTTTCAACGCTCGCCACCCTCCTTGAGGCTGGGGACGAGGTGGTTGTGACAGACCCCACCTACTTCGGCTATAGGCCCCTTATCGAGTACTTCGGCGCCTCGGTTAAATATCTAAGGACCAGGTTGGAGGACGGCTTTCAGCCGCGCCCTGAGGAGCTCCGGTCTCTTGTAGGCAGGAGGACAAAGGCGCTGGTTCTTGTGTCGCCGGATAACCCAACCGGCAGAACGCTGAAGCCGGAGGCGGCGAAGGCGATTGTGGATCTGGCAAGGGATTACGACTTTTGGATTATCGTCGATGAGGCCTACAAGACCTTGATATACGAGGGGGGCCACGTCTATCTTTACAAGCTGGCGCCCGAGCGGACGATTTCGATAAATACGTTCTCGAAGGACCCCGCGATACCCGGGTGGAGGCTCGGCTACGTCTACGGCCCGCCCGAGGTTATGCCGAAGATAAAGCTCATGAACGAGGAGATGGTGTACTGCCCGCCCTCCTTCGCCCAGAAGATGGTTACGCTGTATTTGAGGTCTGAGGCGCGGATGAGATACGTAAGAGAGGTCGTTGAGATATACCGCCAGAGGAGAGACGTGGCGGTCTCCGCTCTGAGGAAGTACCTCCCAGAGGCTAGGTTTGTGGTCCCCTCCGGCTCCATGTTCGTCTTCGTTGACCTCTCCAGCTACGTCCTAGACGGCGAGAGCTTCGCAAAACAGCTACTTGAGAGATACGGAGTAGCCGTCGTCCCAGGCTCGTACTTCAGCGAGGTGTATAAGGCGGCGGTGCGCATATCCTTCGTCTCAGAGACGCCGGAGAGGATAGAGGAGGGCATCAGGAGGATGGGAGAGGCGGCGGGGGCTCTGTGATATACGTAGAAACGTTGCTATACGTGGTCAAGGACGGCAGAGTCCTCCTCATTAGAAAAAAGAGGGGTTTGGGCGCTGGGCTCTTCAACGGAGTGGGGGGGAAGGTCAAGCCTGGGGAGACACCTGAGGAGGCGGCGGCGAGGGAGGCGTTGGAGGAGGTGGGGGTGGCCCCCGTGGGCTTGGAGTGGAGAGGGCTTTTGGAGTTCTGGAACTTCGAAGATGGCGCAGTCGAGTCGGCGCACTACGTCCACGTGTTCGTGGCTAGGGGGTACCGCGGCGAGTTGCGTGAAACCGACGAGGCGGCGCCCGTGTGGTTCAACGTCGAGGAGATCCCCTTTGGAGAGATGTGGGAAGACGACAAGTTCTGGCTCCCGGTGGTTTTGCGCGGCGGGAGGGTGTACGGCCGTTTCGAGTTCGAGAGTTGGAGGTTGAAAAGGTGGCGCCTCTATAAGTTACTTGAGGAGACTGGCTAGCCTCTCCTTTATCTGAGCTAGCTCTTTCCTCAGCTGTTCCACCTCCTGCCTCAGCCTTGCGTTTTCCTGAGCCAGCTCCTGGCAGTCCTTCGGCGCTGCGACCTGGTGGCACCTATCGCTTCTTACCCAGTAGTAGAACTCGGTCTTGTCTCTACGCCACCGGAGCTCGCCCGTGGTCAAGTCCAGCTCTATCTCTGTGATTATCATAAAGATGTCGCCTTTGTCTAGGCCGTGTTTAGGCGCGAGTTCGTTGAAAAACCACTCCTTAGCCGCGTCGAAGATCTCCCTGCTGCTTCTCCTGAACTCCTCCGAGTCCCTTATCTTGCTGAAAAGCTCCTCTCCCTGGGGGCCGAACTTCTCCCTTAGGGAGCCCGCCACTGCGCCAAACAACAGCCTGAAGAAGTCCGGCCTCCCGCCGGCGCCGTATCTACCGAAGAGGCGGCCGGCCGACGTCTTTCCGGTGTTCCACCTCAAGACAAGTATCTGCCTCCCCTCCCGCTCCTCTACGTGTGCCCGCTCTACCGTCCTCTCCTCCTCGGCCATGTAGATGTGGGGGCACCTATTTAAATAGCAGTCAAGGCCTGTGTGTGTATTACAACGTGGTGTACCGCGGAGCTATGGCGAAGGGTTGCGAGCTGTGTCTCCTCGGCGCTAAAAGCGTCATTTTCATAACTGGGCTCTGCCCCTTGAGTTGCCCCTACTGTCCAGTCAGCGCCGAGAGGTTTGGAAAAGACGTCATGTATGTAAACGACATGCCCGTGAGCAGGTTGGAGGATATACCCAGGGTGGTGGCCGAGTACGCCTCAGAAGGGGCGGCCATCACAGGCGGGGACCCCTCGGTGGTGGCGGAGCGCGTGAAGACGGTGGCGGACCTCCTAAAGAGGGAGTTCGGCGAGGGCTTCCACATACACATGTACACACACGTGTTGAACCTAGACGGGAGAAGAGCCGGGCTGATCGCGTCCAGCAGAGTAGACGAGGTGAGGATCCACGCGACGTCTATAAGCCAGGTGCGGGGGAGGGAGAAGTACGTAAAAGCCTTGGCGGCCTCTGGGAAAACCGTGGGCGCCGAGGTGCCTGCGTTGCCGGGGCTAGAGCGCCAGATCGCCGAGGCGGTAAACGCGCTGGCGCCGTACATAAGCTTCGTAAACATCAACGAGCTCGACATCTCCGAGACCAACCGGGAGAGGCTAAGGGCTATGGGCTACAAGGCGGAGGGGCTAAACGTGGCAGGTAGCCTAGAGGCGGCGAGGAAGATAGCGGAGATGGTCACGGTGCCGGCACACATATGCACAGGAAGATCAAAGGACTTGATACAGATGGGGACCCGGCTGTTTAGACACGCCATGGCCACCGCCGCGCCGGCTGAACACGTCCAAGACGACGGCACCGTGGCGTATGACGAAGAGGGGCGACACCCCAGAAGCCTATCGGCGAGAAAGATTCGTATAAAGCTAAAGACGGGAGAAAAAACCCTCGAGATACAATAGCCCACCCCAACGCAACAGTTGCTAATATTTTGAGAAAACTACGTGAAATCCGCAACGGCCCTGCTCCTCCTGGTGCCGCTTGCCCTCGCCGCCACAAACTCCACAGACCCCTTTGGAAAGATCGCAAAAACCATAGACAGCGTGCTCACCTCGGTGGACAACTTCCTCCAGAACCTAAAGGAGGTGCTGAAGACGCACGTGGCTTCCATGTCGAAAACGCTGTCTGTCATACTTGGGCTCGTAGGCGCCTTCCTCTACTTCTCCGGCATAAACAAATACGGCGGACGAAGCATGCTGATAGGAGCAGTAGTTCTGTACATACTAGCCGAGTTCGTAAACGGGTTATAGCCCCCGTTGCGGCTTCCGCCCCGCCAGAGGCTCAGGGCCCGTCCGCAGAGACGCCTAGGCCGCGGGCCGTGGGGGGCTGCAGCGGAAGGCCTTCGCTGTAGACCGTCTTGATACCTTTGATTGACCGGCCCCCGAGAACTGCAGCTTCTCTTCAAAAGATAGGCCACCGGGTAGACCCGCCCTGAAGGGCGGGGTCTCCAGTTATAAAGCTTATAAACCCGCCCATATCTTGACATGGGGCCGGTAGTCTAGCGGAAGGATGCCCGCTTGGCGTGCGGGAGATCCCGGGTTCGAATCCCGGCCGGTCCACTTCATTAAATCTGGTGTTCTAGACGGTAATCTATAAAAACAACCATAATTCAATCTATTTATGAACTCCAAGTATGGGCTTCTGATAATTATGCTGGCTACGTTGATATATGCACAAGGCCTATTTACTGTCCAAACCGCGACGGATCCTAAGGGGGATTTCAACGGCCCGGGTTGGTACACACCCCCTCTTAACCCAGTGTTCAAAAACGGTACTGTTTTCGACATCACCAAGTTCGAGGTGCTCTATAACGCGTCATCTGACGCGCTTATTTTGAGGATAACCTTCTCGGACCTGGGCGGAAACCCGCTTAACTCAGAAACCGGGTTCTCTCTGCAGTACATCCAGGTGTATATACACAGGGGGTTCCCCGGCAACCCGTGGGGGACGGTCAGTTGTAGCGTTCTAAGGCCGGAGGACGGCAACCCCGCGGCCGGCAATGCCTTTTACGACGAGGCCACGCGCTTCTTCTGTCCAGATCCCGCGAACCTAACGCAGTTCAAGTACACGCCTGGGGTTAAGTTCTCCAGCTCCGCGCCCTGGGATGTGGCGATCTTCATAGGGCCGAAGTGGGGCAACGATACGGTGAACCTAGTCGCCGTGGCCGATGTCACAGGTGGGACAATAAGCGTGTCCCCCCTGCCGCGTGTCTACACACAGGGAAGCTCTGTTGTGGCCGTTGTGCCTAGGAAGCTGATACCCCCAACGACCAGGTTCATGAGCGACTTTCCACAACCCACATGGAGATACTACGTGTTGGTAACCGCGTACGACCGCAACGGGCCTGGGAGGATAATACAGTTTGCCACGCAAGCCGACGCGTCTAAGGCCGGCGCCGGCTCTGCCAACGCCTCGGCGATTGCCTCAGGCACGTTGCCTAGAGTGTTCGACGTGTTGGGACCCAACGCCCCGCTTAGGACGTTCTCCAAGGACTCCCCAGCTACGCTAGAGCCGCAGGCTTTGAGCTGGGGCAACTTCCCGTTGGCCTATACCACATCCACTGTCAACAGGCTCGTGCCTGTGACGGTAACTAAGACGGATACGTTGACTGTGACAGAGACGGCCACAGCAACGCAATACATCACAACAACAGCGACATCCTACGTCACGCAGACGCAACAGATCTACGTGCCGTATGTCGACCCGGTCAGCTACGTCGTACTTGGGATAGGGGTGTTAGCCGGGATAGCGGGGGCTCTTGCAGCCGCTAGACGTAAGTAAAAAGCTAATAGCCATAGGTTTTTTCTTGCTATTCCTCTCCTTTTCCATAGCTCTTCAGCAGTCGTATGTGCAGGCCCACTGTACAGAGGGCAGATGCCTAGACCCCTCCCTAGTTCTCTTATCGTTTCTACTTCTAATTGCGGGCGCCGCCGTGTTGTTCTACTCGGTTACGCTCTTTATAAACACAAAAATTGAGGAAAACTTAAAAAGAAGATGAAAACAATTAATCATGAGACACAAAATGTTCCTATTGGTGCTCATGCTAGGCGTGTTCCTAGCGGCCCAGTACACCGCGCCGCACACGAACCCGGGACCTGCCGCGGATAGAATAGTCGGCAAGTCTGTCCCCATAGCACAGGCGGGGGCCGCGGTTAAGGCTGGAGACATAGACGTCTACATATTCGGCATGAGGGCAGCTCAAGCGGCTCCCCTCAAGGGAGACCCCTCTGTGGTTCTCTACACGGCTGCGGCTGGCTTCAACGACATTGTTCTGAACCCAGCGCCCTCGAACCCGCCTTGTGCCAACCCCTTCTCAAGCCGGGCGATTAGATACGCGATGCAGTTTGTAGTAGACAGAGACTACGTGGCAAACGAAATTTTCAAAGGCTTCGCAGTCCCCATGTACATATGGCTCTCCCAATACGACCCCACCTACTCGATAGTGGCGGACATAATCTCGCAGCTCGGCATTAGATACGACCTAGACTACGCAAAGGCGATAGTGGATAGCGAGATGCCTAAGCTCGGCGCCACCAAGGGGCAAGACGGCAAGTGGTACTGCAAGGGCAAGCCGGTCACGCTGATCGGCCTAATCCGTGTAGAAGACGAGCGTAAGGACATCGGCGACGCCTTTGCCTCCGCGCTTGAGCAGTTAGGCTTTACTGTAGACAGGAAATATGTGACATTCGACGTAGCTATTCAGACGGTCTACGGCACAGACCCAGCCCAGTTCCAGTGGCATTTCTACACAGAGGGTTGGGGCAAGGGCGGTATTGACAGATGGGATACGAGCTCCATATCTCAGTACTGCGCCTCGTGGTTCGGCTATATGCCGGGCTGGGGTACCACGGGTTGGTATAACTATGCCAATGCGACAATCGACGAGATAACCGACAAGCTGTACAAAGGAAAATACACCTCCTTCAAAGAATATGTAGAGCTATATAGAAAGGCCACCTTGATGTGTATACAGGAGTCTGTGAGGGTCTTCGTCAATACAAACCTCAACGCCTTTGTGGCATCTCCGCAACTTAAGGGAGTCACAGTTGACCTAGGCGCCGGTCTAAGGGCTTCTGTCTACAACGCCCGCAACTGGTACGTCCCAGGTAGAGACGTAGTAAACGTGGGGCACCTATGGATATGGACCGCCTCCAGCGCATGGAACCCTGTGCCGCAGGGCGGTTTTACAGATGTCTACTCCGTAGACTGGTTCAGGATGATGTACGACCCCGCCGTGTGGAACCACCCATTCACCGGCGAGCCGATGCCCTTTAGAGCTACGTATGTCGTAGAAACCAAAGGCCCGGCCGGCTACTTCGACGTCCCTGCTGACGCGTATAGGTGGGACGCCAAGCAGAAGGCTTGGGTGAGCGCCGGGGGGGCCAAGGCTAAGTCAAAAGTCGTGTTTAATTACGCCAAGTACATAGGCGCTAAGTGGCACGATGGACAGCCGATTAAGCTTGCAGACGTATTGTTCATCTACGCATTCATGTGGGATATTTCAAACGACCCGCAGAAGGTCGCCCGCGAGTCCGGCGTTGCCTCGTATGTAAATGCCACGATGAGCTTAATCAAGGGTATACGGGTGGTCAACGATACAGCTATAGAGGTGTATATAGACTATTGGCATTTCGACCCCAACTACATAGCGTCTATGGCTGTATATACGCCGGATATGCCGTGGGAGATCTACTACGCCACGGATCAGCTCGTCTATGTAAAACAGACGTACGCCGCCTCCAGGGCGTCTGCGACTAAGTACAACGTCCCCTGGCTTTCCCTCATATTGAAAGACCACGCCAAGGCGGCAGCCGACGTGCTACAAGACGCCCTGTCTAAGGGCGTGTACCCAGAGAGCTGGTTTAAGATAGGCAACAAGACCTTGTTAACAAAGGACGAGGCTTTGGCGAGGTACAAAGCCGCTATCGACTGGTTTAACAAATACGGCCACTTGATAATATCGCAGGGGCCCTTCTATCTATATGCGATAGACACAGCTAAGCAGTACATAGAGCTACGCGCCTACAGAGATCCCACCTACCCCTACAAACCAGGGGCCTTCTACTTCGGCGTAGCTACACCGGTTTCCATAAAGGCCATAAACGTGCCGGCCGTCACGGTGGGCCAGCCTGCGTCTGTATCGGTCTCTCTGGAGGTGCCCACCGGCGCTGGAAAGATATACTACAAGTGGGGCGTGGTGGACCCCACCACTGGAAGATTCATTTACATATCTGAGGAGGCCTCCGCGGCGGGCGCCCCGCTAACCATAAACATGCCCGCGGACGTCTCGTCTAAGCTTACGGCCAACAAGCCGTACAAGTTCTGGGTTCTTACATACGCCGAAAATGTGCCTATAGTATCCGAGGCCACGCAGGTCTTTGTTCCAAAAGCTGCCGCCCCCGCAACTACCACGCCCGCCGCCACCACGCCTCCGGCGACCGCCACGCCGACTGCGACACCGCCTCAGCCGACTGTTGCGACGACTACGGCGCCTGCGGCCGGGTCCACCACGGCCCTAGCGGCAGCTGTGGTGGGTATATTGGTGATCATAGCAGCGCTGGCCCTCGCCTTGAGGAAGAAAAGCGGCGGAGCTCAGCAATAGTCTATAAATAACTATATAAAAACCCCAGAAGCTTTTTAAAAACCGTTTTTGTCCCTTCCTATGGCTTCTCTTGTGAAGACCTTGGTCGTCAAGGCTTTGACTCTTGTGGTTGTCCTAATCGGGGTGCTTGTATTGTTGGCTGTGATACTGGGCGCCACCGGCCTTTCCAACAAGATTCTGAAATCCATACTAACGGCGGAGGTGCAGGAGTACAAACAGCAACTTATCAGACAGGGGCTTGACCCGGCTTCCGTGGAAAAGGCCGTGGCTGAGTACAACAAGACAAGGGCAGAGGCGCTTGGGTTAAACAAGGACTGGTACGTCAGACTGCCGCAGACAATTGTGCAGCTCTTGCTCCTAGACCTAGGCACCTCGAGGACGTTGCAGTCGTCGTGGGGCTCTAACAAGATTTCGGATCTGATAATGGACAGGCTCCCCAACACGATCATACTGACGACGAGTGGCATAGCCGTAACGGCGCTGGTGGGCATCTGGATAGGGCTCTACATCGGGTCAAACGTGGGGGGGGGGGGGAGAGCCGACAGGGTCATATCGATACTCTCTGCCGCCTCATACGCACTACCGCTGTGGTTTGTGGGCCTGGTGCTGATCCTAGTGCTCGCCTATGCGCCGAAGATCCTCTGGGGAGTCCAGATATTTCCGCCGGGCGGCATGGTGTCAACGCCTCCTCCTAGGGAGCCGCTGGCCTACGTCTTAGACGTCTTGTGGCATCTCTCGTTGCCCCTTATAGCTTCCTTCATCGTGTTTTTCGGAAGTTGGGCCTACAGCACGAGAAACATCGTGCTAAGCGTATCTCAGGAGGACTTCGTCGCGTTCGCGAGGGCTAAAGGGTTGCCCGAGAGCTTGGTTAGGAGGCGCTACATCCTCCGCCCCTCTCTGCCGCCAATTCTGACAAACCTAATCCTCAGCCTCGCATTCTCCATCTCAGGCTACATAATAACCGAGAGGGTCTTCAACTGGCCGGGGATGGGGTCTCTCTACTACGCCGCGATAACAGCTCTAGACGAGCCGGTTATATTTGCGCTGACCTACATCTTCACGCTGGTGTACATAATAGCTAGGTTCATCCTCGAAATTCTCTACGTCGTTGTCGATCCCAGGATAAGGCTGGCATGATTAGGGAGTTTGTCAGAAGCCCAGCCGGGTTGGTGGGGGCGGCTATACTGGCGTTGTTTACCTTAATCTCGTTGTATGTGCTAGTCACATATCCGCTGGACTATGGGACGAGGTACTGGTCCAACCCCAAACACTGGGAGGACTACCCAAAGCTGGTGCCGCCGGAGTGGGTGAACTACTTCTCCGCCCAGAAGCTGCCGAGGCACTACGTAAGCGAGCTCCATAGGCCAAGCGAAGTGGCGGGGAACATAAAGAGGTGGGTGTTTATCTACGAGTTTGACGCTGACAAGTTCCCAACAGGCATAATCCTCAAATACGACAACTTGACCTTCTACGGCGATCTACCCATCGTATCCCTGAAGGTGAAAAGGCCAGATGGGAAAGAGGTCGTGTTGTTGGACTACGACGGCGGAATACCTCCTCCACGCCCCGGCGAGCAACCCCCCTACGTCAGATTTGTGGAGAGCCCCAGGACGATCGTGCTGGGGGCAGAGCCCCAGGTCATAAGGAAGGCTACGGTATTTGCAAACGAGCTCGGGGTCAACTGCACCATCGCAGACGTGAGAGACGGCAATTTGCTCCCCTATATAGTATTCGGAGAAGCGGTGGGGCCCGGATGCGTCGCCGACTCCTTTAAGCCGCTTAGGGGCAGGTACGTATTTGAGGTGGAGCTTGTGGGGGACCCAAGAGACGGCGTTGGCCTCGTTAAACTAGTGGTGCAAGGCGCCGTGTACGGCTTTATGGGCACGGACTACCTAGGCCGCGACCTCGCCCAGGGGTTGCTCTTCGGCTTCCCCGTCGCCCTATTCATAGGAGGCGTCGTTGCGCTGTTCTCCACCTTAATCGGCATGGCCTTGGGCATAGTGAGCGGATACATAGGCGGAAAGGTGGACGAGGCTATCCAGAGGTTTGCGGATGTTATGAACAACCTACCGACGTTGCCTCTCCTGATACTCTTCGTCTTTGTTCTGGGGAGGAGCCTTTTCAACATAATACTGGTCCTGGTCCTATTTGGCTGGGCCGGCGTTACGATAATCGTGCGGTCTATGGTGTTGAGCATAAGAAATAGCCAGTTTATCGAAGCGGCGAAGCTCGCCGGCGCGGGGAGGCTTTGGATAATGAGGAAGCACGTACTGCCGCCGGTGCTGCCGTACTCCTTCGCGCTCATCATTTTCAACATCCCTGGGGCAATCCTCTCCGAGGCGGGCTTGAGCTTCCTAGGTCTAGGCGACCCCTCGATACCGACGTGGGGCCAGATACTGCAACAAGCCTTTGACAACGGGGCGTTGCAGAACTTCGCCTGGTGGTGGATCTTGCCCCCCGGCATCTTGATCGTCCTCACCGCCGTCGGCTTCGTCCTAATCTTCTTCGCCTTGGAGCCGCTGGTAAATCCGAGGCTTAGGAGGCAATAAATTTAAAAAGCGGCTTTAATCCACGTCTGTGTCTCAGGAGATACGCGCCATTGTACGCATAGGGGATACCGACCTAGACGGCAACAAGCAGGTGGCATACGCCCTGGCTAAAATCAGAGGTATAGGGATCGCCACCGCCTACGCCATCTGTTGGAAGCTCGGCATTGATCCGCATGCCGTACTCGGCATGCTTACAGACGATCAGATCAACAAGCTGGACTGGGCCGTGAGGAACCTAAACGAGCTCGCCCCCGCGTGGTTCTTAAACAGGAGGAAGGACCCGGAGACTGGCAGAGAGCTGCACCTAATAGGCTCAGAGCTTGTGCTAGCGGCGAAGAAAGACGTTGATCTGATGAAGAAGCTGAAGAGCTGGAAGGGCGTTAGACACTCGCTCGGTCTTAAGGTTAGAGGCCAGAGGACTGTCACCACCGGCAGATTCGGCGCCACAGCCGGCGTCACCAAAAAGAAGGCGGCGGCCGGCGGTAAGTAAAAATTTAAAAAACGTGATGTGTAGCCCGGCGGTATGGGCGGTTTAAAAAAGCCGAAGAAGAAATACCTCGCCGGCAAGCCCAAGAAGATATGGAACAAGCAGCTCCTATTGGAGGAGCTACAGCTAATGGGCGAGTACGGCCTTAGGAACAAGAAGGAGCTCTGGCTCGCGAGAGCCCACCTGAAGTGGATAGTGAGACGCGCCAGATCTCTACTCTCTATGACGGCAGAGGAGCGCGCCCCGCTTGAGCTGCCCTTCAAGGAGAAGCTGTACAAGATGGGCTTCATCGAGGACCCGAACGTCCCCCTCGACAGAGTGCTATCTCTTGACGTGAGGGCTATCCTGGAGAGGAGGCTCCAGACTATTGTATACAGGATGGGCCTGGCGAAATCCATATACCACGCGAGGCAACTCATCGTCCACGGCCACATAGCCGTGGCCGGGAGAAGGGTCTCCTCCCCAGGGTTTTTAGTGCCTAGGGAGCTTGAGGACAAGATCTCCCTAATACAGTGAGGCCGACGGTCGCGGTACACGGAGGAGCCGGCCTCTGGAACATCGGGGAGGAGGAAAGGGAGAGGGTTAAGAGGGCTTTGAGAGACGCGGTGGAGGAGGGGCTTACCGCAGTGCAGAGGGGGTCCGCCCTAGACGCCGTGGTTGCCTCGGTGGAGTACATGGAGAAGAGCGGGGTCTTCAACGCAGGATACGGCGCGGCTTATGCGGCAGACGGCGCCGTTTATCTAGACGCGGGGGTGATGGACGGTAGGACGAAAAAAGCAGGCGCCGTCGCCGCCGTGGGGGCCGTCAAAAGCGCGGTGAGGCTGGCGCGCTTGGTCATGGAGCAGACGGACCACGTGATACTTGCCGGGGAGGGGGCCATGTTGCTCGCCGCCAGAGCTGGGCTACTGGAGGCGAGGCATAGGTTCTATTCGGAGGGAAAAAACAGGAGGTTCGGCGAAGTGTTGGAGGAGGCTAGACGGGGCCGGTGGCCCTATAGGAGGTCCGCCGGCTTAATAGGAGACACGGTGGGGGCGGTTGCCCTCGATAGAGAGGGCAACGTGGCCGCCGCCACCTCCACGGGAGGCGTTTGGCTCAAGTGGCCTGGGAGGGTGGGAGATAGCCCTATACCCGGCGCGGGCTACTGGGCGGAAAACGGCGTTGGCGCGTTCAGCGCGACGGGACTGGGGGAGGCGATCTTGATGAGTCACCTCTGCCTGAGGGCGCGCGACGCCCTTGTGGAGATGGGCGACGTGGCTAAGGCGGTGGAACGTGCCGTGGGACAGATCACAGAGGCCTACGGCTCCGACACAGCGGGCATCATTGCCGTAGACGCCAGAGGCAACACGGCCTACGCCTTTAACACAAAGGCCATGGCCAGAGGTTGGGGTAGGCCTGGGGAGCCGATATACGCGGAGCTCTAGCGGAAAAGTGAAATTTCCCTAAGCCCTCTTCCTCCAGGTCTTCGACTCTGGGTCGAACTTGAAGCCCATCTTCTTCAGCTCGGTTATGGTCTCCCTGAACTGGGACTCTGGCAATCTCCTGCCTTTGCCCACCTTCACCACGATCTCGCCCTCCTCCTCTGTGTACTCTACGGGGAGTCTGCGGAGGACGTCCTCCACGTTTTGCCTCTTTTTCTCGTCCATTGGACCCACAGATCCGTGATATATAAAGGTTTGGGTTTAGAAAAGCCGGGATATCTTAACGATCTTCTTCATCGCAAGATCCAAAGCCCACGGGGGGAGCTCGAAGTTCTTCAACACGTGGTTTACGAGCTTCTCCACCTCGCCGCAGTCTAAACCGCCCTGTTCTCTACAGAGCTTAACGAGGTACCTAGATCTGGCCTCGAAGAGCTCGGGGGTCATCTCAACGCGTCTACACCTGTGGTCGTAGGTGTAGCCCCTCTCCAGGTCGCGCATGTGGAGGTATAGATGAGCCGCCGCCTTACCCACGTCGATTCTGCCGCCTTCCACATACATCCCCTCGTTTACGGCGTAGCAACTCCGGAGGCCCGAATATATGAGTCTATCCTCCACGGCCATTTAAATCTACGGCTTTTTAAAGGCATGGAGATATATGTCGGGACGTGCGGCTTTCCGAAGTCTCGTCGGGCTATATACGAGGCGTTAGACGCTGTGGAGCTACAGGAGACGTTCTACAACATGCCGAACCCCGAGAGGATGGCTAAGCTGAGGCAGGAGGCCCCCCAGTTCCGCTTCACGGCGAAGGTGTTCCAGGGCCTCACGCACCCGCCGGGTAGTCCAACCTTCAAGAGGACGAGGGGGTTCAAGCCCGGGGAGAAACACGGCCTTCTAAAGCCCACGGGCGAGAACCTGGAGCTCTGGCAGAGGTTCCTCGAGGCCGTGGCGCCGCTTAAGCCGGAGGTGTTGGTGTTTCAGACGCCCCCCAGCCTAAGGCCTGAGCCGTACATCTACGACTTCTTCGCCTCGGTGGTCGGCGGTGTAAAAATAGCGTGGGAGCCCAGAGGCGAGACGTATAGAGACCCCGCCTTGATACGGAGGGTGGCAGAGCTTGGCGTGATAATCGCCGTCGACCCCCTGAGGAGAGAGCCGCCCCCCGGCTTCACACGCTACTTCAGACTGCATGGCCTCGGCGGAGGCGAGGTGAACTACAGATATAGATACACTGGCGAGGATCTGTCCAGAGTCGCCGGCATACTGACGAGCTTGGGGAGCGGCGAGACCTACGTCATGTTCAACAACGTGTATATGTACGAAGACGCGCTGGCCCTCAAACGCTTGTTAAAACAGCAAAAAACTTAAAAAGACGGTCGTAGTGCCAACTGCCGGGCCCGTAGCTCAGCCCGGTTAGAGCGGCGGAGGACCCAGCCGGGTCTGCCGAGGCTTTTAACCCGTAGGTCGTGGGTTCGAATCCCACCGGGCCCGCCAGTACTCCTCACAGCTCAAAAAGACTGTAGATTACCCTCCTGGCCCCCCGGCAGACGCCCCTCCTCGCTATACAGATGCCGTAGGCCCCCGCCTCCTCTGCCATCCTCATGTCGTACTCCGAGTCTCCCACAACCACCATATCCCTCGTGTCGACGGAGAAGCGTTGGCCTACCACATAGAGGGGGTCCGGCGCCGGCTTCCCCCGCGGCACCTCGTCTCCCCCGAGGACAAAATCCACCAGATGCGACAACCCCGCCGCCTCGATCACCCGCCGCGCCACGTAGCCGCTTGACGATGTGACAACGGCTATGGGTCTCGGAAGCCTCTCCAGCGCGGAGACGTCCTCGTAGGGCCTCACTAGGGCGAGGTACCTCTCCAGGAACAGCCTATTTTTAAGAGCTGCCAGCTCTGCGGCCCGCTCCGGGAAAAGCGCCGCCGCAATGTCGCGGGCAGGTAACCCCATCAACGGCTTCACCTCCTCGTATCTCCTCTCGACGCCCATAAGCCTCAATGCCTCCAGCCACGCCGCGACGTGTGCGTCGACGGACTCCACCAACGTGCCGTCGAGATCGAACACGTACACGCCACCCGAGTCCTGCCGGTTTAAAAACGTGGTGGGGCCGCCGGGATTTGAACCCGGGACCACGTGGGCTCCCGCCGATGGCGGTCCCAAGCCACGCCTCAGGGGGCAACGCCCGATCCTACCAGGCTAGACGACGGCCCCCAATATCCGATCTCCCCGATTTATAAGCTTTACAACGTCCAGCGGTAGCTTCGTGTTCTACGACACGGCCTCTTAGGGCGAGGAGGGGTCCTGGTGGGCCCGCCGGGATTCGAACCCTATCCCAACCCCCCTCGGCGGGGGGTTGACGGGACCACCCGCGTTCTTAGGCTGTTGCGGGTGTGCCGTGTAAGGCGGGCATCATGCCGCTAGACTACGGGCCCTGCCCAACTTTTGAGGGGGTTTTTTAAACTTGTCGCCGTTGTGCCTAAGGCAAGCGTCGGGCCCAGCGCGTGGCTACTGCCCTCTGCCTCCAGCCCAGGTCACCGTGTCGGTTTCTGGGTCCCACACGATGGTGTAGCCGTCTATCCTCATCCGAACTCTCCCCCTCCGCACCGCGATTATGTAGCCCCTCACCTTCCCCGTCTCTACGTCTACTACGAGCCTGCCTCCGACCACGTCGATTCTAAGCGCCTCCGCCAGTTTGGACCTCCTTAGTTGCTCGGCGACTTGGGGGAGGTCTGCGGCCATCAGACGGCGGGTATCCGCTTTACGGTTGGGCTTCTGACCTTCATTATTATCTTGAAGTTGCAGTAGGGGCACCTGATGCCGGGGAGGATCTCCATCTCCGGCTTTGAGAACACCCTCCCACACCTCATACACATATAGAGCTTCCTCTCCTCGGCCACGTCGCTTCTAACGCCCCCATTTATAAACGTTGTCGTGGAGGAGTCTTACCCTCTCAACGCCCCCTATCTCGTCAATGTACTGGGCCACCGCCGGCGGCACCAACGCCCTCCAGCTGTCGTCTCCCTTTGCCATCAGCTGGCGTACCGCCGTGGCTGAGTAGTCGCCGAAGTGGGGGTGGCCTCTGACCTCCACGCCCCAGTGCCTTAGCGATATGGCCACCCAGGGGTTGTTCGAGTAGACCACGTGGTGGGGCGGGCACCAATGCCGCAGGTAGGCCCCCCAGATGCTCGACGGCCCGTTGGTGTCTGGGACCGTGCAGAAGAGCAGCCGGCGGTCTGGGCCGAAGTGTCTCCTAAACATCTCGATCCTCTCCCCCGGCGTGAAGGGGTTGTCCGGGGTAAACGCCTTGTCGGCTGAGCCTATGGCTATCACCACCTCGTCGTGTTGAGAGAGGAGCCACTCCACTGCTTTCACGTGGCCCCAGTGGAGCGGCTGGAAGCGCCCTACCAGAAGCGCCCTCATCGCCTTATTGGAGCTACACATTTATTAACCGTGTCCCCGGCCTCCTTGTGATGTTGTAGCTCGCGGCTGACGATGAGGAGAGGCATACTGGCTGACGTCTTTCACATTGTTGAAAGCCGCGGGCGCGGTCATCTTCCGCCTAGTAGGGACGCCATGTGCATGATGAGTCTGACGGCTTTGACAGCTGTTATGTCTGAGACGTCGTTGGGGGGAGAGTACTCCATGATGTCGACGGCGGCGGGCTTGAGCGATAGGATGAGGTCGGCCAGCAGGTACTCCAGCTTCCTGTAGCTCAGCCCTCCGGCCTCGGGGGTGCCGACGCCGGGGGCCTCGGATGGGTCCAACACGTCGATATCTAGGCTCAGATACACCCTCCCCGAGGCGGTGGACACGGCGTCTGACACGTCCTCCCTACTGAAGTCGGGCCCCTCCAACACGTAGAACTGCGCCTCTTCTGCGTATCTGCGCTCCTCGTCGTCGTACGCCCGAACGCCTATGTAGATGGCGTAGAAGCCCAGCCTCTCGTGGGCTCTCCTGGCGAAGGTGGCGTGTGACAACTTCTGGCCGGGGGGCCACTCGTCTCTGAGGTCGAAGTGCGCGTCGATGTGGACATAGGTGTCTGGCCTCAGGGCGTTCAACGCCGCCAGGGTGGCCGTGTGTTCCCCGCCTACCATTATGAAGGGGGGCTCCACCTTCTGTATAAACCGCTCTATCCTCGCCACGTTTTCCGCAGGCGCGCCCTGGAGGAGCTCCACATCGCCGAGGTCGCAGAGCGGCCCCCTGGGGTTGCCGAGGATGGTCGTATATTCGAGGTAGGGCAAGATGGCGCGGATCCTCTGGGGGGCGAACCTGGTCCCCGGCCGGAAGCTCAGGGTGTCTTCCATCGGCGCTCCGAAGAGCTTGACGTCTCCCGGGCCGCAGACGTTCTTAAGCATGTCTCCCCTCTCGTCCACGTTTATATTTAGGCACTATCTTGATATCGACGTGGACAATCAGCGGATGCATCTTCGATATCGCCCTAATAGCTCTTGTTCTCAGAGCGTGTAGCCTGCCCACCGTCATGTCTGGGCTTACGGCGACTAGCGCATATACGACGAGGAAGCTACCCGCCCTCCTTATTTTAACGATGACGGGTCTGCCCAGCTCCGCAAGCCCCTCCTTGATTTTCTCCTCGAGGTCTGGGTCTTTATACAACGCGCCGAGTATACCGTACATGGCCTCCTTGGACAGCTTTACCAGCTCGTAGAGGACGTAGCCGTATATCACAAACACTGCGGCGACCTCCGCCACGGTGAGGTGGAGGAGGTTGCTCACCACTACGGCGGCTGCGGAGGCGGCTGAGAGGGCTGTGTCTATCTTTGCGTGGAGCGCGTCGGCCTTGATGATCTCCAGCCTGAGCGTGTTGTAGTTGTGTCTCTCCCAGAGATACATGAGGTAGGTGAGCCCTCCCCCCGCGAGGAGGAGCGTGGTCATCCAGAGCGGCGTGGGCTCGCCGCTTAATCTCACCGACGTGGCGAGGAGGTACGTGTAGAAGCCCAGCACCGCGAACGCCGAGAGCAACGTGAGCAAGCTCTCGAGTCGGTAGATCTCCCAGGGGAATGACCGCCCCCTTCTAGAGGCGTAGTAGAGGCCGAACCCAGAGACGTAGGCGATGGCGGAATCCATAAACCCGTGGAAGGCGTCGCTGGTGACCAGTAGGCTACCGTACATAACCCCCAGCAGGAGCTCCACCATGGTGTAGGCAAGCGAGATTGTGCCCATGACGAAGAGGTAAAGCGAGGCGAGCCACAGTCTGACAGAGGGGTTCACGGCCTCCCCAGCCGGGTTATATAAAAGGAAAGGGTCAGGGCGCAGTGCTTAATAATAGGTGCTCTCCCACCCGCGTGAGCCGCGCGGAGGTGCTTGAGGAGATCGTGAAAAAGAGGTTGCTGTACTGGCCCTCGTCGGAGATATACGGCGGCGTGGGGGGGTTCTACGACTACGGCCCCCTCGGCGTTCAGATAAGGCGCAACATAGTGGAGAAGTGGAGGAGGGTCTTCGTCCTGCCGTATCAAGAGACGATTGTGGAGGTGGAGACGCCGGTGGTGATGCCGGAGCCCGTCTTCAAGGCCTCCGGCCACCTAGACCACTTCACAGACTACATAGTGGCGTGTACAAAATGCGGTAGGAAATACAGAGCTGATCACCTTGTGGAGGAGGAGCTGGCGAAGAAGGGGGTTAAGATATCGACGGAGGGTCTATCCGCGGCGGATCTACAGCGGCTGATTGGGGAGTACAAGATAGTGTGTCCAGCTTGCGGAGGGCCGCTGGGGGGCGTGGAAACCTTCAACCTCCTCTTCAAGACCACCATAGGCCCCTACAGCGAAAGCGCCGGCTATCTCAGGCCCGAGACAGCCCAGGGGATCTTTGTCGCGTTTCCGCGCCTCGCCGAATACGTGGGCCGGAGGCACCCCTTCGGCGTTGCCCAGATAGGCAGAGTCGCGAGAAACGAGATATCGCCGAGAGGGGGCTTGATAAGGCTGAGGGAGTTCACCCAGATGGAGATCGAGCTGTTTTTCGACCCGCAGAACCCCAGCTGTCCATATCTGCCTGAGGTTGAAAACACCGAGGTCCCCATAGTGCCCGAGGAGTATGTAGCCAAGGGCAAGACCGACCCCCTCTACCTAACGGCGAAGCAGATCGTGGAGCGGGGGTACGCAAACGAGTGGATGGCCTTCTTCATGGCCTTGGCCACGAGGTTCCTGAGGGAGCTGGGGGTCCCCGTCGAGAGGCAGAAGTTCCTCGGCAAGCTACCCCACGAGAGAGCCCACTACTCCGCCAAGTCGTACGACCAGATGGTGCTCACGGAGAGGTTCGGCTGGGTGGAGGTGTCCGGCCACGCATACAGGACAGACTACGATCTGTCTGGACACAGCAGATACAGCGGGCGGGAGATGTACCTCGAGAGGCGTCTGCCTGTCCCGAAGGAGGTGGAGGTGGCCAGACTATACCCCAACCCAGCCGCGATAAGGGAGAGATATGGGGATAAGATAGGCGAGGTGATCAAGGCGATAAAGGAGCACGAAGGCGCGCTTCTGGAGGCCTTCAAGGCGGGCAAGGAGGAGGCCGTAGCGGGGCCCTTCGTGGTGACGCGCGACATGGTGTACATAAAGACGGAAAGGAGGAAGACAGACCTGGAGAAGTTCATCCCACACGTCGTAGAGCCGTCCTTCGGCCTTGACAGGATCTTCTACGTCGTATTGGAACACGCGGTTACGGAGGAGGACGGGAGGAGATACCTAAGGCTACCGCCCGACGTCGCGCCGGTGGCGGCGTGTATCCTGCCGATTGTGAAAAAGAGCGAATACGTGGAAATCGGCAAGAGGCTCGCCCGTAGATTAGCTCAGGAGGGCTTCTACGTGCTCTACGAAGACGACGGCACAATAGGTAGCAGATATGCCCTATGCGACGAGATAGGCACGCCTCTCGCGGTAACCATAGACGAGAAGACGCCCGCCGAGGGCACGGTCACCGTGAGAGACCGGGACACCAGGAGACAGGTGAGGGTTAAGACGGAGCAGGTGCAGGCCTTCGTAGCGTTGGTGACGAGGGGAACCCCGTTTCAGGAGGCGGCTGAGGCGTTGGAAGCTCGATAAGTTTTAAAGTCGGTGCTACCCTATTCCTATGGCAGAAAATAGAGATGTGGAAAGGGGGAGGAAGCTCCTCATACCGCCATTTCTATCGCCGCAGCAGGAGAAGAAGGAGCAGAGGAAGGGGGAGCGCAGAGTCAAGGTGAAGGCCGCCGAGGGCGTTGAGGAGGGGGTGGCCAAGATACCCACCGAGATATACGAGGCGTTGGATAAGCCCGAGGAGGTGGAGGTGGTGGCCCCAGGTGGCTCCTCCCACGAGAAGAGGCGGGTCTTCAAGGCGGTACACGACGGTAAAGTGCCGGGGGGCGAGATACACATCTCCGCCGAGGATCTCAAGGCGTTAGGCGTAGCCGACGGCACCGTTGTAACTGTGAGAAAGAGATGAGCGGAGTTTTAAGAGGGCTCGCCGTAGTTGTCCAAGACGTAGAACTCGCCAGGGCGTTATACAGGGAGGGCTTCTACGGCAGATTCCTCGGCTACGACAAAGTTAAGCGAGACGAGGTGGACAAGGTATCTGCCCCGCTAATCCTAGCCCTATACGAGGCGCTCTACCTAGCCGAGAGGGGGAGGATCAAGGTTGTGGCTGAAGACGGAGCCGAGATCCCTCCGGAGAAGCTCGCGGAGCTTGGGAGAGGGATGATCAGAAACTTCGACGACGTATACAAGATATACAAGTACTTCCGGGACCTCGGCTACGTCGTAAAAAGCGGGCTTAAATTCGGCGCGTTGTTCTCGGTCTACGAAAAGGGCCCCGGCATAGACCACGCGCCGATGGTGGTGGTTTTTCTAGAGCCAGACAGGGGGATCTCGGCCACGGATATAACGCGTGGCGGCAGACTGGGCCACAGCGTGAAAAAGACCTTTACCCTGGCGACTGTGCTCCGACAGACCGGAGAGGTGGTACTCCTCGGCTTTTCCTGGGCTAAGCTTTAAAAGTGGAACTCGAAGCCGTTTCATGGCAACGGCAAGCAGGGCATCCCTGGAACAGGAAATATACCTAAGATCCCTGACGGGGTACCTAGTGGGGCAGAACCTGTTGGAGGGCTACAAGCGGGTCGCCGTGATAACGTACCCAGACAGGATCTGTAGCGCTATGGCTGCCGCGCTCGCCACGTCGTATATCGCGAAGGGCAACTACAGAGACGAGGCGGCGGCGGTTTTCACATATGAGGACGGGAAGGAGGCCGAGGTGGCGAAGAAGGTCGTGGACTACAAGCCCGACATCGTATATCTATCCTTCGGAGGCGAGCAGAAACTCAGCTACGTCGCTGAGATCACCAAGAAGATCCTATCCGCCCTCTCACAAGCCGGCTACAAGGGCGCCCTCGGCATCCACGTAAGGGTCTGGCTCGCCACTAAGCAGCTGTCCGCGGTGTTGGCGGACAAGAAGCTTGCGGACTATCTCGCCTCGCTGAAGGAGGTGCGCCTCTTCACCGCCGATGTTCCAAACCGCAAGTTCCTCTTCCACAAGGTCAAGATCGAGGGCGGAGCCGCCAAGCCGGAGAAGTACAAAGAGGTGGAGATCACGGCGGAGCACGCAAAACTCCTATCGATAAGCCTACCGCCTCCCGAATAATCAATCTATTTTTAGCTCGGCTACCCCGTACTCCCCCGCTTTTGCCACAACTATCTGTAGCACCCCGTCTCTATAGATTGCCCTGGCGCTGTCTACCCTCAGCCTGTAGGGCACCTCGACCTTCCTAGACACGGGGAAGTTGCTTATCCTCTCCCTCCTCAGCGGTTTCCCCCCTCCCTCAGGCTGCACCGGCGCGGCCGTCACCTCCACAGCTCGGTCGTACACCCTGACCTTGATGTTTTCCTTCCTCATCCCCGGCATATCTATGTAGATGACTATGTTGTCGCCGACGTCGTATATGTCTACGTCGGGCTGTCTTTCAACCTTCCCGGCGTTGTTGTCGTACAGCTCCTTAAGCCCCTCCTCAATCTTCCTTATGGGCTCCATGTCCTAAAACCCGCCTGTTTAAAAAACGGCGCGGCGTAATACCTGTGTTATTTCTTGGGCTCTACGACGCCTATCACCTCGCCGTACATGTTAATTGGGAAGGACCTCCCGCACTTGGGGCAGTTGATGCTGAAGCCGATGTTGTACCAACTCTCTCCTATCTCCACCTCGAACTTATGTTTGCAGTAGGGACATGTGGCTCTGACCTTGAGGGTTTTCTCGAGCTCTCCCCCTGAATATTCCCAATCCTCTGGGAACTCCTGGGCAACCATGGCCCGGCGACCAAATATTCATATAAATATTTTGCCCATCTGCCATGGACTGTCTCGAGGCGGTTCAGAGGAGGAGATCCATAAGGAAGTTCAAGAGGGTTGCGATGCCTGAGGATGACGTCAAGAGGATCATGGAGGCGGGCCGTCTGGCGCCAACAGACGCCACCCTGCACCTATGGACGGCGGTTAGGGTTGCCGACTCGGCCGTGCGGTCTGAGGTGGCGAAGCTCATAGGGCAGAGCCACGTGGAGGAGGCCTCAGAGTTCTTTGTATTTCTCGCGGACTTGTACAGGCTTAGGGAGCTTCTGAGATATCGGGATGTCCAGATGGCGGAGCGTAAGCTTGCGCTTTTTATCTTCGCGGCCGTAGACGCCGCCATCGCGGCCGAAAACATGGCTTTGGCGGCGACTGCCCTTGGGTACGGCACGTGTTTCATAGGGGCTGTCCAAAACGCGCCTCGCGAAATCGCTAGGATGCTTGAGCTACCCGACCTCACATATCCCCTCTTCGGCTTGGCCATAGGCGTACCCGATGAGGACCCGGAGCCGCGGCCCCGGCTTCCCCTGGAGCTGTTGTTCCACAGGGATAGATACAGGAGGTATGGGGAGGCGGATCTAGAGGATGCGTATAAGGCCATGGCTAGGGTCACTAGGTCGGGCGACTGGCTTAAGGTGCTGTCTAAATATGGAGGCGTGGGTGGCTACTTCGACCTCCGCTCCGCCGAGCTGGAGAGACTCCTTAGGGAGTTCGGCATCCTCTAAAGTATATATACTCGTGGCGGGCTGGTCGGCATGGCCACCATAAGAGGCGTGGTTGTCTCTAAGCAGCTGGTGTACGACCCCACGGGGGCTAAGTACATAAAGATAGACGTGGTGGAAGAGAGGGAGTTGCCTGGTCCAGTTGCGGCTTTTTCGGCGCAGGATGAACAGACGGCGCAGCTGATGAGGGAGGTAATGCCGCTTGTGACCCAGATCGTCCGCTCGCTTCCGTTCGGCGGAGGTAAAATCGCGGTTCCCAGGCTCACCCTCTGGCTTACGGACGAGGAGGTGGAGGTGTTCGGCGATATCGACGTCGGCGATGTGGTTTTGATCAGCGTGGAAAAGGGCGAGATCAGGGTGAGGCCGGAAGGTTAAAATAGTGGTGTCCCGCTGGGTTTGTGATATCCGACGCCTATAGGCTCAAGTACACCTTCGGCGTAGACTACGGGACCAGCCACGTAAAGTTCGGCCCCATCTCGCTCAACGAGCCTAGAGTCGCCCAGACCAGGGGCCTCTTCCTCAGGGATCTCCCCGAGTCCGTCAAGATGAGGATCCCGCCGGAGGTGCTGTCTAGGGGTCTCGTGGTGGGGGACGAAGAGGTGCGCAAGTATCTGTCCAGCGTTAGGGATGTCCAACGCAACCTGAAGTATCCTCTGAGAGACGGAATCGCGAGGAGAGACGACGAGGATGCGTGGAGGGTTCTGAAAGAGCTCGCCAGATACACGCTGGCTCAGTTCCCGGCGTCCGACCCCGAGTTCAGGGGGTGGCTCATCTCCGTGGCGCTTTCCGCGCTCGCGCCGGACTACATGTACAAGTCCTTCTTCGACATATATGCCGAGCTCGCCAGCGAGTTCAAGATACATGCCGTGACGATACTGCCTCAGCCGCTGGCTGTCGCCATCGCGGAAAACGCGGTCAACTGCATCATAGTGGAGGGGGGCCACGGCAATATACAGATAGCGCCGATTAGCTTCGCCCTCATCAGGGAGGGGCTGGTGGCGTTGAACAGAGGCGGGGCGGAGGCCAACGCGATCACTAGGGAGATCTTGAAGGACATAGGCTACAGCGATATAGCCAGGGAGGAGTACGCCGTTGAGATGGTGAAGAGGGCTGTAGGCCTCGTCCCCAGAAACCTCAGGGAGGCTATAAGGACCGCCAAGTCCAACCCGGAGAGGTTTGTCACAAAGGTTAGGCTTTCGCCGGTGGTCGAGGTGGAGTTCCCAAAGGAGTACGCCTGGACTAGGTTCCTAATCGGCGAGATCGTCTTCGACCCCAACCACGAGGAGATAAAGAGCTACATAGAGCAGTCGCGTCTCCACATAGAAAACGCCGTTATAGGCGACGTGACCCTCTACGGCGAGATGGACGTGGCGACCGCGATTGTTACATCGCTTAGAAACGTGTCTGTTGAGATACAGGACAGAGTCGCCTCCCAGGTGATCCTAAGCGGGGGGGCCTTCAGCTGGCGCGTCCCCCCCGGCCTAGAGGACGTGGCTGTAGACAGCGTAGCCAGGGTGAAGATAGCGCTGGAGGAGAAAAACCCGGTGTTGGCCTCAAAGGTCAACGTCCGCCTCGTCTCTGAGCCGCAGTACTCCGTGTGGAGGGGGGCGGTGATCTACGGCTACGCCCTGCCCCTCTCGCTGGAGTGGTCGGACTCCACCAAGGAGGGGTGGTACTTCATCAAGTAGACGTGGATCTCCCCAAGTTGCTGCTGGTGAAATTCTTCTCCGAGACCCTGGGCATGAGGTACGCCGGTGAGAGCGGTTGGGTCCTCCTCTTCGACGAGGGTTTAAACAGAGTGGCGGTGGGGGTCTACCTGGCGGAGGTCTACGAGGAGGCCGAGATGTATAAACGCGTGGGCGAGCTGTTGGGCCTTGGCGCGTCGAAGATCTTTCTCGCGGTTCTGCCGGAGGCTATGCCGTTTGTGGATCCGAGGTACTTCAAGAGCCAGGGGTTGGGCCTGGTGGTTGTGGACCCCTCGAAGGGCCCCGAGGGCGTCGAGATAAAGATCTTCGCAAAGCCGCGGCCTACCCCCCAGGCGGATCTAGGTAGAGCAGACGCGGTGCGGACCGCCCTCATGGAGTACGTCAACTCGCAACTGAAGAAGCTTGAGGAGACGCTGTATGAGAAGTTGAAGAGGTACGTTGACCAGAGGCTTGAGGAGATCAAGCGGCGTGAGACAACGCCGGAGAGCCCCCGCGCGGAGCCCCAGCCGGCGGCGCCGAGCTCGGTTGCGGAAAACGAGTGGGTTCGGATACTTAGGTCTAGGGGGAGAGGGGGGAGTTAGTATATAAAGGCCGGCCGCCATTTCCGACGTGGATATACTCCTGGAGGAGATAAGGAGGACCTTTGGAGCCACCGACGAGGGGAAGCTAGCCGAGGCGTTGGTCGTAGCCTATAGACAAGGCGGCGCTAAGGCGGCTAAGGCGGTGCTCCACGAGTACCTGAGGAGGCTGGGGGTCGATGTGGAGGATAGAGAGGATTGAGTTGGAGAACTTCAGATCCTACAAAGGCAGACATGAGCTACGCATAGGCGACGCCGCGGTCTTCTGGGGCAGAATAGGCGCTGGCAAGACATCGATACTGTACGCAATAGAGTACGCTTTGTTTGGTAGACAGCTTGAGGTGAAGGAAAGAGTTGCGAGGCTTGTCGATCTAATCAACGCAGATGCGCAAGAGGCTAGGGTGGCGCTGGAGTTGCGGAAAGGCGGCGAGTTGCTGCGCGTTGAGCGAAGGCTGGGGAGGAGAGGCGGCGAGAGGGTTGTCCTGCACTACGGCGGCGTAGAACACCGGGGGGATCAAGCCGAGGAGAAGCTGGCGGAGCTCCTGGGGGCTGACGAAGACGTCTACGAGCGCCTAGTCTACATATCGCATAGGACGCTTGAGGGCTTCATATACGGCACAACGCAGAAGAGGGCTCTCTCGGTGGACCGTCTCTTCGGTATAGACGTCGTAGACGGCGTGATCAAGGCCGTGTCTACATATGAGAAAGCCCTGCTCAACGTTGCGGAGGATCTCAGGAAGAGGCTTGCGTCGTATGAGAAATACAGGGAGGTCATCAAGCGGTATGGGGGCTACAGAGGCGTAGAGGCTAGGCTGGGGGCTGTTGAGCAAGAGCTTGAGGCGTTGAAGAAGAGGGAGGAGGCGCTTTCGGCCGAGGCCGCTGACCTCGCGAAGAGGAGGACCGCCTACCTGGAGAAGATCAGAGAAAACGAGGGCCTTCTCCTGGAGTACTACAGAGCGAAGTCGGAGCTTGAGGTCTTGGAGTCAGATGCCGGCGGAGATGTCGACGTATCTGCGGTGGAGAAGATAAGGGAGGCGCTTCGGGAGGCACTAGAGGAATACGAACATCTGTTGGGCCGCGAGCTTGCCGAGAGGCTGGAAAAGGCGGCAGATTTAGAATCTCTATCCACGGCCATGTCCGAGGCCTACGAGGCGCTCCTCAAGCTGGCGGGCGAGTTGGAGGCGCAGATCTCGGAGACTAAGAAGACGTATGAACAATTGCTGGCTAGGGCGAAGCGGCTTGACGAAGAGGTGCGGGACGCCGAGGCTAAGCTCAAGAGGTTGGAGAAGTCGTACAACCGCTTTAAGGAGCTTCAGCGGTCTTTCCAGTCTCTAGACGCCGCAAGAGCGGCCCTCGCTGAGGTGAGGAAGCGGCTTGACGAAGTGGAGAGATCCGTGGCGTTTCACTCGGCGTTGAGAACAGTGGCTTTGTACACGGCGGAGACTGGGGCTGAGCGGTGTCCGCTGTGTGGCTCGCCGATAGATCGCAGAGCCGCGCTACGGGTTGCTGATGAGGTAGAGGGGAAATTCGGCGAGCTTATCCGGGAGGCGGAGGCCCTCAGGGAAAAGGTAAGAGAGCTTGAGAAGGCCGTAGATGAGATGGACGCGTTAAGCGGCGAAGTCGCGGAGTACCTAGCCACGAAGGCAAAAGCGCAGGAGCTCGCGCTTGAGAGGGAGGAGGTGGTCAAGAGGGTTCTCCAGGCGGAGAAGTCTGTGAAACAGCTGGAGAAGAAGGCAGAGAGGCTCCGGGCCCTCCTCGCGAGGATAGATAAGCGCATTATAGCAGAGGCCGTGGCTAAATACGGAAGAGCGCTGAGGGCTAGGGAGCTCCGCCGTAGAGTTAAAGAGCTGGAGGAGGCGTTGGCAAAGGCGGGGGTGGGGGGCGAAACTCTCGACGTGGAAATGCGGTGGAGAGAGGTTGTGGCCGACTTAGAAAAAACGTCGAGCCGCATGGCGGAGCTTCACAGGGAGAAGACGAGCCTGGAGGAGGTGGTGAGGGAGGTAGGCGGCGACGCCGAATCGCTGAAGAAGAAGCTGGACTCCGCCCTATACGCCTACGGCAGACTCCAGGAGCTGAAGGCCAAGCTGGAGCTGGCTAAGGTAAACGCCAGGGCTAGGTTGCTGGAGGTGGCAAGATCGAAGTTCAACGAGGTTTTTCTCTCGCTCTACAAATACGGAGATTTAGTCGGCGTCAACGCCGACTTAGAACAGCGCAGGGGGTACTACGAGTTCTACGCGGTGACGCCCACGGGGGAGCGATACGGCATTTCAAAACTGAGCGACGGGCAGAGGCTCTCCATCGCCCTCGCCCTAGCCCTGGCCCTCCGTGATGTCTCGAACATCCACATAGGCTTTGTGATCTTCGACGAGCCGATACCATACGTAGACGTCAACATAAGGAAGGCCTTCGTAGATCTGGTACACGCTCTATCAAACAAGTACCAGATAATCGTCGCGACGCAATCCAGGGAGTTCGCAGATCTAATAAAAAACGCGCTAAACGCCAAGCTCTACTCGGTGGCGAAGAGGGAGAGCTCCGAGGTGAGGGAAGAGAGAGATCAGAGCTAACGGCTAGCGGCCCCGCACGAGAGATATCTCGGCGGCCGTCCCCCTGCCAAGGCCATCTGCGAGTTGCTAGCGTGCAGAGCACTCAACCCTTCTTCGCGGCTCTTCCATAGAAAATTAGACCACGGGGCATCTCCGCCCTAAAGGGCGATGTGTGTTGTCGCTGTCAGTGCTCCAGACCTCACTCACATGTCGTAGGCCCCACTGTGGACCTCATCACGGAGCTGTGTAGCTGGTTGCTTATATGTCTGTCGGCTGAGGCTACCTTGCCCTCTGCCAGAGGTGGTTGAAGTATGTACGGGCTATCTCCGCAATAAATCTCTCGTTTGAGTAAATGCCGGAGATGTCTCCGCCGTATTTTACAAATATAACAACGGCGCCTCCGATGGCGCCTCCGCCGAACATCTCCTGGGTTGTCCTAACCTCCACCCGCGGGGGGAGGTCAAACCTCTGCCTAAGCGCCTCAGTGGTCAACACCTTTATGGATATGCGCCTGGACTCCTCAGTCAGCGTGGCCAACAGCCTATATGTGGCGACCTCTGGAAAGGGTATCGCGAGATAGGCCTCAGCCTCGGCGGCGGTGACCACCTCCTGTATGAGATCCACTACTCGATCTTGGCCTCGAATAAGCGTGAGAAACGTCGGCGCCACCTCTCTGTAGCGGCTTTCGTACAGCATCTGCAAGGTGTCGAACGTGGGCTTAAGCGTCTTCAACACGTCGGAGGCCGTGTTAACCAACCTCCTGTAGACCTCCGAGGGCGGGACAGCCTTAAACTTAGCTGGCCTAGACCCCCTCTCCTGGTTGACCGCCCCCGCCTTCTCAAGCCTGTTGAGGTGTTGGTAGACTTTTGTATATGGGATCCCCAGGGCGTCTGAGATCTCCCTTGCCGTCAGAGCCCCCCGCTCCACCAGCGTTATGTATATCTGCACCTCCCTCTTCCCCACCCCCAACAAGGCCATAACCCTCTCCAGCCCCTCCACGGCGTCTTCTCCCTATTTCCTTTTTAACCTTCTTCCGGTAACTCAGTTAAAAAGTATATATCTTGGTGAACTAGCGCCGTCAATGACAACTCAGGTGTTGGTCGAGAGCCCGAGGAGGCTCGTGGATCTGTCGAAATACAGCCTCCCCGAGAGGTACAGATCCACGCTCACGAACGAAAAGTGGCAACAGACGCTGAAGAGGCAGTTCGGACTACCTGAGCACGCCAGGGTTGTCAAAGCCACGCTCTCTCTATGTCCCGTGTGTAACCGCAGGATACCGGCGGCGGTGTATGAGGAAAACGGCGCCATCTGGATGAAGAAGAGGTGCCCAGAACACGGCGTTTTCGAAGACCTCTACTGGGGCGACGCGGAGATGTACTACTACTTCCTTCAGTGGGATAGGCCCGAATATATTGCGAAGGGCCTCGCCAACCCCTACACCGACCTTGAGTTCTACAAGGACATGGGCTCCTGTCCAGAGGGTTGCGGGCTCTGTCCAGTCCACAAGTCCAACACGGTCTTGGCTATAGTAGACGTCACAAACAGATGCAACATGGCGTGTCCCGTCTGCTTCGCCAACGCCGGCGCCGCGGGCTACGTCTATGAGCCCACCATAGAACAGATAGAGTACATGCTGAGGACTCTGAGGGCCCAGAAGCCCTGGGCTCCAAACGCCGTACAGCTCTCCGGAGGCGAGCCGACCCTTAGAGACGATCTGCCAGAGATCATAAGAATGGCGAAGAAGCTAGGCTTTACGCACATAGAGGTGAACACCAACGGCATTAGGCTAGCCAACGACATAGAGTACTACAAGGCGCTACTTGACGCTGGGCTCTCTACCTTGTATCTCCAGTTTGATACAATTGACGAGAAGAACGAAGGCGTGTGGAGACACAGGATGTATCACCCCAAGGCCTACAAAATCATCAAGGAGCGTGTTATCGAGAATGCGAGGAAGCTGGGCCACCGCTCTATTGTGCTAGTTGTAACCCTGGCGAGAAACTATAACGACAAGGACCTTGGGAAAATCGTAGACTTCGCTATACAGAACAGAGACGTCGTTAGATGGATTAATATCCAGCCTGTTAGCTTTGCCGGGCGCGCCAAGCTTTACAGCAAGGAGGAGCTTAGGAAGTTCCGCATCACTATACCGGATACCATCATAGAGATAGAGAAGCAGACGGGCGGGGCGATAAGCAGGTGGGACTGGAGGCCCACCAACTGGCCAGTCGCCGTGGCCAAGATGGTGGAGGCGCTGACAGACTCTCCAAAGCCGCTGTTCTCCATGAACCCCATGTGCGGCGCCGCCACCTTCATATACTACGACGAAGACGAGAAGCGCATATACCCAATCACCAAGCTAGTAGACGTAGACGCCTTCGAGAAAGGGGCGTGGGATGTCTACTACACGGCGGCGAAGGGCGGCGTGTACAAACACGCGGCCAAGGTTAAAGCTCTGAAGCTTCTGAAGGCCGTGAAGCACAAAAGGGTGAGGGATTTGATATACGACTTCCTGGTCAAGAAGGACTACGACTCGCTAGGCCGCTTCTTCTTCAACGTGGTGGGGATAGGCATCATGCACTTCATGGACACCATGAACTACGACATAGAGCGCGTCCAGCGTTGCGATATTCACTACGCGACGCCCGACGGCCGCGTCTTCCCGTTCTGTACCTACAACGTAGTAGGCCACCGCGAGAAGGTAGAAAGCTCGTTCAAGATAGACGCGAAGACCTGGACGAAGGTCACGGGGCTATCCCTAACCGGCTGGAATAGGCAACGCTTTGCGGAACTAAAGGCGTAATTTTTCCTACCTCTTCTCCCTCCGCCTTAGGGCCAGAAACATAACTGTGGCTACTACCGCAGTCGTAGCCAGTGCGAGGACGGGGGGGCGAGGCTCAGCCTTTGGTTTATTCGTCTGGTGGCCCGCGGGGGGTAGGGCGAAGGTTATGTTTTTCACGACTATGGGGAGTTGGATGTAGTACTGTAGCTCGACTCTGGAGACGTTGACAGCGCCGTAGTACCTCTTCAACGCCGCTATCTGTAGATCTAAGTCCCTTTTCTCCCTCTCCACAGCCTCCGTGAGGTTGTAGACTGTGGATTCCACATAGCCGAGCTTGGGCAGAGCCCTCAGCTGTTCCTCTCTGTAGCGCTCGAGAGCGCCGGCGGATTCCACGAGTCGCCTCCCGAGATCCCGCAGGAGGCGGGAGGCGTTGTGGAGCGGGGCGACGAATCTGTAGACCTCCCCCGCCGTCTTGTAGAGGTTGTCCGCCACAGCGAGGAGGTTCTTCGAGGCGTTGAGGAGGATCTGCGGCATGTCCTTCCTGAGGACTGTGGCGTTGGCGCGGGTGGAAGACGCCGTGTTGTTAAGTAGCGGGGCCAACTCCCCCAAGCTCCTTCTAGTGGCGTCGAGCGTGGCGATTGTAGAATCGATGGTGGAGATAAGCGCGTCGACTGTTGAGATATAGGAGTCCACGGCGGCTCGGGCGGCGGCTAGTTGCGCCTCGGTCGCGTCAAGCAGAGATAACGTGAAGTTTACCGCTTGTTTAGCCTCCCTCGTGGTGGCGTTGAGCGCGCTTAACCTCCTCTTGGCCTCCTCCACGTTTTTGATCGCGGTATCTAGCTGTTGTCGTGCGGCGATTAGGTTAGCTCTAACCGTATACAGTTGGCTACGGGTGTTGATAAGGCTTTTCTCCGCCTCGCCGGCGGCGGCGTTGTACGAGGTCAACGCGGCAGACTGCACCTCGAGGAGGTTCGCCGCGGTGATCAAAGCCGTGTATTGATAATCGACGAGGAGGAGGCTTTGGTTAAGCGTCGTGGCGACTCCGCGCGCGGCGTCGCCCAAGGCAAGCATCTGCCGCCTCAGCGCCTCCACAGCGTAGGTGGAGGCGTTGACGGCCACAGCACCTTGCTCCATCGCGGCGCCTGTCGCGTTTAGGATCTGGATCAGGCGCGTGAGGTTCTGGATCTGTCCGTAGGCCACGTCGGTAAACGTGGAGACAGCCCTTGTGAAGTTCCGAAGCCGCGCTAGAGCCCCCTCAAGGCCCTGTCTACGCGCCTCTAGGGACTCGACGGTCTTGTTTATGTCCAACACGGCGACTGCGGACACAGTGGGCATTCTAACTGCGCCGAAGCTGCCGAACTGCCTTACCCTCAGCCTTATCCGGAACTCGGTGTAGTTCTGCACGAGGAGGCTCCAGTAGTAGACCGTGGTCCCAGATATCTGGGATATAGAGGAGGGGGCCTCGCCGTAGAGGAGAGCCACCTTGTCGTCCACGGGGATAGAAACCACCACGGGCACCGCCGCCGGCACGAGGCTGTACATCCTCAGCGTAAGATCTACGGCGGTTCCCCTACCCCCCGACAGCGTCCCCTCCGAAAGCGTTCCGTTGACGTAGCGCACGTCAACGTCGATCCTCAGGAAGGGCGGGTAGATGTTCTCCACCGGCCTCTCCACGACCACCGCCGAGTAGGGGGGCACCACTACCCCGGAGTAGTTGAGGGGGGCGGAGCCGTTGTTTATAACCACCTCCCTGACTGCGGCCTCCGCCGAAATCGCTCCCCCCGGCTTCACTGTGTATGTCACCACGAGGGTAGAGGCCGCCAGCAGATACGCCAAGACAAGCGCGTAGACAAGCGCCTTCATATCCCAACCAGCTCGTCGATGTGTTTCAACTTCTCATACACCGCGGCAGCCCGCTCGACGTCTACCTTGAGCTCCCTCCTAGGTGGCTCCGCTGTTTCGTAGAGCCTGCCGCCCCTCATATACACCAGCCTGGTGGCTATGCGGGCCACCTCGGGGTCGTGCGTGGCGATAAACACAGTGGATTTAAACAGCCTGTTGACCACGTGAATAAGGCCGAGGACCTGCGAGGCGTTGTCGGGATCCACGTTGGAGGTCGGCTCGTCTAGGATGAGGATAGGCGGGTTGGCCGCCAAGGCTCTCGCCACGGCGGCCCTCTGCTGCATACCGCCGGACATCTGGTGGGGGTAGAGCGCGGCCGCCTTTTCAAGACCCACCAGCTCCAGAAGTAGCCTCGCCTTGAGCATGGCGAGCTCCTTCTTGACCCCCAGCGTGACCAGGGGGAGAGCCACGTTCTGCTCCGCCGTGAGGTAGGGCACTAGGTTGTAGCTCTGGAAGAGGTAGCCTATGTTGCGCAGGCGGAACCTCTCCAGCTTCCCCTCCGACATCTTAACCACGTCAACCCCCAGCACGTACACCTCCCCGCTGGTGGGCCTATCCAGCGTGGCGATTATGTTCAACAGCGTCGTTTTGCCGGACCCCGAAGGCCCCATTAGGACAACCGCCTCGCCTTGTGCAACACTAAGCGAAACGCCGTCTAACGCCACCGTTTTAACGCCGCCGCTGCCGTATACCTTAGTTACGTGTTTCAGCTCTACCGCCATAGTTGCATTATCTCAAGCGGCCTTAGCTTGGCCACCTTGTAGAGGGGCGCGACGGCGCCGGCCATAGCCACGGCTAGGGAGGTGGCCATCCCCAGAAGCGCGTACTGCGGCCTGAAGGCTATAGGCACGTGGAAGTTAACCCCCATGCCAACCAGCGCCTCCTTAACCGCGTTTGCCCCAAAGTAGCCCACCAGAACTCCCACGGCTCCTGCCACGGCGGCTATTATGAAAACCTCTACGAGGAGGGAGAGAGCGAGGTCGCGGGAGGGGACCCCCATGGCCTTGATGAGGCCGAACTCCCTTAGACGCTCCCTGACGGTTATAGACATAACTGCGAAGGTGGTTATGGCGGCGGTCGCCAGCGCTGCGCCGCTTATTGCGGAGAAGACGAAGTTCAAGGCGTTGAAGACCTGGGTGACGGTCTGGAGCAGGTTTTCCTGTGTATAGACCTGGGCGTCTCCGTACGTCTCCTTAAGCGCTTGGTAGAGGGGGGCCACGTAGGATTTATCCCTCGCGGTGATCAACACCGCGTTGACGAAAGGCCCAGTGCCCAGCTTGCTCTGTAGCCAGTCCAGGGGCACCACCACGAGGTTTAGCCTAAAAGCCCCTATGAACCCCCTTAGGAAGCTCCTCATCACCCCCACGGCCTTCACCTTGATGGTCTTCTCGCCGCCGGATGCGCTGTATATCTTTATCTCCATCTCGTCGCCGGGCCTAACGCCAAGGGACTCCTCGACGACGGCCTCCCCGCCCGACGCAGGTAGCCGCCCCGCGGCTAGGTCGACGGCGAAGTAGTCCACGTCCCTAAGAGGTATCCCCACTATGGAGACCACCTTCCCCCGGTAGACGCCCGTCGTTATGATTATGCCCTCGGCCGTCTGAACGAGGGGGTACCCCCTTAGGTAGTCCACGAGGCGCATGGGGATGTTTATAGACTCCGAATACAGCATTATGTCGGCTGGGTACAGCCTCAGGAGGGTCTGTTGCACGTAGTCCCTTGTGGCGTCGCTCACGGCGGTGAGGGCGACTAGGAGGGCGACCCCAACCCCTATGGCCAAGGCAGTGAGTATGTAGCGGACGGCCCGCGCTTTGAAGTCGCCCACGGCGATCATCAAGATGTGTTCCACAGCTGACACCCGCCACTGATATATAATTTTAAATAGGCAAAGCGGTTGTCCACGTGCGCAAGACCGTCGTTGCCGCGCTTGTCCTCTTGGCCATGTACATCTACCTAGCCGTCCAGGCGCCGCACGTCTTCGACGTGTTGATCTACGACGAGTCCAAGCTCATGCCTCCCGACATCGAGCCGAAGCTCGTAGAGTCGATTGTCGGAAGCGGAGGCGGGAGCAAGGCTGTGCCCATCGTCATCTCGGGCCCCCACCTGGAGGAGAAGGCGAGGAATCTAACGCGGATTTATCCCAACGCCGTAACGCCGTGGACGATCCTCGACGCCGCCACGAGGATCTACAGGGATAAAATAGACGCTGCCGTGGACAACGCCACCGCCCGCTTCAGAGAGGCCGCCTTCCACATATCCAACTCCACTAGGGAGATGTGCGACAAGTTGGAAATCCTTGCGAGAGTCTATGCGGAGTCCAGAGAGGCGGCAAAGCGCCTTATCCTCGCCACATACGGCGTTGCGGCCTCTGGGAACGCCTTCGACAACAGGACGAAGAGGTTCTTAGAGGCGTATGCGAGATACGTTGCGATCTACGACGTAGACACCGCCGTCAGGAAGGCGGCTGACGAAGCATATGGCAACGTCTCGACGTATCTAGCCAACGTGACCTGGAGAACATGGGCAAGCGAGGGCGCAGTGGAAAACGTCACATATGCCATACTCAGGGGCAGGCTGAATTCCACAGCCCTGGAGATCGCCCGGGCCGTGGCAACGGTGGGGGTGAGGCAATACGTGTACCTCTCAGCCCTGGATAAAACCCCTCCGATTCTCAGGCCATATCTGCCTCAGCTGGTGTGTGGGGGAGACGTGGAGAGAGCCGTGTCGATGTTTAGAGAGGAGCTTATGCGGAATCTCACTGCGCGTTTCCCGCCGCCTACCATATATACGGTGGAAGCAGCGGCGAAGTTGGTCTACCAGGGCAGATACGCCCTGGCGATAGTCGAGACAAACCAAACGCCTAGTGTGCCACGTGGGCTTGGGGTCCCCGTCTCCTCGGCCCTCCTCCTCAAGAGCTTTACAAACGTAGTGACCGAAGACGTCTCAAAGATAGACAGAGCGACAGCCGCCTCTCTCTTCGTGGTACTCCTCTACGTCATGGGCACACTCCTCACCCCAGCGCTGATAGTATCGACAGTGGGGCTTACGTATCTGGCGGTCCTGGGCTTCTTCCACCAGATACACGACATCCAGGGGATCTACTACATCACCGTGTATATGGCGGCGCCCGTGGTCTTCGCCATAGGCGTTGACTACATGCTACTGATGGCCAGCAGATATGCGGAGGAGCGCGCCCTGGGGAAGGAGAAGGACGAGGCCATAGTGGCTGTGAGGCGCTACGCCAACAGAGCCATAGCGGCTAGCGCCGCGGTGGTCGCCACATCTCTCGGCTCCTTCGCCCTATCTCGCCTGCCCTTTATGCAGACGATAGGGATAGGGTACCTCATAACCACAGCCTTCGTCGTAGCGACCGTGTTTCTGATCCTCCCCGCCCTCCTCTACCTCCTCGGAGATAGGATATTCTGGCCTAAAAAGACCGTTTCCCACGCCGGCAGATCGCGGATAATGGAGAGGGCCGTTGCGGCGGCCCTCAGAAGACCTCTCCTCGTGGCGGCTCTCGCGGCGTTTGCCACCGCCCTCTCCGCCCTCTACTTGGCGACCAGCTTGAAAATAACGGCGAATCCGGTCGTGGCGATGCCGGAGACGGAGTACAAGAGGGCGCTTGAGATAGCCACCACCTACTTCCCCAACGTGACTGCAATATCAACTACGTACATAGCGATGAAGAGCCCCCCACCGCCGGGCCTACTACGGGAGGTGGAAAAGCTACCTCACTACGTTAACTACACGGTCGAGAAAAGGGGTGAGTGGTACATCGTGTCCATAAGGCTGTCTGTGGAGGATACGTCGGACGCCCTTCTGGAGATATACCACAGGCTTGACGAGCTTAGGCAGAGGTACGGCCCCTACTTGATAGGGGGCTCGGCCTCCTGGAAAAACGTGATCTTTAGCGAGATATACGTGAGGTTCTGGACCTTCCAGGTTTACGTCGTCGTCGCGGCCGCCTTCGTGGTTCTGGCGCTCCTCCTCAGGAGCTTCGTAATACCGCTACGCCTAATCGCTACGGTTCTGATGTCTATCGCGTGGAGCCTAGCCGCGGAGGTGGCGCTGTTTCAAGACCTATTGGCGCAGCCCACCTATTGGCTTGTCCCCATCATACTCTTCTCCTTCCTAATGGCCGTGGGGACGGACTACGACATTTTCATAGTCACGAGGATAAGAGAGGAGCTGGAGCGGGGCTACGACGAGAGGGAGGCCATCCGGAGGGCCATAGTCACCACGGGCCCCGTGGTCACCGGCGCCGCAATAATACTAGCCGCGGCCTTCTCCACACTAGCCCTCTCCCAGATACTGCTGTTGAGACAGGTGGGCTTCACCATAGCGCTGGCCGCTCTGATAGACGCCTTCGTCGTTAGACCCCTGGTGGTGCCTGCGCTCATGGTGTTGGCCGGGAGGTACAACTGGCTCTGGGTGGGGGGTATCAGAACAGTGCCAATTAAAGGCCAGCCCCCCGCCGGCGTTCGGCAGCGCTGAGGCGCATGTGCTATACATTTAACCCCGCCATATTCCCCCAACGTGGAGGCCATATACGAGATACTGGCTCGCCTAGGGGGCGAGGCCGACTTGGATACTATAGTAGAGGAGGCTCTAAAAATAGGCATCCCGCCGCCGGTTGCCACTAGGCTTCTGATGCGCCTGGTGGAGAAGGGCAGGGCGAGGGTGATCTGCGCCCCGTCTATCCGATACCGCGCCGTATGATCTTTATACTCAGCTTCTGGGGGCTCCTAGCCGAGAGAGTTGACTTCTGGGAGGTGTGGCGTAATGTGTTGGGCAGACGCGACCTCGTGGAGGAGGTCTCCTGGTTCGTGGAGGAGGTGAACGCGGCTGGGTACGAGGTGCCTCTCCAGGCCGTGGCCAGGCTTTTTGCGAAGAGGGCAGGCGGCGACCCGCGGGAGCTCGCCGGGCGGTTTGTGGAGGAGGTGTCTGCGCGCCTCGCCCCAAGGCCCTGCGCTGTAGATTTCCTCAGGTGGTTGAGGGGGAGGTGGAGGTTCGCGGTCCTCTCCAACACCCCCTGTAGATGCTTCCCCCGGCTCTTCCTGGAGAGGTGGGGGGTGGAGGCGGATCTGGTGGCCACATCTGACGTCTTACTGCGGAGGAAGCCGTCGAAGGCGGTCTTTAGGTACGTTCTCGGCAGACTAGGCGTCGAGCCCCACGAGGCGGTGTACGTCGGAGACGGCGAAGAGGATCTCGGGGCGATGGGCCTAGGCCTTTTCACAATCATGGTGGGGTCGAGGGGAGGCCATCTGGATTTTCCAACTCTGTGTGAGGCGTGGAGCTGGGTACGGGCCAACCTTGCAAAAAGCTAATATATGGATTATGTGGACTGAGGCGTGATCACGTGTCCGCGCTGTGGACTGCGCGAGTGGGAGGCGTTGCCGGCTCCCTACACCTACCGCCACAAGGGGCCGGAGAACACGGTCATGATTGCGAGGTGTAAGAACTGCGGGCTGGTCTTCTACATCTTTAGAACCCCCCTGGAGACCTTCACGCTGGAGATGGAGAAGGCCGAGCGGAAACACGGCGCGATTCCCCATATAGACCTTGAGAAGTAGCGGTGGCGCTCTGCGACCGTTGCGGCAAGAGGCAGGCGCAGTACTTCCGGGCCGCCAGCGGGGAGAAGCTCTGCCTCCGTTGCCTATTTGGCTCCATCGAGAGGAAGGTGCTAGACACGATCAGGAGACATAGGTTGATAGAGCCGGGAGACTACGTCGCGGTTGCGGTGTCGGGGGGTAAAGACAGCTTGGTCCTCCTCTATATGCTGGGCAGGTTCCTGCAACGCGGTTTGTTAAAAGACGTAAAGATGGAGGCCTTCACCATCAACGAGGGGCATCCCTACAGTTGCTTCTACAGGATGGCTAAACGCGACTACGTGAGAGAGCTCGCAGGCAAACTCGGCATAGAGTACAACGTCTACAGCTTCAAGGACATCTTCGGAGTGACGGCGATGGAGCTCGCCGAAAACCTCTCGAAGAGGGGGCACGAGGTACATATGTGCACCATAGACGGCGTTTTACGACGCCGTGTTATGAACATCATAGGGAGCAGAAGGGGGTGGACGAAGATAGCTACGGCGCATAACCTTGACGACGAGGCGCAGACGGTGCTTATGAACGTCCTAATGGGGAACCTCTCGCGCTTCCGCTGGTACGGCCGCCACGAGGACGCGGAGGAGAAAGACCTCATCCCCCGCATAAAGCCCCTTAAATACGTCAGAGAGGAGGAGGTGGCGATATACGCCTACTACCACGGGATACCGCTTATGGAGCTGGAGTGTCCATACGTGGTAGCGAACCCGAGGTACAACCTGAAGTTCCTCCTCGCAGACATGGAGAGGGAAATGCCGTCGGTTAAGTACAACCTCGTCTCCTTCGGGGAAAAACTCTCCAACGCCTTGAGGGAACCCCAGGGAGCCAAGTCCCTGAGGCGGTGTAAGTACTGCGGCGCCGTCTCTCCCAGGGATATATGCAGGGTGTGCGAGCTTTTTGAAAAAGCCGGCCTCCTAGACCCCTACCTCGCCAAGACCGGGGCTAGGCCTCCAACCTGAGGCAGACGCCCCCGTCATCTACGATTCTTGCCTGGAGGCCCAGCTCCCTGAGGAAGGTCTCGAGGTACCTCCTGGCAAGCGGCTGCGCCAGGTTGCACAGCCTTGCGGTGAGCTTGCCGTTGGCTACCGCTGTGCTTTCTACCGAGGCGAACCCTCTAAGCTGTACCAAATAGAGGGCCTCCTCCAGCACAACCGCGTTGATAGATGCCACAAGCTCCTTCACCGCCTTGGCGTCTCTCTTCGCCATCTCTTCGGCGAGTCTCTGGGGGTCCTGGAGAAAAGCCGCAAGTTCTTTCTCCACCGCTATCGCGGGCTTGCCGTTTATCACGTGAATTATCCACCTCGGGACAAAGATCTGAGCTGCCGATATCCTGTGCCTCACCTTTTTCACGAAGGCAAACATCTGGAGTTGCTTCACGATCTCCTGGAGTTGCTCCTCCGAGACCACGGTGAGATCCGTGATAAAGTGGAGGTGCCTACGCGGCCCGTCTATAGCTATGTTTACAATATTCACATCGTGTTCGGCGAAGATGTTAGAGAGCGTTGCCAAGATGCCCGGCTGGTCGAAGTTGAGCTCGACCAGGAACTCCCCCAGCCTCCCGCCGGACCCATCAGCTATGAGGTAGATCTCACGGTTAAGCATTGGGACGCAACTTATACGATATTTAAATTTTTGTTGCGCCTCAGAACTTAAAAACCCTTCTAACTACATCACCGTGTCGCATAAGCTTCCTACGAGGTGGGACATCAGGTGGGAGGAGGAACTCATAAAGACTTGGGAGAGGGAGGGCAGGTTCAAGACCCGGATTTCGGGGGCCGGCCAAGTCTTCGTCATAGATACTCCGCCTCCCTACCTCTCCAGCAATAGGCCTCACATAGGCCAGACGGCGTCTTACGCCCACTTCGACATGATAGCGAGGTTTCTCAGGATGCGCGGCGTCGACGTTGTCTTCCCGTTCTACCTAGACCGGAACGGGCTCCCGATAGAGGTGCAGGTGGAGAAGAAGTACAACATAGTAGCCCACGAGGTGCCGCGGGAGAAGTTCCTGCAGCTGTGTAAAGAGGAGCTGGACAAATACGAGGGAGAATTCGTCGCAACTCTCAGGAGGTGGGGCCTCTCCTTCGACTACTGGCCTCAGGGCACGGACAGCCCGGAGTATAGGCGGATGACCCAGAAGACCTTCGTCGAGCTCTGGCGCAAAGGCCTAATATACGAGGCTGAGAGGCCCACGCCCTGGTGCCCCCGTTGCCGCACGGCGCTCGCGGAGCCCGAGATTGAGTACAAGGAGGAGGAGACCAGCCTCAACTACATAAAGTTCAAAGTCCAGGAGACAGGCGAAGACATAATCATAGCAACGACGAGGCCTGAGCTTCTGCCAGCCACAGTTGCCGTCATATTCCATCCGGAGGACGAGCGGTACAAAAAGCTGGAGGGGAAACACGCCGTCGTGCCGCCCGAGGGCCAGGTGGTGCCCATACTCCCACACAGAGCTGCCAACCCGAAGTTCGGCACAGGTCTCGTGATGATATCCACCTTCGGAGACACGAGAGACCTCATGATCGTTAACGAGCTGAAGCTACCGACTAGGATCATAATAGACGAGGCGGGGCGTATCAAGACCGGCAGATACGCCGGCCTCACGGTTAGGGAGGCCAGGGCTAAGGTCATCGAAGACCTCAAGGCGGAGGGCCTCCTGGTGAAGCAGGAGAGGCTGACCCACAACGTGCCGGTCTGCTGGCGTTGCAAAACCCCCCTGGAGATAATCGTCACTAGGGAGCTCTTCGTTAAACAGGTGGAGTTTAAGGACAGGCTTGTGGAGTTGGCGCACAAGATGGAGTTCTACCCGCCCGAATACCGCCAGGTACTCATAGACTGGATTAGGTCTCTGGAGTTGGACTGGCCTGTGTCCAGGCGCCGCTACTACGCCACAGAGGTCCCCATATGGTGGTGCGTTAAGCCAAACGGCGACCGCGTCCCGCTTGTGCCAAAGGGAGGCGAGTACTACGTGCCGTGGAGAGATGAGCCGCCTCCCGAGGTCAAGGAGGCGTGCAGAGACGGGAGGCTAGAGGGCGACACGAGGGTGTTGGACACTTGGTTCGACTCGTCCATCTCCTGGATGTACGCCTCGGGGGCGACCAAGGACTTCAACGTCTTCCCGAGGGCGTACCCCCACTCCATATTGAGACCCCAGGGCTACGACATAATTAGAACGTGGCTGTACTACGCCCTTCTTAGGGCCTACCTGCTGTTTGGAGATGTGCCCTTCCGACACGTGAGGATTAACGGCATGGGGCTAGACGAGAAGGGCGAGGCGATGCATAAGTCGAAGGGCAACGTCATAGACTTGTTGTTGCCCGTTGAGAAATACGGCGCCGACCCCGTGAGGTTCTGGGCCGCCGCGGCGGGGAGGCTGGGAAGCGACTACCGCTACAACGAGAACATGATTAGGGAGGGGAAGGAGTTTGTGACCAAGGTCTGGAACATATCGCGGTTCGTCCTCTCCTTCCCAGAGCCTCAGTCCAAGCCGGCGTTGACGCCAGTGGACAAGGCGGTGTTGGCCCGGCTGTACGGAGTTGCCAAAAGGGCGATCTCCGCGTACAGCGAATTCGACGTTTACGAGCCGGCCCACGCCCTCTACAACTTCATATGGCACGAGTTCGCCGACCACTACATAGAGCTGGTGAAGTCACGTGCCTACAACCGCGACGGCTCTTACACAAGGGATGAGCAAGACGCCGCGGTGTGGACCCTATACACGGTGCTGAAGTACAGTCTGAAGCTGTTGGCGCCAATCATGCCGTTTGTCACAGACAAGATCTGGCGTGAGGCCTTCGGGAGATCTATACACGACGAGAGGCTGGAGGACCCGCCGGAGGAGTGGAAAGAGGGCGACGAAAAGTTGTTTGAGCTCATCAAGAAGATAGATAGCGCGGTGTGGCGTTATAAAAACAGGAGGGGCATGAGCCTCGCGGATCCGCTCGACTCGGTGCTCTACGTGCCAGACGCCGCGCTACAGGCCGCCAAGGATCTGAAACACATGCACAAGGTGAGGGAGGTGAGGGCGGGCCGCGGGGTTGAGCAGATCGACGACGAGGGCCTCGTCTGGCTAGGCTAGAGCACCCGCCTTGGGGATCTCCCTCACCGCGGGCGCCCCCGATCTGTTAAGCACCGCCTCTAGAACCCTGATCGCGTTTCTCCGCGACAGCATCTTGTTGTTGTTCCCGCAGTATGGCGAATAGACGCACTTGGGGCACCCGTCTAGGCAGTCGCAACCCTTGACAATCTTAAGCGCGACCTCCGCGACACGCCTGAAGTTCTTCAGCAGGAGACGGGTGGTTCCGTTGCCTCCCACGTGTGAGTCGTATATCACAATCACGCCGTCGGGGTAGCTGATGCCGCCTAGGTCGGTCTTTGAAGCGCCCACCGCGATCTCCGTGGCCGAGATCAACACGTGTTCTGTGGCGTGGTAGCCCTTCGCCCTCGCCTCCCAGTCTATCGTGTCGTCTGAGCTGAAGCGCACGTGGGGCATGTAGAAGACGGCGCCCTTGGTCTCGAACTCGTAAGAGAGAGGCTCTATGTTGTACTCGCCCAAGGTCTCCTCGGTCGTGAACCGCTTGAGGGCGTAGCCGTACACCGTTATCTTTATCTTGAGGCGGCCGAATTGATAAGGCACGCCCTCTACAGCCCCCTCCTCGTATATTTCCACTACGTTTGGCTCCATGTCCTCCAGCGCTTGTGTTACCAGATCCTCGGCGTCTACCGGCTCGACCACCGCCGTCCTCCTGGAGAGATCCAGAGATTTCGAGACGTAGGTCCTCCCCCCGTGCATATAAATCGCCTCTGGATGTAGCTCATACAGCGCCAGCGGTAGCTCCCTCTCGCCTATCACCCTCCCGTCCCCGGTCTTGATCTTAACCACGTGGGGCGACCCTCTGAGGCTCAGCGCCGACAGCGCCTCCCTCCCCCCAGGCGTGATCCTAAGGTAGCTCCCCACCCGCCTTAATAGACCTCTGCCTAAGAGCTCCTCAGCCAGCCTCTGTTCGAAATGCCCCAGCTCTCCCAACCTAAGCGGCATATCTGAGGCGGCTGCGAGCAGATGTAGAGCCGCCACGTCTTCGTTCTCCCTTTCGAATCCAAGCGGCTCAGGCGACCTGGAGAAAAACTCGTGTGGGTAGTTGCGGTAGTACTGGGAGATGGGGTCGTTGCCGAGGATCTGGATTATATAACCGGTTTGGCCCCTCCTGCCAACTCTGCCGACGCGTTGCAGATATCTGTTGTAGGAGGGCGGTATGGAGGCCAACACGGCGGCGTCCACATCGCCTATGTCTACCCCGAGCTCCAGCGTGGGAGTCGAAATCACCACGTTGACATCGCCTCTCTTGAAGGCCTCCTCAACTCCCCTCCTCTCCTCGGGGTCAAGCCCAGCTCTGTGGAGGGCCACCCTGTCCCCCCGGCCCCCCATCTTCAGAGCCCTGAATATCACCTCGCTGTATCTGTGGCTGTCGGTGAAAACGATGCATTTAAGCCCGCCCTCTATACACAATGAGGCGAGGCGCGCCGCCTCGGCCCACTTAGACCTAAACTTGGGCCTTACCAAGGCCTGTATAAGCCTACCCCTCCTCCCCAGGGGTCCCCACACGACGTTGATCCTGTCGCTGTCGAACAGCGTTTGGGCGAACTCGGCCGGGTTTCCAACCGTCGCGCTTGTGGCGATGAAGAGGGGTCTCGTGAACCGCCTCAGCCGCCTCAGCAGATAGTACATGTGTGAGCCGAATACCCCGCTGTAGACATGGAAGTCGTCTAACACGACGTATCTAAGCCGTTTGACGAGCTCTCTGAACTTAGCCACGTGCATAAGGGCGATGCTCACCATGTCTGGGTTGCTTATTATTATGTGCGGCGGGGTCTCGTACATTATACGCCTCTCCCTCTGCGGCGTATCGCCGTCGTACACCATAACCCTTACCCCAACTCTATCGCCAAATCTCCTAAACCTAGACAGCTGGTCTCTAGCCAGGGCTTTAGTTGGATACAGCACAAGCGCCGTCGGCCCCCTCGGCGACTCCAGCGCCGATTCAAGCAACGGCGCGAGAAACGCCTCGGTCTTGCCCATACCTGTCCCTGCGACGATGACGGTATCTCTGCCGCCTCTAATGCTCTGGATCGCGTCGTATTGATGCCTAAAGAGCTGGGAGATGCCGGCGGCGGCGAAGGCGTCGGCCACAGGCGCCGCCAAGACCTGCGAGGGGGAACAACACGCCTCCACGGCCTCAGGCTCGTCGGTCTTGATGTAGACCACCTCCCTACCTCTATCGCTCAAGACCTCCTCCAGGAAATTCACCGGTTTCGCCCACGTAGCGAATTTATAAGCAGAACAGCGACGTTGACCGAAAGGAGGAGAGGGACGTACTCAAGCACTGGAAATCCGTACCTGTCGACAAACCAGCCAAACAGCAGAGGACCCGCGATGGAGCCGACGTCCCAGCCCATGGTGTAGACCGCGCTCGCTAAGCCGGCGCCTCTACTGCCGGCCAGCGCCAGAACTTGATAAGTCACCACCACGGCGCCCTGCCCAAAGCCGTATAGAACCCCCGCCGCCGCGAAAATCAGCGGATCAGTCGCCGAGGCCGCCAGAGCCAACCCCAGCGCGGCAACGGCCGAGGCGGCCCCCGCCGTGGCGCCGTTTACAAGGCCTGCCCTCACCAGGACCGCCCTAGGCGCCAGGCTTGCTAAAGCCGCAGCAGACGAGAAAAGGCCCCAGTAGGCGACCGGCAGACCTCCGTCTCTGAGGCGCACCGGAGTGAAGGTGGACACCGTCATGTAGACCGAGGCGTACAACGCCAGCAACAGCATATAGAGATAAACCCTCCTCTCCACCGCCGGCGGCGACTTGGCCCCTCCGCCTCCGCCCGCGACCCCAGCCACAGCCAAAAGGTTGGCTGTGTGTAGCGCCAGGGATACCGCCACGGCCAACCGCCCGCCGCCTAGGTCGTACAACAGAGAGCCGGCCATAGGCCCGACGACGTTTCCGACGCCCACCGCGAGGGCGCGTGACGCCATAGCCGCGGCGCCCTCGTTGGCGGAGATCGCTATAGACATGGGGAGGAACATCCCTATGGCTAAGCCGTGTAGCGCCCTCCCCATTTGGACAGCCGCCGGGTTGGCGATCAGGTACATGAGGTGGCCAACGACGGCGGCGACGGCGCCCAGCCTCATCACCGCGGAGTAGCCCACCCTCTCCCCGAGGTAGCCCCCCAGAGGCCTAACTACGATGGAGATGAAAAAGGCCGTGGAGACGATCGCCCCTATCGCCGACTCGTTCGACACGCCGAGGTCTCTTAAATACGGCGGAATGACCACCGCTGTGATTCCGTTGGCCGTGAAAAAGAGGAGGGTTGCCAGATTTAGAGACCTCAAAGCTTGTACCTCACCACCTCTCTCAAAAACCTCTTCCTCTCTTCCCTGTCCGCGTCGGTCTCTACGCCGAGAGGAGAGTGGCCGTCTACGACGCCGATAACGCCGCGTCTCTCCGGCTCCACCTCGGCCACGATCACCTTGAGGGGGTTGGCGGTAGCCGCGAATATCCTCACCACCTCTTGCACGTTTTTAATGGCGTTCAGCACGTTGATAGGCCAGGCGTTCCGGAGGTAGATGACGAAGACGTGCCCAGCCGCGATCTTGCCGCAGACCTCCACCGCGAGCTTCCGTAGCTCCTCGTCGTTGGCCTCGTGTCTGATCAGCCTTTTCCCCGACGCCTCGCAGAAGGCTATACCGAACTTAGCCCCGGGCACGGAGGTGGCTATGGCCTCGTAGAGGTCCTCCACGGTCTTGATGAAGTGCGCCTGTCCAATTATGACGTTTGTCCCCTGGGGGATGGGAACCTCAACTACGTCGAACCTAATCGACATGTCCAAATAGACCGCCGAGTTTTTATACTTTCGCGCACCAGAAAATAAATTTATATAGTACTAAGGAGTTACTTTCGATGGAAACAGCCCAGCTGGTGCAAGCGCTTAAGGAGCGCGGCTACAGAGTCACGCCGCAGAGGATCGAGGTGATAAACCTAGTCATGGAGAAGCTTGCCAAGAGACAGCACCCCACCTTCAACGACATACTAAACGAAGTTAAACAAAAGATGCCCACGATAAGCGCCAGCACGGTGTACTCCGTCCTCAAACTCCTTGAGGAAGGGGGCTTTGTGGTGTCGTTTGAACACAACGGCCGCACGTACTACGACAGCGCCTCGCCCCACGTAAACGTGGTCTGCGTAAACACAAACAGGGTGATAGACCTTGAAGACGGGGAGATCACGGAGCTCTTCAGGAAACGTGGAATCCACCCAACCTCCATCGTTGTGAAGGCCGTCTGTAGAGAATAATCAGCTGTGGATTCTGCCATCACGTCTCAACGGCGCGGTATACCTCATCACCGACGAAGGACCACAGGGCCAAGCCCCACGAAGCTCCAACTTAAATAGGCTACGTTCGACACAAGCGATAACAAACCGCCATGGATAAGGCTTGCTGTTAAGTACGGCGACCCAATTTAAATAAGCCGTAGTTGCTGGAGATGTATGTACGACTACCTCGTCGTCGGAGCTGGCGCGGTGGGGATGGCGACCGCCTACCACATCAAGCGCCTCTCGCCTTCCTCCAGGGTCTTAGTTGTCGACCAACATCCGGGCGTCGGCATGGGAGATACGGCGAAGTCCGCGGCTGCGTTTAGGACGATCTTCACATCGTGGATAAACAGGACTCTGGCGAAGACGAGCGTTGGCTTCTACCGCGAGGTTCAAAACAGCGGCTACGATCTAGGGATGAGACACGTGGGCTACCTATTCCTGGTGCCTAGGGAAAACGAAGCTACCATGCGCGCCGTGGCGCACGAGCTAATAAAGGCGGGCACGCCCGTCGAGCTATATGACAAAATGGACATCCCAATTAGGACAAGGGTGTCGGAAGATGAGGAGGCGAGGGAGATGGGTCTGCCGGACGTTAGCGTTGCGTTGTTGGTGAAGGAGGCCGGCATAATCGACCCTGAGAGGCTGGTGAGGTACTACTACGAAAAGTATGTGGAGGCAGGCGGCGAGGTGATGTTCGGCGTAAAGGTGGAGTCTGTTAAGTTTTCGCCCAAGAGGCCGATCGGCATCCCGGGGGAGCCTTTCCCGTGGCAAGACGCGAGGGTCGCGGGCGTCGAGACCTCCGCAGGGCCGTTAGAGGCTAAAAACGTCATATTTGCGACTGGGGCGTGGACAGAGATGCTGATGGACGCCGCAGGCTTCGGCCTCCCCATTAAGCCCAGGAAGAGGCAGGTCTTCGTGGTGAAGGCAAGCGGCGAGTTGGGGGATCTGCTGAGGGCAGGCTTGGCGGATAGGGAGTACGCCCCCATGATAATCCTCCCGCGGGGGATATACGTGAGGCCGGAGCCCGTGGAGGAGTCCTTCTGGATCGGGGTCTCAGACAGGAGACGGTACGGCTTTGAGGAAAACCCAGAGCCGGAGGAGGAGCTCTGGCGCTTCGGCATATACCCAGTTTTGACGAAGTACGTCCCCCTCTTCGAGGGTAAGACTCCGCATAACGCCTGGGCGGGCCACTACGACGAAAACGTCGTAGACTACCAGCCCATTGTAGATAGGCTGGCCGAGGGGCTCTACGTTGCGGCGGGCACGTCGGGGTCTGGCATTATGAAGGCAGACGCCGTGGGTAGAATAGCGGCGTCTCTCGCGCTTGGGCTAGAGAAGGCGGAGCTCCACGGCGGGATGGTTGTCGACAGCGCGGTGCTTAAGAAGACGCGGTGTTTCGAGGAGGAGAGGCTAGTGATATGATCGAAGAGGAATTGGAGAGGTGGGCCGAGGTGGCGAGAAGGAGCGGCAGGAGGGGGTGGGTTTTGGTGAAAGAGGGCAAAGTCGTGGGGGTTTACCCCAGTAGGAAAGACGCTATCCTTTCGGCCAGAGAGCCGGGGATATACCTTTTGTTAGTTATAGATTTTTAACATTTGACATCAACGCTTTTATAAATGGCCTTCGAGGTGAGTTGTGAAGTTGCACGAGTATGAGGCAAAGGAGCTTCTTGCTAAATATGGCGTGGAGATACCGCCTGGGAGGCTGGCCCTCACGCCTGACGAGGCCCTCAAAGCCGCGAAGGAGATAGGGACGCCGGTGGTGCTGAAGGCGCAGGTCGTGGTGGCGGGGAGAGGCAAGGCGGGGGGGATCAAGGTTGCAAAAACGCCGGAGGAGGCCTACGAGCTCTCCAAGGCGATGTTTGGGATGAACATCAAGGGGCTTGTGGTTCGCAAGATCTACGTAACGAAATACGTTGAAGCCGAGAGGGAGATGTACCTCTCGCTCATAATAGATAGGGCCAGCAGGAGGTACCTCTTCCTGGCCTCTCCAGTGGGGGGCGTAGACATCGAGGAGATCGCTAAGGCCAGCCCCGAGAAGATCAAGAGGGTTTACGTGGATCCTGCCGTCGGCTTGAGGGAGTTCCACATAAGGCAGATAGGGCTTTGGCTCGGCTTCAGGCCAGGCACGCGGCAGTGGCAACAGATCTCCTCTATCGTGCAGGCCATGTATAGGGTGATGGTGGAATACGACGCGGAGCTCGTGGAGTCAAACCCGCTTGCGTTGACGAAAGACGGCGACGTGATCCCGCTGGACGCCCGCGTCATAGTAGATGACAACGCTCTGTACCGACATTCCGATCTGGAGAAGGCGCTTGAGGAGGACCCCAGAGATGTCACGGAGTTCGAGGCCTACGCCAAGAAGATAGGCTTCCACTACGTCGAGCTAGACGGGGACATAGGCATAATTGGAAACGGCGCGGGTCTCACGATGTCTACCATGGATCTCGTCTACCACTTCGGGGGGAGGCCGGCCAACTTTTTAGATATAGGAGGCGGGGCCAGCAGGGAGGTGGTTAGAGAAGCCGTGAAGGTGCTCCTCAAGCACCCCAGGGTGCGGGTGGTATTTATAAACATCTTCGGCGGCATCACGCGGGCCGACGAAGTAGCCTTGGGCGTCAAAGACGCCCTCGCAGAGACGGGGGCTACGAAGAAGATCGTGGTGAGGCTCAAGGGGACAAACGAGGAGCAGGGGAGGGCCATCTTGTCCGAGGTCGGCGTACCGCTGTTTGAAAACGCAGAGGAGGCCGCCCAGAGAGCCGTGGAGCTGGCGAGGGTATGACCGTGCTCGTTGGGCCAACCACGAGGGTGGTGGTTCAGGGCGCCACAGGCCGAGAGGGGTCTTTCCACCTGCAACGGATGATGGAATACGGTACCAAGATCGTCGCTGGCGTTACGCCGGGGAAGGGAGGCGCCAGCGTCCACGGGGTGCCCGTTTACGACACCGTAGAGGAGGCGGTGAGGAGACATGGGGCAAACGCGTCTGTAATCTTCGTGCCGGCTAGAGCCGCGGCCGAGGCCGTGCTTGAGGCCGTAGACGCGGGGGTGGAGCTGGTGGTGGTGATCACGGAGCACATACCTGTACACGACGCGTTGAGGGCTATCAACTACGCGAGGTCTAGGGGTGTGACGGTGATTGGTCCGAACTGCCCCGGCGTGGTGGCCCCGCCCGTCAGGACCAAGCTGGGGATTATGCCAAACAGCATCTACCAAACGCCGGGCAAGGTAGCCGTAGTGAGCAGATCTGGCACGTTGACCTACGAAATATCCTACCAGCTGGTTAGAGCCGGTTTCGGCATAAACATCGCCGTGGGGGTAGGCGGCGACCCCGTGGTGGGGCTGGACCTCATGGAGGCCACCTTGAAGGTGGCCGAGGACCCCGACGTGAGGGGGATCGTGGTGATCGGGGAGGTCGGAGGCGACGCCGAGGAGAGGCTGGCTAAGCTATACGCCGAGGGGGCCATCAACAAGCCCGTGGTCGCCTACATAGCCGGCCGCACCGCCCCTCCGGGGAAGCGTATGGGCCACGCGGGCGCCATAGTGATGATGGGCTCCGGCGACGCGCGAGGCAAAATCGAGGCGTTTAAAGCCGCCGGCGTTCCTGTGGCGGAGACGCCCTTTGAGGTGCCGAAGCTACTTTCCAAGCTTCTCAAGTAGCCCGGCGCATTCTCTACAGACTCTGCCGAGGCCCACCCTGATGCTACACCCGTCGCAGACCGGCCTGCCGCATATGGCGCAGGTAGACACCGCGAAGAACCTCCCGCAGAGCCTACACAGCGTGGAGTCGCAGACGGCGCAGCGGTCCCCCGCCCAGTCATGTCGGCATACCCGTCTGCCACACCGCGGACATCGGAGCTCCGCTTTCTCAAATCCGCAGATTTGGCACAGCTCCACGGGCTTGTGGTTGCACAACTTTATATATGGCGCGTAATCTAGAAACTATGAAGGTGGCTGACCTTTTATCGACGCGTACGCGGTATATGACCGCGAGCGAGATAAGGGAGTTGCTCAAGTGGTTGACCACCGACGTCATATCTTTCGGTGGAGGTATGCCGGACCCCTCCACCTTCCCTGTGGAGGATATCGCCAAGATCACGGCGTATGTCCTGGAGACGTATCCGCACGCCGCGTTGCAGTACAGCCCCACCGACGGCGTGCCTGAACTACGCAGGGAGCTGGCGAAGTTCGTGGACACATACGCCGGCATAAAGGCCAAGCCGGAGAACGTGTTTATCACGGTGGGGAGCCAGGAGGCGCTTGAGATTATAGGCCGCTTGTTTATAGACCCCGGAGATGTGGTAATTACCGAAAACCCCACATACATCGCAGCGCTTCAGTCGTGGAGGGTCTACCAACCGCGCTTGGTGGGGATCCCCATGGACAGCCAGGGCATGATCGTGGAGAAGCTCGAGGAGGCTGTGAAGAGGCTGAAGGCTGAGGGCGCCAGGATCAAGTACGTCTACACGATCCCCACGGCTCAAAACCCAAGCGGCCTCACCATGAGCCAAGATAGGAGGAAGCACTTGCTGGAGGTGGCCGAGAGGTACGACTTGTTAATTGTCGAGGACGACCCCTATTCCTACTTCCTCTTTGAGCCGATCCAGGTGACTCCCCTCAAGGCGTTGGATAGGTCCGACAGAGTTATCTACCTCTCCACCGCCTCGAAGATCTTTGCGCCGGGCTTCCGCCTGGGCTGGGTTATTGCCAACGAGGAGCTCGTGAGCTGGTTCAACTTGGCGAAGCAGGCTCTCAACATAAACACCACGACGTTTGTACAGTACATATTCATGGAGGGCCTCAGGCGCAACGTCGTGCTGAACAACCTGCCCCGGGTTAGGGAGCTGTATAGGAAGAAGCGCGACGCCATGTTGGCGGCGTTGGAGACCCATATGCCGCCCGGCGTGAGCTGGACGAAGCCCAGCGGCGGCATGTTCATATGGGCCACGGTGCCGCCGCATATAGACACCAGGGAGCTCCTGAAGGTGGCTATCACCAAGTACAGGGTGGCGTTTGTGCCCGGCCACGGCTTCTCCGTGGATCAATCGCTTAGGAACGCCATGAGGCTGAACTTCACCTACCCCACCTTTGAGCAGATCGAGGAGGGGATCCGCCGGCTCTCCATGGCCATCAAAGGCGCATGATTCTACTTGAGGAGGCACTCGCCGTCATAAGGGAGAAGCAGAGGGAGGGCAAGATCCACAGAACGCCGACGCTCCGATCCGAGTCGCTGTCGAGAATAGCCGGAGGCGAGGTGTACCTCAAGCTGGAGGCGTTGCAGAAAACGGGGAGCTTCAAGATAAGGGGGGCCTACTTCGCCATGTACAAGTACATACGGGAGGGGTATAGGGAGTTTGTCACCGCGTCCTCCGGCAACCACGCCCAGGGGGTGGCCTATGCGGCGCAGCTACACGGCGTCAAGGCCACGGTCGTTATGCCTGAGACAACGCCGTGGCTTAAGGTCAAGAAGACGCAGGACTACGGCGCTGCAGTTGTTCTCCACGGGGAGAGCTATTACGAGGCCGAGATAGAGGCGAGAAAGCTCGCCACCGGTGGGGCGAGGTTCCTACACGCATACGACGACTACTACGTGATATCCGGTCAAGCGACCCTCGGCGTTGAGGTCGTGGAGGATCTGCCGGACGTAGACGTCGTTGTGGTCCCGGTGGGAGGCGGCGGTTTGATATCCGGGGTGGCCTACGCGGTAAAGAAGGCGCGGCCGTCCGCCAAGGTGATCGGCGTACAAGCAAGCGGCGCGCCGGCGGTCTACCTCTCCCTCAAGGAGGGTAGGCCCGTCGTGATTGAACGCGTTGACACGATCGCAGACGGCATAGCTGTGAAGAAACCCGGCGACATCACGATGAAGATGATCCAGGAGTACGTCGACGATGTGGTGCTGGTAGATGAGAACGAGATCGTAGACGCGCTCTACCTACTCCTCGAGAGAACTAGAGTTGTCGCCGAGGGGGCCGGCGCTGTTTCGGTGGCGGCGCTTATGACCGGCAAAGTCAACGTTAGGGGCAAAAAAGCCGTGGCTGTGATCTCCGGCGGAAACATCGACGCCCCCATCCTCATGCGGGTTCTTATGAAGGCCTTGGCGAGGCAGAGACGCGTGGTGAAGCTGGTGGGCGAGGTCCCCGACAGACCCGGCACGTTGGCTAAAGCCTCGTCTCTACTCGCCGCACACAACGTGAACATTCTCGAGGTCTACCACGAGCGTTATGACCCAGAGCAGAGGCCCAACTACGTCCGCCTGGTGTTTGTGGTAGAGGTGCCGGGGACGTTGGATATGTCGAAGCTCCTCGACGAGTTGGAGAGACACGCCTTCTACTTCAGCGTAGAGAAAAGTTAAATAGAGAGGTGGCGTAGAGCCCTCGGTGAAGACGAGGCTCCTCTATCAGGAGGACTCCTACCTGAGGGAGTTCAACGCCACCGTCTTGGAGTTGTCGGGAAACGAGGTGGTGTTGGACCAGACCGCGTTTCACGACGGCACCGGCGGTGTGCAGGCGGACACGGGGGTGCTCTACTACGGCGGCGAGAGCTACGCCGCAACCGCGGTGCACAAGGGGGGCGAGGTTGTCCACGTCCTTGACAGAAGCCCATCTTTTAAGCCGGGCGAAGCTGTGAGGGGGGTGGTGGACTGGGACAAGAGGTATAGGAAGATGCGTCTACACACGGCGGCCCATATACTTTCCGCGGTTCTCTACAGGAGACACAACGCGTTGATCACGGGCGGCGATATAACGCCGGAATACGCCAGAGACGACTTCAACGTGGAGGGGGACATGGCCACCGTAAAACGGATCTTCGAGGAGGCCGTAGCCGAGGCTAACGAGATAGCGAGGAGGGGCATAGAGGTTAAGGTGTACTGGCTACCCAGGGAGGAGGCTCTGAAGATCCCGGGCGTCGTAAAACTCGCCGAGAAGATGCCCCCAGAGGTTCCCCGGCTGAGGATAGTTGAGATCCCGGGCGTCGATATACAAGCCGACGGCGGACCCCACGTGAGAAACACATCAGAGATAGGCACAATCAAGATTTTGAAGGTGGAGAACAGGGGGAGGGGCAAGAAGAGGATATACTACACGGTGGAGTAGTGCTCCTTGGGGAGATCTCCATCGCCGTATTTATCGGGGTTTTATTCGCCTACTTCCTCGACCGCGTCGGCTTCCCATCCTTCCTCGGCTTCTTCCTCGCGGGGGCCCTTGTGGGGAAACTCGCCGGGGTGGCGCTCCCCGAGATTTACATACAGCTTCTCCTGTCTCTTGTGGCGTTTGAGGTGGGGCGGCAGCTGGGGGCCGGCGGCTTCTCACCCGCGGCCTTTTTCGCCGTAATCATTGAGGCGTCTCTCATCGTGAGCTTCACCACGCTTATCTACAAACTCGCCGGCTTGACGCTGGGAGACGCCCTGGTGGCCAGCGTCGTTATGCTCAGCTCCTCAAGCCTCCTCACCACAAAGCTGGTTTCCGGCCTCCCCAGCGAGGCCAGGTCCGTGGCGCTGTCTCTCACCTCGCTGGAGGACGCCGTCCTCTTCTTCACCCTTAGCCTCCTCCTCGGCGGCACAAACCTCGGGAACCTGCCCATCAGCCTCGTCATGCTTGTGGCGCTGGCCGCCGTTGCGCTGGCGCTCTTCAAGTTCTTCTATAGATATATCGTGGGCCGCGACTACGCTCTGCCCTTCGCGTTAGCTACAGCCTTCGCGCTCGTCTACATCGTACAGTCTTTGCACATAGCATCTCCCTTCCTCGGCGCCTTCATAGGAGGCTACCTTTTCTCAAAGGCAGATGTACACGGGGTTCACACGAGGGAGGCCGCCGCGCTCTCCAACTTGATAATCTATATCTACATGCTGGCCCTGGGGGTATCCATCCCCGCAGCCGCCGTAGATCCGTTGCTTCTCGCCTTGAGCATCTCCGCGGCTCTCCTCGCGGTGTTTATCAGAGCCGCCGCGGTGTTTACAAGCTCGTGGCTGGTCACGGGAAAGCCCTCCCTCTCCGTAGACGTCTCCCTAGCCACAGCGCATATCTCGGAGATCTCTATCACGATCCCCATCCTGGCCTACCAACTCGGCGTTATCAAAAACGCCGAGCTGGCGCTGGCGCTCGCCATAGCTCCGGTCATCACCCTCTTCTTAGCCCCCTGGGCTTGGGGGCGTAGAGGCGCCTTGGAGAGGTTCGTAAGCCGCCGCGTGGGGGAGCTCAAAACGGCCGTGGCGTATGAGAAGCTCTATAGAGTTCTTACACACGCCTTCTTGGCCGTGGCGAAGTTGGCTATCTTGTCCGTCGCCACGGCGCTGGCGATAGCCTACCTCTGGCCGGCGTCGCCGGTACTTCTCGTCCTTACGCTTCCGTTTATGGTGAAGTACTCAAGAGCCATGTACAGGGATCTCCTCATAGCGCTTAGAGAGGTGGGCAAGGCGCGTGCGGCTAGCATTGTGGTGGTTACGTCGGTGTTTGCACTGTCCATGTACGTGGCCTTTGCCCTGGTGGTTAAAATCGCGGAGGTGCACCTCTACACATCTCTGTTGGTGGCCGCCGTTCTGCTCTACAATCTATTTGCCGTGTTGAGGGCTACACGCAGATCTGATAATCCGGTTTAGCTCCTCCAAGACAACCCTATAGAAGCCGTCTTCAACTACGCCGGGGAGCTCGGCACATTTCGCCAAGCCCTCCTGGAAGGATCTAGCAAGGCGGTAGTCCAGGCCCGTGACGCTGTCTGGATCCACCTCAACCTCCGGCGCTATAAGCGACATGAGCGCGATGTGGTAGGCGTGTAGCCTAGCCGCTTTCTCCAGCTCCTCGGCCACATATTCGGCGTCGGCGAGAGAAAAAGCCTTAGCCCTATGCACCTCCACAAGCGCCTTCCTCACCTCCTCCGGGTTTTTCCTCCTTAGAACCTCCACTATGTCCACCGCCCGGTGCACCACACTGCTTTAAATACAAAACGCGGCTGGCCGCGCCGTCTTGTCATATCTGTAGCACCTGCTCAGGTTTTTATGTCTCCAGGCGATGTCTAACGTGGTGCTTGTCCGCGTCGGCGACCGCGACATACGCGTGGACACCGTGGAGGATCTAGAGAAGCTTTGTAGCTCTCTTAAGGAGCTACTACAGGGGGAGTGCCAGTACCACTCGTGGTATATACGGATACCGCCCGAGAGATTGCTGGCCCTCCTCAGGAAGGCCTACGTAAAATACACACAAGGCGTTGTAAGCGTCGGAGATGTGATCTCCGAGTATCTAGAGGAGAACAAGCTGTCCAAGAGCCTCGCCAGAACCATCACGCCGACTCTCAGCTCCCTGGGCCTTGCCTCCTCCGGGCGCTTCACCTCATCCGCGGTGGAGGTGGGGAGGTTGCTGTACGAGGGGAGGAGCTCAGACGCTAGGGAGAGGCTACGCGCCCTCGCTCTCAAGAACTGCGTCTTGAAGGAGATCCTAGAGAGGATAAACGACTGTGCGGAGCTTGAGAAAGCGACAGAGACCGTCTTGGCGTCGTATGGGAAAAGCGTGAGATTCGACGAGTTGAAATACACTGTGGAGTTGCTCAAGATGGTTTCGCCCAGGTGTAGGGAGTGCGACCTCAGATGCGCGACGGCCGAGACGATCTACGCCTGCGGCGAGAGGATTATCCAGCTGGCCGCCCCCCACATAAGAGAGCTATTTGAGAAACTAGACATATCGCTACTCCCGGAGCACCTCAACTACGTCAATGCCGAGCCCTCCACCTACCTGCTCAGCGTTAAGGGGACGGCGAAGCAGATAGGCCTTATCTTGCTGGGCCCACCTGTGGAGGGGGCTGACCTCCAGCAGATGAAAAACGCCTTGGCGAGGCTTGACGAGAGGGTGGTGGAGGGGGTCTACGAGGTGTATATAAAGATACTGCCGATTCTCGAGGGGGACGAGCGGTGTAAATCAGTGAAGTTCCTCGTGGAGGTCGTCCGAGGCGACTTGGAGAGAGTTTCCAAGTTCGTAAAGCCTAGCTTCTGATCACGTGGGTTGTTTCAAAAGTCCTCACCGCAAACAGCTTCCCCCTCACGTAGGCTCTCACCTCCACATATGGGGCAAGCCCCGAGGTGGCGATCTTCTGGCCAAGTACTGAGTCCACTTGGAAGATGCCCGTCTCGTTGGACATGTAGACGTTTATCGCGAGAGGTCTTGAGTCGTTGGGGGCCAGCTCCACCCGCTCAATGGCTAGAGCGCTCAAGGCGTGTATGTCGGATTTGCCTATCCTATACGGTATCCTCGCCCGGCCGCTTGACATGTCGGTGCCGTCTGCAATCTTCGCACAAGCCGCCTCAAAGGTGAGACACGTGTAGGCCTCGTCGTGACAGAAGACCGCATGCATAACCTCCTGCTTCAACATGTACCTCTTCTCGCCGTCGCCGTATACCTTCGACAAGATCTTCTCGGCGAGTTTGTCCACGAGCATGGCGGAGTATATCGGGTGGTGGGTCCTATGCACAGAGTTGCCGATGTCGTGTAGATAAGCCCCCATCAATGTGACAACTATCGAGTCTTCCACGTCGCCGACGCCGTCGGCCACCACGCTTGGCTTAAAGCCCCTCTCCGTGAAGATCTTGTATATCGCCAGAGCGCTACCTGCCACAATTCTGGAGTGCACAGGGCCGTGGTCGTTGTACCTCAGCCTCTGGACCGCGAAGACGTTCGCCATCTTCAGATACGCCTGGGTTTCTACGTCTGTGGTAAGAAGCTCCCAGATCTTCCTAACCCTCTCGCTGTGGGGCATCACCTGCTCTATCAACTTAACGCCGACTTCGTAAGTCACCGCCGTTTGCACATAGAGGCTCGCCTTGCATATTTATATACATTCCCGTTTGTCCGCCCGTAGAGGGGCTTTCTCCATGTCAACGCCCTCGGGCTGGTCGTTGCGGCCGCGGCGGTTTGTTTATTAAGGGGTCTTTTACGGCCTCACATGTACATAACTGTGTTTATAACCGCCCCAGACCGAGACAGCGGTCGGAAGATAGCGCGGCACCTATTGGAAAGGCGTCTAGCCGCCTGCGTCAACATGACCCCGGTGAGTTCTATGTACTGGTGGGAGGGGAAGATAGAGGAGGCTGACGAGGTGCTCCTCGTGGTGAAGACCACCACGGATAAGTTGGATCAGTTGGTCAAAGAGGCGAAGGCAGTCCACCCCTACCAGGTGCCGGAGGTCATCGCGGTGCCCGTCGTAGGGGGTCTCGCAGAGTACCTAGACTGGGTTAGGAGGGAGACCCATGCCTAGCGTGCTCTGGATACTCTTCGACGGCGGCGGCGATAGGCCTACAGGCGGGAAGACGCCCTTTTACGTCGCCTTTAAGCCCGTGATCGACTACTTCACCTCGCTCGGCTCCTGCGGCATTCTCGACCCCATTTCGCCGGGGGTGCGCCCTGGCTCAGACACGGCGCATCTAGCCCTATTCGGCTACGACCCCTATAGGTACTACACGGGGCGGGGAGCCTTCGAGGCGCTTGGGGCCGGGGTTGATCTAAGGCCGGGGGATGTGGCCTTTAGGACAAACCTGGCCACTGTGGACGAGTCGGGGGTAGTGGTGGACCGGAGGGCCGGCCGGTACATAGCGCCGGAGGAGGCTAGGGCTGTGGAGAGGCTCATGGCCTCCATCGGCGAGGAGGTGGGTAAGGCGTACGGGGTGGAGGTGCTGTATAGATCCACGGTTGAGCACAGGGGGGTGTTGGTGCTCCGAGGCCCCGTGAGCCACAAGGTCAGCGACACGGATCCGCACAAGGTCGGCGAGAGGATACACATGTCGGAGCCGCTGGACGGTAGCAAGGAGGCGGCGCTTACCGCGCAGGTGGTGAACGAAATCACGAGGAGGTTCTCGGCGGCGGCCGAGGGACTTGAGGTCAACAAGGCGAGGAAGGCCAGCGGAAGGCCGCCTATAAACGCCATACTGCTCAGGGGCGGGGGCTATATGCCGCAGATAGAGCCTGTAAAAGAGCGGTACAAGGTGAGGGCGGCCGCCATCGCTGGGGTTGCGCTTATTAGGGGCGTGGCACGCGCCGTGGGGATGGACGTCTACACCGCCCCCGGCCTCGGCGGAACCAAAGACGACGTCTTCGACGAGGCTGTGAAACTCGCCGTGGAGCTCATGTCGCGGTACGACGTCGTCTTCCTACACGTGAAGGGGACCGACAGCACGGCTCACGACGGGGATTTCAGAGGAAAGGTCTCTGTGATAGAGAGGTTGGACAAGGCGCTGTCTCCCTATGTGGACAAGATCGCCGGGAACTACCTAGTAGTGACCTCGGACCACGCCACCCCGGTCTCCATAAGAGAGCACACGGGGGAGCCCGTGCCATTCCTCCTCTACGGCCCCGACGTCGTGACAGACGACGTGGGTAAGTTCTCGGAGCTGACCTGCTGGAGGGGGGCGCTGGGTAGGCTGAGGGGGATAGACGTGATGCCGACGTTGAGCAGCTACCTGGGGCTGGCGGAGAAATTCGGCGAGTAGACGCCGTTATATAAACCTCAGGGTTAGCCTCTGGGAGAGCCTAGCAAGCAGGTGCTGCGCCACGGCCAGCTTTTTCCTCTTCACAGCGTCGTCTCTTTTCAGCGGAATGTCGGGATAGAAGCCGGATATGTCCACCTCCCTCGCCCCCATGTAGTAGGCGAGGTAGACGGCCCTATCGCCGTCTGTAAAACCGGAGACGTTGAAGGTGCACCCCACGGGCCACGTCTGAACTGTGTAGACCCGCCGCCCCGGCCCAACTCTCCAGAAGTTGTCCCCATGTACGTGGACAACCTGTGTCTTCCCCAGCTGGACCGCCTCTGGGTCGAAATCTAGGTCGCTCACCACCACGTCTGCCCTCACGCCGCGCCGCATCAGCTTCTTAGCCGTGTACCCCTCCACGGCCACAACCACGGTGCCGTCTACCACCCGTTCAAACGGAGGCATATACACGGCGGGCTTCCCCCAGTCGAAGTCCCGCAGGACCTCGATAGAGACGCCGCCCAGCCTACTCGCCGCCGCGGCCGCCTCGCCGTCTCTGTGGAAAGACAGCTCCGGCAACAGGGCCTTCACCAGGGTCATCACGTACCTCCACTCCCCAGGCTCGTATATAACCGGCTTACAGCTCACCGTTTGCCCACAAGCGTTCACCATTTAAGAGATCTCCTCCTCGCCCGCACCTCCGCCGGCAGCCCGGCCGCTTCCAACGTGGGGATACGACGACCCACCAGGGATCTTGCAACAGCGCCGCTAACGTCCTTCGATATAGGACATGTGTTTTGCCGAAGGCGGATATCACCCCTTAAGCACGACCTCAACTTCCCTCTCCCTGAGGAACTCCACCACCTCTGCTCGTGCCGGGTTTTTCACGTTTTTCCTAAACACGACGACGCGTCTGACGGGAGTTGTGTGTTTGTAGAACGCCGTTTTCACGTGTTGAAGCGTCGTCTCTAGGTACTTCGGGAGGATGTGGCCGAGCTCCACCTCCCCGTTGAGGGCGGAGTCGGCCACCGTGGAGTAGTGTAGGTCGCCCACGACCATCGTGGTGGCGCCGGCGCCGAGCTCCCTCCCCAGAACCTCCTCCAACGCTTGCACGAGCACGCCCACGGCCCTTCTATCTCTCCACTCGGCCTCCGTGCTCCCCACCTCTACGAAGGTGGCCGAGGCGGCCGAGGTGTTTGGGGGGTGGTGGGTGGCCTCGAATGCGCATTTAAACGGCTCCTCGGCGTGTCTACATAGGGCTCTAAATATGGCGGTGGCAAGCGGCGGGTTGGCCACAGAGACGTCGGGCCAGCTACCCGGCGTGTGGACTGTGAACATGGGCCTGGGGTTAGCCATTTCATGTCTCGATATAAATATGGCGTATTTCCCCAAGGAGAGGAGCAGATCCTCTCTGTTGAAGTCCGTGGGCTCCCCCTTGTGAACCACGGCGGGCCACTCGCCGAACTTCCTCACCTCTATCTCTCCCCTTGTCTCGACGAGGGGCATCTCGGGGACGAGCTCTAGGAATGTGCGGGAGACGGGGTCCCCCAGCGATAGGACAACTACGTACACGCTGGGGCAGGGGTGCAACTATTTAAAAGTAGCACGGGGTGCGGCATATGGAAGAAAAAGCCGTGTCTCTCCTGAGCAAGCTCATCTCGATACCTACCGTGAATCCCCCCGGTGAGAACTACGCCCAGTTTGTAGACGCCGCCGAGAGGTACTTCAAATCTCTGGGTCTCGACACGGAGGTTTTGGAGGTCCCGAGGTCGGAGGTGGCGAGCAGATGTCCAGAGTGCGCAGACCACCCCCGGTACATACTGTTGGCTAGGCTGGGGGAGCCGAAGATACACTTCAACGGCCACTACGACGTCGTTCCTCCGGGTCCGCAGGAGAGCTGGAAAATCACAAAGCCCTTTGAACCCCTCTACAGAGATGGGAGACTATACGGCAGAGGCGCCGTGGATATGAAGGGGGGGATCACGTCGATTATGCTGGCCGTTGAGAGAGCTACGGCGGCCGGGCTGAAGAACTTCGAGGTGTCTCTGGTGCCAGATGAGGAGATAGGCGGTGAGACGGGCGCCGGCTACCTAGCCCGCTCCGGCAAGGTCAAAGCGCCGTGGGTCATCATCGCCGAGGGCTCGGGAGAGGACAACATATGGATCGGCCACAGAGGCCTCGTCTGGTTCATGGTGGAGGTCTACGGCAAGCAGACCCACGGCTCAACCCCCTGGCTTGGCCTAAACGCCTTCGAAGGAGCGGTCTACATCGCGCATAGGCTTCAGGAGTACATAAGAGCGGTCTCCACTAGAGCCAGCAGGTACGAGTACGACGACCCGCGGGGGGCGACGCCCACGGTCACAATAGGCGGCGAGGTGAGGGGGTCCGTGAAAACCAACGTGGTCCCAGGCTACTTCGCCTTTTCCGTAGACAGGAGGGTTATACCCGAGGAAAACGTCGAAGATGTGAAACGAGAGTTCATCTCGTTCATAGAGAGGGTCGCCAGAGACATACCGCATAAGGTGGAGGTGAAGGTCACAAACGTCTCCGAGGCCGCCCTCGTCGAGCCCAGCCACCCGTTGGTCGAGACGCTGGCGTCGGCTGTCGAGAAGGTAATCGGTAGAAGGCCTAGGAGGACGGTGTGTATTGGCGGGTTAGACGCAAGGTTTTTCATAAAGGCTGGGCTACCGACGGTCACATACGGGCCGGGGCCTATAGGGATGGCCCACGCGCCTGATGAATACGTCGAAGTTAGACAGGTGGTCAACGTGGCCGAGGCGTACCTCAACCTCATCAAGAGCGTAAACGCAAAAGGTTAGGAGCTCCGCCGAGCGCTGTAGAAAGCCCTGAGATCCTCCTCCTCCAGCCTATAGGGAACGCGCGGCCTCCCCACGGGCATTATGTAGAGGGGGGTCTCCTCCGGCGGTAGCCCCAGCGCCTCAGCCACAGCCCCGTCGTCGAAGGCCCCCACGGCTACTGTGCCTAACCCCAGCGCGACGGCTTGGAGGTAGAGGTTCTGGCCGGCGTGGCCCACGTCCATCGGCACATAGCGGACGCGCCCCCTCTCGCCGTATACCCTGGCGGTCCTCTGGTAGACGGCGGCGATGACGATCGAAAGAGGGGCGGCAAGCACCCAGTCTTGCTCGAGCGCGGCGCGGTAGAGAGCCTCTCTGAAGTCGCCCCTCCTACGCAACACCAGGCTGTGTCTATACACGTCGTAGTGGTACACGCCGGCTTCTAGAAACCCCCCTCCGTAGGCCACCCCCCTCTCTCCAACCACCGCGTAGATCTCCAATGGGTACAAAGCGCCGGCGCTTGGCGCAGTTCTAAAGCCGTGTCTCACCTCGGAAATGCCGTAGGTAGCCCATAACAACTGCCCGAGCTCCTCCAGCGTGATGGGGTCGTCGCTAAACTCTCTCACAGACCTCCTGTTCGCCAAGGCCTCCTCTAGCGATATAGAGCCGCGTAGACGGGGGAAGGGGAGCAACACCTCGTACAATCCTCCACGGGCCGCCTTTCTCACGTCTCTTTGGGCAGTATCTAGATATATCAGTGCCGCCGATATAGACGCCGCCGCGACGCCCGCTACCAACCTCCCGAGGGGGGTCGCGGTTAGGAACTTTATAAAGTCCCTTCTGCGCATATATATGTCCAGGGTAGCCACTATAAGCGTTTTTATCCTAGATGTCACAGCAACACTGGCCGCGCTCTTTGGCCTGCTCACGGCGGTTTCGGGCCTCTGCTTAACGAAGCCCGAGGTTGTGGCAGAGGCGACGATGGGGGTGTTCAGCTCCTACGCCATCTGCTCTAAGCTACACCTCGGGTGGGTCTCCATTACGGCTATCGTTCTGTCGGTGATCCACGGGACGGCTGGGTTCTACATCTGGCTTCTGAGAACAGGCCGAGATTGGCCGTGGATTTGGGCTCTTGGCTTAGTTCTATCGATCTGGTTTATATATGTCTACGCGGCATAGCGCCGTGGGGCTTGGCCAAAGCTGGCATTACGTCAGAGAGGCGTATAGGAGGATCTGGAGGGCATACGAGAGGGCAAACCTCGTCGCTACTCTAGGCGGGGTCGATCGGTGGCGTAGAGAGGCTGTCTCCCTGTACTACAGAAGATTTGGAGAGAGCCCTCTTAAGGTTGTCGACGCCGGCGCCGGCCCCGGCAACATGGCCCGTTGTCTAAAAGGCATTCGATACGTCGTCGCCCTCGATGCAACTCCAGAGATGCTAAGCCTCAACGCGGAGGCCGATGAAAAAATCGTTGGGATTTTTGAACAGATGCCGTTTAGAGATGGGAGCTTCGACCTCTTGGTCGCCGGCTATTCGCTACACGCCTCGATAGACATTGAGCGGGCAACGGCTGAGTTCGCCAGAGTAGCGAAGCATCAAGTGGTGGTGTCTATAGGTAAGCCGGACAACAAGCTGGCTAGGAGGCTACTGCTCCTATATACAAAACACGTCTTGCCCTGGCTAGTGTGCCTCTTCACGCCTAGAGATGTCTGCCTGGAGTACAAGAAGATACATACAATAGTGCAAGCGCTGCCTACCAACTCTAAGCTCAGAGAGGTCGTGGAGAGGTACGCGGAGGTGATCGACTTCCGCGTGAGAGCTTGGGGGGCCGTCTACCTATATCTGGCCTCTAGCCGCCTATCTTCCACACAGCAACGTAGATAGGAAAATATCTCAGATAGCGCCTCTCCAGCCGGAAGCCGGCCGCTTTAAGCGTCTGCTCAACGCCCCTCCAACTCAAGACGTGTTTTGCGCCAAGCGCCGCCATCATGGCCACAAACCCGGGCATGGTCTCCACCACTTGCTGGCCAACCAACAGTCTGCCGCCGCTGGCGAGGGCCGACGCTACACATGACAGCTCCATAACGGGGTCCACTAGCCAGTTAAGCGTAAACAACATCAAAACCGCAGACACGCCCTCCGGCGCATATCTCCTCACGGCTTTAGCCGCGTCGCATATATTGGGCGCGCTGAAGATGCAGATGCCCCTGACGCATTCCTCGGGCTTTGCCTTTAACACGGTTGCCGCAAGCTCGACATTCTCCCTCTTGTAGTCCGACGCTATGTAGAGCTTTGGCCTATGTAGCTCAAACACCGAGAGGGCTACAGCCCCGTCTTTCGCCACGGGTTCGTATATGGTGTCGAAACGTCTCACGTCTACCACGTCTAGAAAGGTCCGCCTAATGGCTCTGCACCAACCGGAGGTGGGCACAGCCGAGGCGAGTATCTTTACGACTTCTCCGGCTTTGTTCAACGCCAGGTTTACAGCTCCAACTCTGTCAAGAGACTCATGTAGCTCTACAAACTCAAGCGCGTAGCTATTTGTGGGGTAGCCAGGCCTCTCGACCTTCTTTCTGACGCGGCCGTCTTCCCCAACGTAACCCCTAATCTTCAGCGAGATGTAGAGGGCGCGTGCAAAAACGCTTTCTCTTATCGAGGAGAGGCCAAGCTCCTTGAATATCTCCTCCCACCACTTCACCGCGTACCAATCGCTCCACATCAAGGTCTTCTTCAGCTGGCCCACGCCGCCGACGGCTTCTACGAAAGTCCTGTAGCGACGCGCAGCGTTTATCTCCTCAAAAAACCTCATGTGCAGACAACGACGCCTGCGTCTTTGAGCCTGGTCATCAACGGCCGTAGCTCTCTGGGAATACGGCCGCTCTGAATAGCCTCAAGCACCGCGTGTTGGATAGTCTGAGGCAGAAGGCCAAACCTCTCCCAGTCCCTAATCTCGCAGTCAAAAACCGCGTCGTTGTCGATGTGGATAGTAAAGACGTGCCCGTTTGGGCACCTGACCTCGGCCTCGCCGTCGTCTATAGACTTGACCTCAGGCCTAAACTCAACGCCACATATGGGACATCTCGCAACCTGAAGATACACAGAGAACTCTCTCCCGCTCTATATAACCGATTTGGTCTACCCCGCTTTAAATACTAGAAGGAGAGCTTGTATACATTGTAGAAGTAGTCAGGTCTGTAGAAGCCGACGTCTATGGAGTCTAGGCGCCCCTCCCCGGTGGCTATGGTCACATATCTACCGCCGAGTCTTCTAGCTTCACATATGGCACTTTCTACGGCGTCTCGCAACGCGGATGGCGCGGCGAGCCACAGGTGGTCAATGTTGAAGTTCCACCGGTTTAGATATAGGACGTATCTAGCGTCTGCGCCAGAGGAGAGGATTACGTGGTCTGGACTAGCCTCGGGCTGGCCGTCGGGCGGCCTATCGAGATATATGCCTGTGGCGCAGGGTCTCGACGTGGAGTAGATGTGTAGGGAACCCCTCATCTGTGCCAGATCCCTATCTACCGTGTTTGGGGTTATCAGGATCTTTGTGCCCCTCATCGTGGTTAAAAAGTCGAGCTTCTTCAGCTGCTTCATTATGGCTATGTAGGCCTCCTCCAGCCTCGGCTTTTCAGACGACCACCTTGCCTTCAGCACGCACCCCTCCGCTAGCTTGTAGAGCGGGAAGAGCTCCACAAGCGGCTTGGCCCAGAAAAGCCTCTGCCTCCCCAGATGTCTATACCAGTTGGTGAATTCGTCTGGCGTAAACGGCTCTAGGCAGACCATTAGGAAAATAGAGAATTACGCCGTGTAACCAACTTCTCGAGTTCGGAGACCGCCGAAAGCAACAGGCCGTAGTCTTTGCTAGAGAGTGCCGAGAGCATGGTGTTCATCTTGTCGAAAATGACGGCGTCTATCTGCTCGATGTCTTTCTTAGATGAGATCTTCCCAGAGGGAGATTTGACCTTCACGGCAATCATATTCACGGCCTTGAGGGCGCGGCCGAGCTCCTCGACGTTGTCAGAGTTGAGCATCCGCTTGCGTATCTCAGTCTCAAGCTCCTTCAGCCCCTTGTAGATCATTTGCCTAATCTTAGGCTCGTCTTCTACGCTCTTGTAGCCTGGGTAGACAAAGAAGCGAGGGGCCACGAACCCCGCGTTAAGTTCCATTTAAATATCTTTTTCGCCTGTCCCTAGGCTGTTGCGCCTAGGGACTTCCTCCTCGCCCACGCCGTCATAGGTATCCAAGATACCTCGGGCGTGGGGTCATCGGGCATGGGGCCGGGCGACACACGGCCCTCCTCGAGTACCTCCAACGCTCTTCTTTCAATGTTTATCACCGCCGCCACATCCCTCCCCCCTTCCCACCCGCAGTTGGGGCAGAGGAGGTGCCTCGGGGCAGAGCCCCTCACCAACCTCCTCCCGCACCGCGGGCAGGAGGAGGAGGTTCCCCGTGGGTTTACTTTCACCACGGGGATCCCCCTCTCCCTAGCCTTACGTATAATCTCTTTCAACATACCTCTAAATGACGCCTTATATATTTTATCTCTGAGCTTTGGATCATCTATTTTTGATATCATATTTTTGGTGCATCCCTTGGCAAATTTTCAACTGCAATTGCGGCGCCGAGGCGCTCTGCCTCTTTGACGATGAGGTTGGCGATCTTTCTCCTAATATCACTCTTCTTGCTCAATTCATTCCTCTTAAGTGCGCGGCTTGTATAGCGGTTGCCTTTGACGGACTGCATAACCTCTCGCCTGCTGTTGTAACCGAGCGTGATGCCTCTGATTCTCGTCTCAAACATAAACACCTTGTTGCCGATCTTCACCGTCACGTTGTTCTCGTTGAGGTCAACGGCGACGACGCCCTTCGCCAGCTTCTCTTCTATCTCTTTCTCAAACACAAAGTAAACGTATACTACTCTCCTCTTTTCGTCCAGCTTGAGCTTCGGCTGTGACTTCAGCCTCCACCCGCCGTTGATGTGCTTCCAGAACTGCTTGGTCGGCCGCAGCGGTATCGTTATCCGACCTCTGTGCGTCGCCACCCTTACCGCCGTGTATCCGTCGGGCGCCCAGAGACGGTCGTCGAGCCATACGGATACCTTCCTCACCTCCGGCCTCTCGGTCCTCGCCTTGCCTTCTCGCTTCAGTGCGAGGAAGCTCTTTATGCGTTGGGAAGCGTCCTGCGCCGCCGTGTAGATGTAGTGAGAGGGGAGGTCTGGATGTCTTCTGCGTAGCTCTTCATACAGAGCTTTGCGGAGCGAGACGTGCCCAGTCACGCCGTGTTTAAAGCCGTATTCGACGAACTGGATGACGAGCTCCTTATACTTCTCCTCCAGCTCCTTTAGGAGGTTTATCTTGCGCCAGCTGAGTCGGGCGCTGGGGACAACGACGGCGTGCGTCAGAACGTCTTTCTTCACGTCTTTATTCTCAGCGTTTTTGTTCTTCTTGCGCCTCCGGCTACGCTTCTTCCGTCCGCTTCCCTCTATACTATCCCCTGTTTCCATAATAAAATATAGTCCGCCGCACTGCGTTTTTCAGTATAACTCCTGTATGGCGCGCCGTTTTTCGCCGAGGTGTTTTCAGTAATTTTCAGCGAGTCCGCCGAAGCCGCTGAGAATTCCTGAAAAGACTACGCCGTTAGAAAGCGCGCTATACAGGAGGAATCCTGTAAAAAGTCCGCTTTTGGAGCCAAGCGCCGTAGTGTCTGCTGGGTTGTAGATGCCGCTCAAGCGACGGTAGGCAAGCGAAACAGCGAAAACGCCGCTCCAAACTTCACGCTGAGTTGTAGACGGCGTGTATAGCTGGGTTATAGGCGGCACATTTGAACCGAAGACACAGCGGAACCGCCGACTGACCTTGGGTTATAGATGGCGTAGTTTCGTCAGAATTTGTGTCGTATATAACCCAACGTGTTTATCCAGTCCGGCGGGGTCTGCTGGGTTATAGACGGCGCATATTCGGCGCCGCTGTCCGCTGGATGACGTCAGCTATAATACAATTTTTACGTGAGGTATGTTGGGGTTGAGCCGATAGGGACTCTTTACGGCTGGAGGGGTAGCGCGTATTTGTACATCGGCGTCTACTCCACGGCCGGCGGCTCGCCGCTGAAGTACCTCTACGTCCAGATAAGGAGGGGGAGAAAGCAGACCGTCTACCTCGGGCCAGCCGCGGAGGCGGTTAAGGTCATCGCCGCGGCGGCTGGGAAAATCGCCGTCGAGGCCGGCATCGATATGGAGAGGGTAGAGGGGTGGCTGAGGGCGCGGCTCAGAGAGGCAATAGAAAGAGGCGCGCTGGGCGATGCGCCGGCGGCGCTCCAGCTCCTCAGGGGCAGGGGCGTGGACGACGTAATCGCCTTTCTAGAGGAGGTGGCGATGGACATCGAGGCCGAATACGGAAAGCGGGCGGCCGAGTGGATACGGACGCGCTGGCGGCGGCTGCTGGATCAGCTCTGGCGGCTTGCGCCAGATGCGGGGTAGAATGGTCTTACTGAAAGGTTGACATTAGAGGGGTCTGTCGAAATAGAGCTCAAAATCAGTGTTAGAGATGCGCTGTTAGACTGGATCGTGAGCCAACGCAAAGCGTTGCAGATCTCGCTTGACGAAGGCTACGCCGCCGTAAGCGACGGCACAAACGGCGTGTTGATCAGATACGAAGTACGCGGCGACAAAGTCGTCCTTAAGTCGCTCGTTAAATAAGCCGCAACGAGGTAGGACGCCGAGGCGGACATCAGAATTTTTCCATGGAACCCAAGGGTTGGCAGGAAAAAATCGTTGGTTGTATTTCTGAAGGAGGGTGGAGGTCATGTCCGGAGGATGTAAGACAAATGTTCGACACGATTAGTTTGGAACATATGGACGAGTATGCACAAGAGGGGTGCAGGGAAACATTGTGCCTAGCTATTACAAGAATTATCGTCAGCGATAAAAGATTGACTTTGCTGTTTCACTCCCTCAAAAAGGTGCTTGAGCTTCCGCTACCTGAGCTGAGGAGGCAGGTTCGCAGGATGGGCAACTTTAACTATTTATTAGTTAAGATTTTTCCGTGGAGCTCAAGGAGTGGCAAGAAAAAATCGTAAGTTGTATTTCTGAAGGCGGTTGGCAGTCCTGTCCTCAGGAGGTGAGGCAATTGTTTGATGAAATTAATCTGGCGCATATGGATAAATATGCACAAGAGCGGTGTGATGAGAAAAATTGCTGTGTTCTCGTTTCTGCCGCCATTATTGAAGATACTAAGCTAATCCTTTTGAAATATACTGGATGCAAATCCCCCAAAGGTTCTTTGGAAGAGATGAGGAAACATATCGAGGAGCTGAGGAGGAAGGCTTGTGAAAACAGTTACCACTACACCGCCATAGTAATAAGCAACGAGAGGTCTAGGCTGTCTGTAAGCACAGACTGGCTGTCCTGCGATATTATACGTAATGACGCCGTCTGTGAAGAAAGAAATGGGATAAAGATCTGCCGCCAGGAGAGGACCTTCGACTACATCGACGCTAACTACGAGGAGGTCATCGTGACGCCAGAGTTACTACGGCACAACCTTCCGCTGAGGGTATATGAAGATCTGGCCCTCGAACGTGTAGGCGCAGTCAACAGTTTGACCAACCTCTACACTCCCGACATAAACGCGATATACGATGCGCTTAAGTGGCTCGTAGAGTTGGCCTTTGCTGAAATTGGGATTGCGGTCTACTGGGAAGATGATGCCTTTTTTATACCTGCAAACCATGCCAGCAGATTAGGAGAGGTCGTCGTCACGCGCAAAATACACAGCATATTATCTAGATATATACCATCAGAGGTGGACGGCAATCGGATTAAATTCGAATTTGGGCACATTACCATATCGAAAGACAGCTTTGATAATTATTTATGCAAATTCTCGAAGTTCGATATATCGAGACTCAACGGCGTCCTAAAGCCGTTTAAAGACGCATACTACGGCACAATTAACAGCCTCAAGAGAGTCGACGTGCGGATGAAGATTGACACCTATGTCGTAGAGATTCACAACACATATCCTTTGGCGCTTACCATACCGGTGACTATCAATATCGATGGAGAAGAGAGGACGTACGTGCTCACAGCGAAGGTGGCAGAAAACCACTTTTACGCCGACGGGCAGACCGAGGCGATTGTCAGGCACATGGGGAGCGCTGTTGTGCGCATAAAGTTTGCTATACCCGGTGTATACAAGTTCAGCCACGTGCCACATGGAAAAGATGATGATCTAACTAACACCATCATAATTAGGCAGCTGATTAGATCCACGCCTATCGATGCGCAACACATCATCAACAATTGGGGTAGCATTGTTGATGCAGTTTATGCGTTCGGCAGAATAGAGGTTCCGGTCGTGTTAGAGATTGAGGGCAGTATTGAAGATACACTGCGCAAATGGATTAAAGATAGTAGAGCAAACCAGATGAAATTTGACGGCAATACCGTCTTAGTTGGCACTGGGAATCGCAGCGTATTGATTAGATATGAGGTACACGGGAACAAGGTCATTCTTAAATCGTTTGAAAAACCTTGAATTTTTTACCACGGCTGTTCTGCCAATGCCTGCGGGATCAGTTATGGCGATCTTTGGCGTTGTGATGTTATCAGATACTTTATGTGAATAATAATATAGCAAATAGAGGTTGAAGGTAGCGTTGAGGAATTATCACTGAATCGTTTGGGTTATCCCAACCTCCATTTTTTAAAGCCATTGTCGTAGTCGACTGGGGATGTAGTGGCAGGTCGTGAGGAGCAGAATACCCCAGAGGCGGGCGTAGTTTCTTTATGAATCTCAAAGATTGGCAGAGGAAGTTGGTGGAGTGCATCGCCGCTGGCGGATGGAGGTCATGTTCGGAAGAGGTGAGGCAGATGTTTGACGAGGTGGGGCTGGCGCACTTGGATAAATATGCGTGGGAGGGGTGCAGGGGCAGTTTGTGTCAAGCTGTGACACATATCTTCCTTGCTGACACCAGAATGACTCTGAAAGTGCACCTGCTTCGAAAAATGCGGGAGCTCCCACTGCCTGAGCTGAGGACGCAACTGCGTAAGAATTATGAGCACCACCGCTACGTAGTTATTGGATATGACGGCAACAAGCTGTTCGTAAACCTGGCTACATCGCTAGATCCGATCGTCAAGAGGGAGGAGTGTACGGAAAGGGGCGACATCGAGATATGCCGCGCCGAGAGGGATTTTGGTTACATCGACCTCGATTTCGAGGAGGTCATCGTAACTCCGGAGGTGGTGAAACGCGGCCTCCCGCTGAGGGTGCAGGGCGATCTTGTACTGGGATATATACGGAAAGTTAATGACCTGGCCGCCATTTACCTTCGCACCAGAACAGCCACCATTGAGGCCGCGCTACGCGCCATTGTGGAGCTTGCGTTTGCAGAGGCCGGAATCGCCTTTGAGCTAGAACCTGAAGGGCGGTACATAATACGCGTGCGCGACACAAACGAATGGGACACGTATGCCATTGCCCACATTCTACACAACACCATATCTAGGTATGTGCCGGCAAAGCTTGAAGAAAACCGCATTAGGTTGGAGTTCGGGCGGATAGAGGTAACCATCGGCTCTTACAATCACTACGCGTGCACCATCGAGGTATTCAACGATATGTCGCGGCTCAACGGCATTATGAAAACGTTCGCCGACGCATACTACAACGCAATTAACAACCTTCAAAGAGTTGATGCATAGATGAGAATCGGCAATCACTTCGTGGAGATCCGGAACACATATCCTCTATCGATGGTCATCCCGGTTGTGCTTGAAATTGGCGGCGTTAAGCGGACGTATCTGCTTACGGCGATGATGAGGGAGGGCCACTTTTATGCGGATGAGAAGACCGAAGCTGTTATATCGCATCCCGAACATGGAACTACCCGCATAAGGTTTGTCGTACCGGGGCTGTACCGATTTGGGCATGTACCACACGAAAGTTCCTATCGGCTCAGCCGATGCCGCCAAGCGGACAGCGGTGCCATCTACAACCCAACAGACTCTAATGGGCTGGATAAACACATTGGGTTGTAGATGACGCAAATTCCGGCGTATTTATGCCGTCTATAACCCAGCAGTTCTGGCGTGTCTTCAGTTCAAACGTACCGCCTATAACCCAATGACCTGCCGCCCATGGGCTACAGAGCAACTACGCCGAAGCGCCATCTACAACCCAGCGGAGGCCGCTGTGCGGTACCTGCAACTGGCACTCCTCACTAATCTAACTTCGACTGTCGATGTCCCTCTGTTAGCGCCTTGAAGTAATGAACACATGCGTTGTGCCTCCTCGTAGGCGCTGGCTAAGGTAGCAGGCAGACAACAGTACGCTCCGCCGTGTACAACGTACAAACGGGGGAATATAGACTTCGTTGAAAAATGTACAATACGTTAGGCATAGTCAATGAAAAATATACGAAACAGTAACATGTTGAATAACCGAAAACTATAAGTAGGCGGTGGAGGAGACGCGCTATGAAGAAACCTCCTGTGCCGTTGCTCCAGGGGGGCGTAAGAGCAGACGGCAGAGCCCCCGACCAGATGAGGGAGGTTCAGATCTCCGTGGGCGTCATCAGCAATGCTGACGGATCCGCGATGGTTCCCCACTACGCACATGAACGCCTCTGAGAGCAAGATCGTCGGATGGGTAGACCACTTCGACTACTATGGCCCCCTCGAGGACCCCTCTATTCTAGAGGAGCCGAAGTACCTAACGGCGTCGGTGATCTTGTCGCAATCCGAGGCCGGTTTTCAACACGCCGTGAGGGGCTGGAGCAGGTTCGGAACTCCCGAGGTCGTGGAGGCGGTCTACGCCTACGTTATACAGATGAGGAGGGGGGTGCTCGACAGGTGGGGCCTCCTCCAGAAGCTACTTAACCTGCTTCCACGTGCGACAGTGGGAGACATCCTCGCCCTACAGAGGGTCCTAAAGCTGGGTCTCGGCATAACCACGTGCGACCTCGGCCTCGTGGTGTTGTCCTACGTGCAGGTCGCCGGCGGGCCGCCGCCTCGGCGGCCCCCCACGGCGTTGTTTGAACTAAGAGAAAGCGACGCCGTCTTGTACGTGACGAGGAACAACAGCGGAGCCGGCGTCTACGATGGGGAGACCATGTGTGTCTTGCCCATGTCGGAGGTGGAGCCTCGGCACCCCCTCTACGAGGCCTATACAGCAGGATTCAGGATCTACACAGAGGGTTTCCCCTCCCAGGGGGATCTATGCGTCGTGCACAGGAAACTCGGCTTGAGGTGTAGAGAGCTCGCCTAAGGTCTCGCCTTAAGGAGGCCCTTCAGTGTGCGCCGGGTTGGGAAACAACCTTGGGTAGCTCCCAGCCCTTCCACAGCGCCGCAATTCTGATGGCGGTTACCGCAGATATGGTGATCAACATGGCCGCCTCTCTTCCAAGGGGGAGCGTCGCGAGGTATATCACCCCGCCTGCGGCGGCTGCGGAGGCGTAGACCTCCCTCCTGAGGATAAGCGGGATCTCCCCCGCCAGTATGTCCCGCACCACGCCTCCGCCCGCGGCGGTGATGGAAGACAGCATCACCACCAACAGCCAACAGCTCGCCGCCCCGTGGTGAGAGCAGTACGACGCTGTGACGTCGGCTCCTATTGCAGCGAAGGCGCCCAGCCCCAGGGCGTCTGGGTACAACACCACGTCTTTGTGCCTCCGTACATGTGGATACAGGAGGAAGGTGGCTACCGACGCAAGTATCGCGGTAGCTGGGTAGGGCAGATACACTATGTTGACAGGCGGCACCCTGCCCAGCAGAACATCTCTGATTATGCCTCCGGCAAGGGCTGTGGAAAAGCCAAGGGTTATGAAGCCTAGGAGGTCCATGTTTTTCTCGCCCGCTTTCAAGGCGCCGGAGACAGCAAAGGCGACGATCCCCACGTAGTTGAGAACCTCGACTATGACCTCTGCGTACATAGGCCCAGGAGCCGCGCCGTCGCGGGGTCCTCTACCACCGGCTTAACCAGCTTTACGAACCTTCTGACGTCTCTTGGCCGGTAGACAACGACGTACTTCCTCACGCCTTTCTCGTCTGTGGTTTCGAGGGGGTCGATGCCGAGCAACCTCAGCGATTCTACTAACCTACTGTCCGCCACCTTGAAGATGGCTATTACATCTCCGCCGTGTGGATCTCCTGCGAAGAACTCGCCGTATGTCTCAAAAGCCCCCTTTAGGAAGTAGAGGTGCTCAAGCAGGGCGATCGGCCGATACCTGCAGTACCTCTCGTCTAGCTCAACCCTCTCCCTATATATCCCAAGAGACTTCAGCCAGCTGGTTAAATAGGGGGGCGGCCTCTCCACCACGCAACCCCCAACCGCCATGCCCCCCAGGTAGGCCTCCACCCTACGCATAGAGGGGTAGGCTGTATATAGGCATGTAGACGCCCCCCGTGGTGTCTATCAGGTGGATCGCCTTGACCTCGAAGGAGGCTCCCACGTACTTCGAGGCCTCCTCCACGGCTGGAGACAGCTCGTCGGCTGTAGGCCGCTTCAAGCGCACCGCATAGACCGACAAATGCGGCTTGAAGTCCGCGTGTCTCTCCTCTACTGCATCTCCAAGCGCCGATTGTAGAAGAGACCGCAAGGCAGCTAGTTCCCCGTAGGGCTCAGCCTTCAGCGCGATGTATCTCGGCCTTGCGGCGCTTGGCATAAGAACCACCGGGCCTAGCCTAACTACGAACTGCCTATACCTAACCTCGACCTTCGCCGGGCTTCTAATCTTCACCAGCGTTATGTGGGGCTTAAGGGGGACAACCCCCTCGAAGGGGCGTAGGGGGGGTATGGGCGGCAAAACGCCGTAGATGTAGCCCATGGCTAGACGTAGTAGAGCTCCCCCTTCTCCTTCTGTTCTCTGTCGAGAGCCGAGCCGGGTTTGTTAAGCCTTGGTCTACCCGACTTCACGTCGCGCCTAAACGACGCCTCCGCCCACTTTAGAAAGGTGTTCATCCCCGTCCTCATGTCTGTGGGACCTGGGGAGTAGCCCCGCCGCCCCGGCTCGCCGATGAACGGCATTATGGCGTTGGACATATAGTCGAGCATCGCGATGTCGTGTTCAACCACCAGCATAGCAGCCTCGCTCTCCTCTATAATGCGGCGGATGGTCCTAGCCACCGTTATGCGCTGTTCCACGTCTAGATAAGCCATCGGCTCGTCCAACACGTAGAGATCGGCCTTCTTAAGCAACGCCGCGGCTACCACCACGCGCTGGAGCTCCCCGCCCGACAGCTCTCCCATCTTCCGCTCCAGGAGAGGCGCTAGGTTGAACCCGCTGTTTAGATCCGGCCATATCTGGCTGTCTGAGAAGCTCCCCACCTGCTGGGCCAGCCACAGAGAGACCGGCACGTCTTGGTTCCTCACGGCTATGTCTCTTATGTACTGCGGCTTGTAGCTGATGGTGAGGGCGGCGCTTATCTGCCCCTTAGCCGGCTTGACCTCGCCCACTAGGACTTTTAAAAACGTCGTTTTCCCTATCCCGTTCGGCCCCACGACCCCCACGACCTCTCCCTTGGAGATGTAGGAGGAGGCCACCTCCAGTCTGAAGTTGCCCAACTCAACGGCGAGGTCCTCCCACTCGACTAAGCGCTGGGCTTTGACCGACTTCCTCTCGGGGGGACGCGTCTCGAACTTTATCGGCCTGTCCCTGATCCGCATGTTTTCCGACGGTATATAGCCCGAGAGGTACTCGTTGATCGCCTCCCTGGCCCCCGCCGGGTATGACACAATGCCGTAAGCCCCCGGCTTGCCGTAGACGATTACGATGTTGTCCGCCAGGAAGTCCAACACTGTGAGATCGTGCTCAACCACAAGTACGTATTTATCCGCCGTGAGATCCCTTATCGCGTCGGCGATTTTCACCCTCTCCACGATGTCTAGGTGCGTCGCCGGCTCGTCGAAGATGTAGACCTCGGCGTCTTTCGAAAGCGCAGCGGCTATGGCCAGCTTCTGTAGCTCGCCCCCCGAGAGATCCTCAACTCTTCTATCGAGTAGTCTGTCTAGGCCAAACCTCTTTAGGACGTCCTCCCTAATGCCGGCTTTTTTAACCACGTCGGCCACAGGTCCCTTTAGGTACATGGGGATAAGCTCGATGTATTGGATCTTGTGGACAGCCCTCGCCTTCTTGCCGTAGAGCTCCGCGAAGTACGTCTGTAGCTCGGTCCCCCTGAAGTATTTAACCACCTCCTCAGGCGTTGCGCCGCCTGACGTGTTGCACAGGTTGGGCACCAGCTCCCCGGCGAGGATTTTAGCCATCGTGGTTTTTCCCAGGGCGTTTCTGCCCAACACGCCGATGACCTTACCCCTCTTCAAGAGAGGTAGGCGGTAGAGCTTAAACCCGCTGGGCCCGTACCTATGTACGCAGTCTTTCTCAAGCTCGTCCGGCAGATTGACTACTGTGATCGCCTGGAAGGGGCACTTATGGACGCAGATGCCGCAACCGATACACAGCGCCTCGGAGATAACCGCCTTCTTCAGCTGCTCGTCTATGTAGACCACCTTCCCGGATCTGTTCACCGGGCAGTACTTCACGCACTCCTGTCCACACTTCTTGGGCTGGCAGGCGTCTCTGTCTACAACAGCTACACGTGTCACATCGCGGCTATGGCACGCATTTATAACGCTTAAAGGGACGCCCTATAGATATGCCAGCAGAACCACGGCCACTATCGTCACAGCCAGCGCAACGCCGACGGCCTTCCTAGTCCTCTTGAAGACGCCCGCCATGAAGAAAAACGAGGCGAAGAGCAAGGCGGCCATCACGCGCCCGCCCCACTCCCCCAGGCCGGATGCGGCCAAGAGGTGCGCCACTAGGTTAAACACGCCCTTGAGGATGCCCCAGAGGAGCTGGTAGTCGATCATCTACATATCCTCCTGCCTCTCCAATTTATGCATTTTGTAAAAGCCGAGGCCCAGACCGCGAGCGGAATTACGAAGTTGCCAATGGCCCACGCCGCCGCTACGTCTAAAGCCCTGACGGGAACCCCCGCGTGCTTCCGGACCCCCCGGGCCCTCACGAGGTCTTTCACGAGGTTTATTGGATGCAACGCCAATCCGCTCAACAGCCAGATGTCCCCCGTTAAAACTCCGATTACCGGCAACGCCACCGACAGGAGGAATCCCAGAGTATATATGAAGAGCCCGGCGTACCAGCCCGCGGGGGCGTGCCACTTCACCATGAGTATCTGGCGGACCCCCCACCAGAAGGCCTCCCCAACCCCACACTGGGGGTCCGGCGTCGGCGCAATGGCGGATTTGGCGAACCATATAGTGCCTCCCACCTCCTTAATCGCTGAGTAGACGGCGTAGTCGTCGCTGACGTACTTGGGGAGCCTCTCCGCGAGCTTCACCTTGTCGGCGAACTCTTTCCTAAAGGCGGTGGAGCCGCCCCAGACGAACCTCGACCTCTTGTCCATCATCGCTGGGAAGCCGGTGTTGCTTATGGCAAGCCTCACCTTGTGGCACAGCCCCCTCCCCAGGTACCATCTATAGGTCGTAGCCGCCGTGTACCTCCACAGCGGCGACGTCAACGCCTCGAGCCACTGCGGCCCAGGCCTAATGTCGTCGTCAGCGAAGACAACACACTCGCAGTCCACTGCCTTAAGCGCCGTGGCTAAAGCAGCGCTCTTGCCCTCCCCCTCGTTGAGCAACACTCTACCATACTTCTGGGCAAGGCTGTAGGCGGGGTCCTCAGGCGAGTCGACCACGAACAGATACTCCACCTCCGCCCCCACCCTCTGGGCCGTGATAGCCCTTAGGTTCTCCTCGGTCCAGGGGTAGACCCCCCTCATGGGGATCACGACGCATATCTTCCCGCACCTCTGCCCCTGGGGTGGCTCCCGCCTGCTCCAGAACCGTATCTCTCTGAATAGCCCAGCGGTGGCAAGCCCTATGAAGGGGAGTGTCGCCGCCAGCTCTATCACCGGCGTGAGCGACCTCGGCCCTTTTAAAGGTTTTATAAGGTCAGCGGATAGGTTTTGTCCAGGTCGGGACATAAACGGTATTGATATGGAAATTAGGCGTTTGAGGTATATAACCCGGGGCACCGGATATACATGAGCAAACCTCTTAGGGAGTTCGACCTCACATACAACGACCTCTTCAGAGCACCGGACAAGGAGGGAGCCATAGTGTCGGTGCGGGTACACAGGAAGGTCAAGGCGGTCCTGGAGGAGCTTGCCAAGAGCGAGGGCTTAGATGGCGTTTCTGAGCTTGTGAGATACCTAATAGCGGGGTATCTCCTCGGCAAATACAACATAGAGAGGCCCAAGGAGAAGGTCCTCGTGGAGCCCATCGTCTTAACGGTGAACGTCCAGAGAGGCGGCGGCCAGACCGTCGACGACGTTGACTACGAGCTCGCCGCCGAGAAGGTGACCGCCGTGATCAGAGACGTTGAAGACTACATCAGGAAAATCAAGGCAGGTCTAGTGCCGAGGAACCCAGAGATAGCCATGCGCCTTGGGGAGAAGGTGGCCAGAGCTTTGAAGACCGCTAAGAAGCTCGGCATGGAGGAGGAGTACATAAAGCTCATGAAGCTCAAGGCGCAACTCTCAATGTACGGATAAAGTTTTTAAGTTGTCTCTTGTGGGGCCATATGCCAACGTGTGCCAGGTGGGAGCGCTTGATATCTTGGGCTGAGAAAAACGGAAACAAGCTGAAGGCGCTTGAGTTCAAGGAGAAGCTCGTGGAGTGCATTGTGTACACCGCTAGGGAGAAGGTCGCCAGGAGGGAGCTGGCCGAGGCCGAGGAGCTGATTAAATATGGGAAAGAGGCGGCTAAGAGGTTCGGGATAGAGGAGCTGAGCTTCCACCTGTCCCTCCTCGAGAAGGAAATCGCCAAGATTAGAGAGCGGAGGAGGGCTCAGGCTCAGAGCACGTAGACCGAGTCCACGACTTTTCTAAGCCTCCCCACCTTCCTCCTCCCCGCGCCGCTCACCACCGCGTACTTTCCCAAACCGACTGCGAGGAGGTCGACGGCGACGCCTCCGATCTCTCTACCGACCAGCACCAGGTAGCCTCTTTCCCGGAAGTAGCGCCAGTAGTAGTAGAGGTCTCCGTACCTCCTGTTCACCTCCGCCTGTATAGGCCTGCTCCCGTCGATTAGCCTCGCCACGTTTGCCGAGACGTAGAGGTAGTAGTATGGAGGTTTGTCCACGGTCACCACCTCTGCAAGGACGCCCTCCACCTCCTCCGTCGTCGTCAGCTGGACAACGCTCTCCCTCAGCCTCTTGCTCTTGGCGGCGAGGTAGAGGGACTTCCTCTTGCCGTCAAAGATCGTGACCACCGGCGTGTAAAGCCGCTCCCCTCTAACGGCGGCTGGGAGAGTGTGTCCAAACAACTCGACGAATTGAACCCCGTACCCCAACCTCTCAATCAGCTCCGCCGTCAGAAACGGCGACGCCTTTCTAATGCTGGCTCGGCCAGGCCTAAACTTGGCCAGGTTGGCCCTATGTATCTCGGAGAGCCTCGGCGCGAGGTAGTTCACCGCACTGGCTATGTCGAGACCCTCCTCCACTTTTTTAAATACCTCTCTCACGAGCCAGGGAGGCGCGTCTTCAACCCCCACAACCCTTTTAACAGCCTTCTCTATCATTGCTACATACTGACTTTTTATAACCGTTAATAAGCTTATCCGTGGAAATAGGGTTGGTTGGACGTATAAACCCGCCCCTCTTGACGCCGGCGCCGTATCTAGTAGCCGGCGGGTTTAGAATAGTCGAGCTCGCCGCCTTGGCCCTATGCGACGAGGGGAAAGTGGTAGTGTATGTGGAGGAGGCCGCCGACCTCCCCCTCACGTTGGAGGGCTGCCGTTTTGAGGTAAGAGCCGGGGTTCCGCCCGACGTGCCGAAGATCCACGTGGGGTGTGCCCCCCACCTCCTTAGGTCCAGGAGCCTCGTCTGCGGCGGCTCCAGCGTTAGCTTGGGCGGCGAGCCCGCCGTAGCCGAGCCTCTGGAGTCTGTGGCCGACCTAGTGGAGGCCAACGTCGACGTGATGAAGCTCGCACTCCGCCGACTGGCGGAACTCGGCGTAGAGCTGGTGAAGGGCGACTACAGGGGCGAGGTCAAGGGGCCTGTCTACCTAAGAGGCCGCATCTACGAATACACGTATGTGGAGGGGCCCGCGGTGGTGGGGCCGAAGTCTGCAGTGTTGCCCTTCACCTACGTGCGGCCGGGCACAACGCTCTACTTCGACTCGAGGCTACGCGACGAGGGGAAGAACGCGATTCTCGACTCCTACGTCCGTAAACAACACGGCGGCTACCTCGGCGACTCCTACGTGTCCTCCTTCGTGAACTTCGGCGCAGGCACCACCGTTTCTAACTTGAAAAACACCCTTGGCCCTATCAGGCCCTCCTACACCCCCAAGTCCTATAGGAAGTTGGGCCCGGTGGTTGGCGAGTTCGTTAAGACCGCCATCGGCACCTTGATATATGGGGGGAAGTACGTGGGGCCTCTGTCCCACCTATACGGCCTTGTGGACAGGGATGTGCCGCCGCTCACGATATACCGCGGGGGGGTGGCCCAGCCGATGGACGCGGAGAAGGCTAGGGAGTACATACGCCGCGACCTGGCGCAGTTCGGGAGAGAGGACCTCTACCGGTTCTACATCTCTAAGCTATTCGAGAAGCCTCTGCTTTAGGTACTCCCTCTCCGCCTCCTGCAACGCCTCGGTGAGCTTGTTTAGATCCGATGTTCCCACGGAGTTGAGCACCTCCTCCACAGCCTCTATGGGCAACCTTGACGCCAGCGCATATAGGCCGACCCACCCGTACCTCCTCAGTAGTTCGGCGGTACGCCTCACCTCCTCCGCCCCCCTCTTCGCCTCTCGCTCCAGGTTGTCGCTACGCACCACTCTCACAACCCCCACGTTGACACCTCCGCATCTTGGACAGACAAGCTCGGTCACCTCGCCTACTCTCACCAAGCCGTGCCAGCCGCAGTCTTGACATACGGCCAACATTGTGTAGTTGAGTAGCCTGGCCTTGGTGCTGTCTAGGACAAGCCGCTTGAGCCTCTCTGGCGGGATTATCTCAAGCCTGTGCGATAGCTTTTCGTAAAGCACCTCGCCCAGGTACGTGGGCGATGCGGAGTATACAACGGCTATCTCTCCATTTCTCATGCGCTGTATTACGTCGACCGTGTGCTCCAGGTCTAGGTCTCTCTCGAGGGTCTCCCTCAGAGCCTCGTCGAAGACCACCGTGCCGCTGAAGGCCTCCACCAGCTTGGACATGCTTACGCTGTAGACATCGGCATCTTTATCCACCGCGCCCATCTTCTTCGCCACGTGAAGAATCCTCCTCTTGAAGGAGCCCGATTTCACAAGCGCCGACTTGAGGAGCTCGGCTATTTCTCTCACGTCTAACGTGGCCAACCTCCTGAGCTGTTCGCCCACGAGCTCGGCGGCTAGAGGCTCGGCGGACTGGATAATTATGCCGTATGGGTCTTGATGTATGCCGACCGGCTTCTCGAGAGCCTTTATCAACAGCTCGCCTACCAACTTGCCCAAGGTCCGGTTTACCTGAGTTCCAAAGGCCGCGTGTACGATTACGACGTTTTCCCTAAACTGTTCAATGACAACCGTTTTGTCGTCGGGCAGAGGCCCTCTGTGTTTAGACATCTCCTCCACTATGTAACGCGCCACGTCCTCATTTACGCCGTATTCCTCCGCGATCGCCCTATGGTCCCCGCCTTGAGCCCTACGCCTCAAGAGACCCACCTCCTGGGCCACCTCGTAGGGCACCGGGATTTCCTCCCCAATCCAGCTCGGGATAGCCCCTGTGGGGTCGGAGACCTCCACCACCTTGATGCTCCTCTCCTCTATCCCAGTGATAAGCCAGGGCCTCCCCCTGAAGATGAACTTCACCCCCACGTTTCCGTACTCGGCTACGAAGGACTCGTCCAGCGTCCCCACGAGCTCGCCCGTCTTCTCGTTTACGACGGCGTACTGGCGCTCATCTGGAATCATGGAGAGGGTCTCGTAGAAGTAGCGGTAGAAGCCGCGGCCCCTCGGCCTTGCCACAACATCGCTGTCTTCGTAATAGAAAGCCAGCCTGGGGTACAGATCGTTCATGAACTTAACCACCCTCCTCAGCTCCTCAATGGTCAAGTCTCTGTATGGGTAAGCCCTCTTGATCACCTGGTGTAGCTCCTCCAGCCTCCACCTCGGCTTCAGCATGAGAAACGCCACCACCTGGTTCACCAACACGTCGTAGGGCTTACGCGGTATTTGGGTAGGCTCTACCAAGCCGCTCCGCGCCCTCTTCACCACCACCACGGCCTCTATCACGTCGTTTATGTCTTCGCCGACGACGACCCCCCTAGGCACCGAGGTAAGTCTGTGGCCGCTTCTGCCCACCCGCTGTAGAAGCCTTGTGACTTGGTGCGGCGATATGTATTGGACGACTAAGTCCACATGTCCAATATCTATCCCCAGCTCTAGGCTGGACGTGGCGACCACGGCCTTCAGCTCGCCTTTCTTCAGCCTCTCCTCCACCGATATACGCACCATTTTGGACAAAGAGGAGTGGTGCACGGCGATTGGCAAGTCGTTGAACAGCTGCGAGAAGCGGAACCCAAGCAACTCCGCCATGCTTCTCGTGTTTACGAAGACCAGAGTGCTTCTGTTTTCCTCTACAAGCCTTTTTATATATCTGAGGCGGGCCACGACGTCTGGGAAAAGGCCTGAGACCTCGGCGATCTTGTGATCCTCCTCATCCGGCTTGGGCCGGGCCACGTCCAGCTTCATGTATCTGGCGAAGCTCACCAGGACCACCTTGAAGGGCCTTCCGTCCCCCACCAGGAACTTGGCAACCTCCACGGGGCTCCCCACGGTGGCTGAAAGCCCAACGATCTGGAAATCTCTGCCGACGTGATACCGCAGACGCTCCAGCGCTACGCTGAGTTGCACGCCTCGTTTATCTTCGGCGAGCTCGTGCACCTCGTCCACGACGACCCACCTAAGCTCCCTTAGGTGCTCCAACAACCTCCTCCCTGTCATTATAGCCTGCAACATCTCCGGCGTCGTGATCAAGATGTGGGGAGGCGTCTTGCTCTGCCTCTGTCTATCGGCCTTGTCTGTATCGCCGTGGCGCACGTCTACTCTAAAGCCGACCCTCTCCCCCCACCACCTGATCCGGTCGAGCAGATCTCTGTTGAGGGCGCGTAGAGGCGTGATGTAGAGCACGTATATGCCCGGCTTCTCCACCCCGCCCTCCAACATCTTGGAGAGGATGGGCAACATGGCGGTTTCCGTCTTCCCGCTACCGGTGGGCGCGATGACAAGTACGTTGTTGCCGGCTAGGATCTCGGGGATTGCCATCCTCTGGGGCTCAGTAGGCTCGGATATGCCCCTGTCCTTCAACGCCTCCCTCAACAGCGGATGAAGCAGGTGAAAGACCACGCTAGACAAAAGGTTTATTAAATTAACCACACGACGGCACAATGCAGAAGCCGGCCGTTCTACTCCTCCTCCTGCTGACGGCGGCTGTCTGGGCAGACATAGTTTTGGTTAAGGGACCCTCGGGCAACTACACAGCCGTTGTAAACGGGTCAACCTTGGCGATAGACGGGCAGAAACACGCAATACCGCAGAAGCTGAGCTGGTATTTCAACGGGTCCTACACCGCGTACGGAATCTACTACGGTAACCCCCAGTGCGTCTTGTCCATATGGCCGGACAGGCCGGAGTTCTACATCACTTGTACGGTTGGCACCGACATGACGGTGGTGGCTTTGAAGGATCCTAAGGCGAAGATCACATGTCGAGATAAGAACAACGTTCTAGCCCCAGCCGTCTCCACACAACACCTAGAGATATACAACGCCAAGGGGCTGTACCTCGAGTGCAAGTCGGGCTTCTCGGCGACTGTCTCCACCCCCAACCTACTGCTTGCTCTACTTGCTGGGGCCTCGGCCGCCTCTGCAACCCTCCTTATAGCGCTGGGAGTCCTCCTACTCCGCAGAGCCTTCAAATAGGAGCATTAGGGTCTTCTCAGTGACCATTCCGACCACGGCGGTGCCCTCCTCGTTTACCACCGGCACCCCGCCCACGTCGTACTCCAGCATCTTCCTAATGACGTCTACCACCGGGTCGCCGGCTTTGACGAGAAATATAGGCGACTTCGCTATGTTTATGGCGTAGCTGTTCAACACCTCGTCCACTGCCCCCTGCTTTATCTTGTCTATAGTCTCGTCGGCCGCGAAAAACCTCAGGAGATCCTTGGCGTGGAGCATGGCCACGACCTTGCCCGTCTCGTCTACGATGGGGTATCTCCTGAACTTGTAGATGGTTATGCCCTCCAGCACGTCCATGACCGTGGAATAGGGCGTCAATACGTACACTATCCTCGTCATGACGTCCCGCACCCTGTGTGGAAAATCGAGCTCAGACGCTATCTTCAACACGTCCCACTCTGTGAAAATCCCGAGAAGCCTCCCGGCCTCGTCTACGATTGGCATAGACCCAAAGTTGTGACGTAGGAAAAGCGATATGACCTCTCCGACGGGGGTGTCTGGCTTGGCGGTGATCACGCTACGCGTCCCGATCTCCGCCACGCTTTTCATGTATATATCGCTGTAGAGGGAGCCCTCCGCGTTTTTATCGCTCACCCACGAGTAGATGGCGTCTAACACGTCTAGCATGGTGATTATCCCCACAAGCTTGTCGCCGCGTAGAATGGGCAACCTCCTTATGTCCAGGTTCACCATGGTCTTTATGGCGTTTACCACCTTCTCCCCCTCCTGGACCGACACCACGTTTCTCGTCGCGAACTCTATCACAGGCCTGGTGAACATATCCACGGATATGTCACCATCCACGTTTATATAAGTTGCTGAAGTGGGCGCCCAGCTGGCTACAGGCTACGACGTGTGAGCAACCAGTTCCCCAGCGATATAAAGGCCTTCGCCCTGTGCGACACCCTGTTCTTTACCTCGTCGCCTAACTCCGCATAGGTCTTGTCGAAACCCTCCGGTATGAAGACGGGGTCGAAGCCGAACCCCCCCGACCCCCTAGGCTCCTCCGAGATGCGGCCCCTCGTCTCGCCCAAGAAAACCTTCACATCGCCGCCGACGCAGAGCGCAGCGGCGCACCTAAAAACCGCGCTTCTGTTCTCCACGCCCTCGAGCAACTTCAGCAGGCCTCTAAGGCCTATTGTCCTGTAGACGTACTCCGCGTAGGGCCCTGGAAAACCGCCGAGGGCATCCACGTAGAGCCCTGTGTCTTCCACAACCACGTTGTCGCCGTAGTCCCGGCAGAGGGCCTCCGCGGCGTGCTTCGCGACGTTGACAACGTCGTCGTCCTGCACCTCGATTTTCCTAGCCTCAAGCCTCTCTACGGCGATACCCAGCGGCTTGAGGATCTGGGAAATCTCGGAGATCTTGTGGGGGTTGCCCGTCGCGACCCTAATCCTCATCTAGGAGAGACCCATGTGGTTCTTCACACGGGCCAGTAGCTCGTGCTCGGGGGGCACCCCCACGAACTCCACGTCTCCCACGGCGGCGTCTTCTGCTTGGAGTATCACCGTGGGCACGCCTGTGACTCCGTACATATCCGCTATGTCAGGGTTCTCGTGTGCCTCGACGACGACAGACACCACCTTGCCCTTACTCTCATACGCGAACATGTTGGCCAAGAGCACCGCGTATGGGCAGTAGGGACAGCTGGGCGTCACCACGGTAATCACGTTAACCCGCTTCGGGGCGTTCTGAGCTAGCGCTGCCAGCTCCGATCTGGTCTTCTGGCGCAGGCCTGTCTTCCCCGTGCTCAACCTCACCACAGTCTCTATAAAGGCCCTCACCTCCTCGCCTATAGGCGAGCCGAGGTATCTGACAAACCCGTCGCCAAATATTACCGCGGGGACCCTCTGGGGTTCTATTCCGAATTTCTTGAAGACCTCTTGATCCTTGTCGTAGCTGTACTTGTTCACCTTGAGTTTACCAGGCGGCGCAAGCTGGGCGAGCAGATCGATAAGCTCCTCGGTAGGGACGCACCAGTTTGTCTCTCTACCTCCGCAGTTGGCGCTGGTGAAGAAGTTGACCTCCACCACGTTTTCCATCTGCGACAGCATCTCCTTGATGATTTCCTTCGTCTCCTCATCAACTTCGATATGGGGCACCTCTTCAGGGCCGCCTATTGGAACCGCCATGTCAACACAGCCGACATGCATTTTTTAAACTTAACATACGGCTACTTCGACCGCCTCTTCCTCCTCTTCCGCCCAGCTGTCTTCTTCCTCTTCTTCTTCTTTTTCTTCGCCTTCCTCTCCTCCGACTCCCTGCTGGAGACCTCCTCGAGCATTTGGACAACCTCGTCGATTGTCTCCCTGTACTTCTCTACCTTGTTTTTTATCTCCTCAGCCCCCAGCTGAGACTCCGACTTCCACGCGGTTAGATCAAGCACGAAGCCAACCCCCTCTACATAACGCCAGGGGTCAAGCGTTCTCTCCCGGAGCTCCCGGATGAGCGTTGGGGTAGCCCTCTTGCCGTATGGGATAACGGCGAAGACGTGGCCCACCTCAGGATCCTCCACCACCACCAACTTGCCCTTCTGCCCCTGGATCTCTAGGATTGTGGACACGTCGCTGGAAAATATGTAGATTTTAAACTTAGAGCAGGTTAGGCGGTATCGAGGACACCAGCTTCTTGACGGCCTCGACGCTCTGCATGAAGCTCTGGAGCTCGCCGGGGGTAAGCTCCACCTCCAGCACCTTAACCACGCCGCTTCTGCCGAGGACGATTGGCACCTCCACTGGGATGTCTCTAACGCCGTATTCGCCCTGTAGCACCACGGACGCGATGAGGGATCTCCTCGTATCGCGCTTAACGGCTTCAGCCATAACGGCGAGCCCGGCGCCGGGCGCCCAGTTGGAGGAGAAGCCCCTGAGCTCGGTTATTTTAGCCCCGGCTTTTACCGTCTCCTCAGTCACTTCCCTAATCTGCTCCTCCGTCAAAAGCCTGGTTAGGGGTACGCCGTGTATGAAGCTCTTGCTTGGCACGGGGAACATGCTCTCGCCGTGTTGACCTAGCACAATCGGCAGTATTGAGCTGGGGGAAACGCCTAGCTTCTTCGCCGCGTAGTAGGCCAGTCTCCCCGCGTCTAGCACTCCGCTGAATCCAATGACGCGCTCCCTGGGGAAGCCTGTGGCCTTCCACATGACGTACGTCATCGCGTCGAGAGGATTCGTCGTCAGAATCACCACCGAGTCTTTCGCATACTTCCTGATCTCTCTTCCGATCTCGCTCACTATTTTGGCGTTGGCCTCAAGTAGCTGTTCTCTGGTCATGCCGGGTTTTCTGGCAAGCCCGGCTGTCACTATCACCAGATCGCTACCCTCCATATCTCTGTAGTCGTTTGAACCCATGTACTCCACGTCTAAGCCCAGTATGGAGCTCATGTGGTTTAAGTCGAGGGCCTCGCCCTGGGGGAGGCCCTTCACTATATCGACTAGAAGGATCTTGTTGTCTAGCTTCATTATCCCGATTATCGCGGCGGCGGAGGACCCAACCCTGCCGCTTCCGATGATCGTAATCATAGTCTGGCGATGTGCGACCGTTAAAAATATTGATAACTAAATTACAATTACAGCTTGCCTCTGCTGAGGACCCTCGCCGCAACTATCAGTGGATGCCAGACGGGGGCTGTGTCTGGCATGTAGCCGATGTCTGCGAAGAACATGTCGGAGACCGTGTAGCCCCTCTCGGCGGCCACCGCGACGATATCTACATACGCCGCCACGATCTGGCTCCTGCCAAGCACCTGCGCGCCCAAGATACGGCCCGTGGACTCCTCGGCGATAAGCTTCATGTGTACCGTCTCTGCGCCGGGCATGTAGTGCGCCTTCGTCCTAGCCTTTATCAAGGCGCTTTGGGTCTTTAGCCCCAGCTGCGAGGCCTCCCTTTCGCTGAGCCCGGTCCTGGCTATGTACAGGTTGTAGAACTTGGTGACGGCTGTGCCGACTACGCCGGGGAACTTCAGAACTCTGCCCCTCACGGCGTTTCCCCCCGCTACCTGCCCCTCCTTGTTCGCAGTGGGGGCGAGCGGGATCCACACCCTTCTCCCAGTCAACCTGTGGGTCTTCTCCACGACGTCTCCAGCCGCGTAGACGTCAGGCACCGTGGTCTCCATGTACTCGTTGACGTACACGGCGCCGGTCTCCCCAAGCTTTGCGCCGGCCTTTAGAGCTAGGTCCACGTCTGGCTTAACGCCTGTGGCGAGGATCACCTCGTCTACGTTGTACTCCCCCTTCTCGGTGACCACCTTGCTCACGTGGCCTGTCCCGGCCAGCTCCACCACCTTTTCGCCAAGGTGTAGCTCCACTCCGCGGCTTTTCATCTCCTCAGCCACGATGGCGGCCGTGTCCGGGTCAAGCGTAGCCGGCAGTAGCTGGTCCGCCATCTCAAAGAGAAGCACCTTCTTGCCCATCTCAAGCAAGACCTCAGCCATCTCAACGCCGATGTAGCCGCCGCCCACCACGGCTACCGTCTTAGCTTTCTCAAGATGCCCCTTTATCTCGGGGACCTCGTCGGGGTGCCTCATGGTGAGCACCCCCTTCAGATCCACCCCTGGTATCTTCGGCACCAGAGGCTTCGCGCCGGTTGCGATTACGAGCTTGTCCCACTGGATCTTTTCCACGGAGCTCCCTCTCTGGACGGCGACCATCCGCTTGTCGACGTCTACGTCTAGCACGGCGGCCCTGGTCAAAACCCTGATGTTGCGCTCTTTTTCAAACTCCTCCGGCCTATACGTCATCAGATCCTCGTGGCTTTTCACGATCCCCCCAATCGCATAGGGCATGCCACAAGGCGCATGTGTAATCATCGACCCCCTTTCTATCAAAACCACCTCGGCGTTTGGGTCCAACCTCCTCGCCCTAGCCGCTGCCGAGGCGCCGGCCGCGCCTCCGCCTACTATTACGACCCTAACCATACATGGGGGCCGATATGTTGTTTAAAAGTTATCTACAGCCGGCCCTCGACAGGACGGACTCCACAAAGGCCTTAAACTGCGGCGCCGTCAAGAAGCCAGACACGGCGTCTAGAGGCCTCCCCTCTACGAAGGCAACTGTGGTGGGGGTGCCCATCACGCCTAACCTAGCCGCCAGGTCGAAAAACACCTCAACGTCTGCTTTCACGAAGTTGGCGTAGGCCCGGTACCTCTCCCCCACCTGCCTAAAAATCGGGTCGAACATCTGGCAGTAGGGGCACATCTTCCCGAAGAACATAACAAAGGCCGTCTTGCAGCTGGCCACCGCGTTTCTGAGCTGGTCAACGCCGTAGAGCACCTGTCCAGGCGCGTAGCTGACGTTGCAACACTGCGGCGTTTTTCTGCTCGTCAGCTCTACCGCCTTTTTCCACAAGAGCCTCTCCACGTCGTCCATCGCCAAGCAGCCTGGAAACGCCTTAAAAAACATTTCCCCGGGGGCCCATTCCTATTTAAAGACCTTTGTGAAAACCGCCGTGGCCTTCGACCCCGAGGCCGTGGGCGCAACCGCGGCGAGACTACTGAGGTTCATAAGAGTGGAGCATACGGTATTTACATTGCCCATGGCGTACGCCGCAGCGCTTCTCGCAGGCGGCGCGTTGGACGTTTTGAGAGCCCTCTTCATAGGCCTAGCCGTTTTCGGCTTGAGGACTGCCGGCATGGCTTGGAACAACATAGCGGATTACCCAATCGATAAGGTCAACCCCAGGACGAGGGGGCGCATGCTGGTGTCAGGTAAGGTGACCTTTAGGGAGGCATACGCCGTGTTCCTCTTCGGCGTAGCCGTCTTCCTAACCTCGGCGGCGGCCCTCGGAAAGATGCCCACGGCGCTCTCAATCCCGTATCTGGCCGTCGTAATTGCCTACCCCTACGCCAAGAGGCTCCACTGCCTCCCACACCTCCACCTCGGCCTTGTATACGCCTTGGTGCCCCTCGGCGCCTCTATAGCCATGCACCCCGACAGTCTGGAGGCCGCCCTCGCGAACACGCCCTGGCTACTTGTGGTAGCCTCAGCGCTGTGGGTCGCCGGCTTCGACGTGGTGTACTCCAAGGGCGACTACCAGTTCGACAGATCCTACGGCCTCGGCAGCATACCCGCGTGCTACGGCCTAAAAACCGCCGATGTCGCCGCGGTAGCTCTTCTAACTACGTCGGCCGTCTTATACGTGGCGAACTACCTAAGCTACGGGCTTAGCCCATGGGGGCTCGCCCTGACTTTAGCCGGCGCCGCCCTTGAGATATACTCAGCCCTGCTGGGGGCTACCGGAGATGTGGCGCGCGGGTTCAACCTAAACCTAGCCGTGGGCGTGCTCATGCCGCTCGGCGTTTTTGTAGGTTACTACACACAGCCGCCGTGAGCAAAGCCGCGGAGAGGGGGGCCAGCGCGGGGGTGAAGGGGTCGTCGAAGAAGCCCGAGACGGCTGCCGCGGCGGAGTAACCCAGATTGTACAACGCCTGGTAGAGGCCGTAGCCCCTACCCCAGTAGGACCCGGCGACGTGTCTAACCAGCCTCTGGTCTAGGGAGGTTGAGACGGCGGCGACCCCAAGGCTCTCGATGGCCCAAAACGCCGAGAAGACATACGGCGATGGAGAGACCGCCATGCCCACGAGCGCTAGAGCCATCGCGGCGCCTCCCGCGATCAACCTCGCATAGGCGGGCCCCGCAAGCCTAGGCCCCACTATCCACGACACCACCGAGGGTAGATACGCCACGACGGCGGTGTAGGGAGACAGCGAGTACCTCCTGTGGAGGTAGAGCATCACCTGAGGGCCGTAGAGGCCCACCGCGGAGCCGAACGCCGTAGCCAGCGACATCACGCAGAAGGTCTGGACCCGGTCGCCCTTCTTGTGTCTGGCGGCAAGGTGCTTCGTCTCGCCCGGGACGGCCAAAAGAGCTGAGACGGCCAGAAGTGCTAGAACAGCCGCCACAAGCCTAAAGGCGTCTGCGAAGCTGAGAAGCCTAGAGAGGACATACACAGCCGGGATGGACGCCCCGCCCGCCAACGCGCCTAAGGCCGCCGCGGTCTTCAGCCTCGAGTAGAGCGCGGGGTCCTCCAGCCCGCCGACGTCTGACACATAAGCCAGAGCCGCCACGTTGACTAAGCTGGACGCCGCTCCAGCCAAGAAGAGGGATATGTACACGTGGGCCACCCCGGTGGAAAGTGCCAGAAGGGCCATCGAAACCGCCAGCGTTGCGCCACCCAGTAGCATAACCCTGCGTCTGCCGAACTTATCCGCCAACGCGCCCGACGTAGGACGCGTCACCACCACAGCCGCCGCATATGACGCGTAGGCCACGCCGACCTCTACCGAGCCGCCGCCTATCTCAAGCACATAGAACGGCAGTAGGAAGACTACGAAGGAGTAGGGCGTAGAGAGGAGGACGTAGGCTCTTAAATCAGCTCTTGACGTGTTCGTAGCCGACGACGTATATCCCATCCACAACGCCCAAACCGCCCTCGCGGCCGTGCGGAGAAGGCCTCTCGTCTCCCCTAAGCTCCGTGGCCGACTGAATCGCGGCGGCGAGCTGGCTCACCACGTCTCTATCTATGCCCTCAATCACTATATCCTCCTTGCCCTTAACCTCAACCTTAACCCCCTTGGGGATGGCCACCACGATCTTGGACTTCCGGCCAAGGAAGTTCTCTATAACAAGCTGGCTCCCCTGGACCTTTACGAGCATGGGGAAGTGCGTATATATCACCTTAAGCTTGTACCTCCAGCCCTTGGTCACGCCTAGGAACATGTTCCTGAGCACCCCCTTGTAGGTGCCCAATATGGAGTACTCCCTCTTCCTGGCATTATAAACCTCAAGAACCACCTTCCCGTCCCTCACCTCCATCGCCACCGGCGTGTTTCTAAACTCCTTGGCGATCTCGCCGAGCGGCCCCTTCACCTTAACAACGTAGTCAAACGGGCCCACCTTCTCCACAGACACCTTCACGTTCTCCGGTATCTCAACCTCCTCAACCGCATACACAACCTGCATAGGGCCCCACTTTTCCCCAGTTTAAAAATTTACAAACGTGGTGGGCCCGCCGGGATTTGAACCCTATCCCAACCCCCCTCGGCGGGGGGTTGACGGGACCTCCCGGTCTCTGACCAGCCGGCTATCAGCCGGGCGCTCTAACCGGGCTAAGCCACGGGCCCTTCGTGATTGATATTGGCCAGTTATAAATTTTTATCCAGACCGCCAACGAGCGCGGCTGTATCAACTCCACTAAAGCTTGTGAGAAGAAGTGGTGCGGGGGGTGGGATTTGAACCCACGCAGGCCTACGCCACAGGGACCTCAACCCTGCCCCTTTGACCTGGCTCGGGCACCCCCGCCCCGCCTCCTACAATCATGGCGATTTAAAAATTTTACAGATTTTGACGTCAGCCGCATGCGCAACCTCCGCCGCTTGAGCCTACCACGATCTTGTTCTCCGCCATGAGCTTATACCAACAGTCTGGGCATATCAACGCCGGGCCTCTGCCTTTGATGTTCGCCTCTAGCAGCGGCGTATCTTCTCTTCCACATATGGCACATCTATATGCCATGTGTGTACATAGTGTAGTCTAGAGATAAACTTTTCCCCTTTTAGAGCCCCAACGCCAGGCCGTCCCCGCGTATGTCTGCAACCGCGGCCACCGTGGGGCCTTTTCTCGCGGCGGCGGCCGCCACGCCCATCCTGCTCGGGTATTTGACCAGTTGCACCCCGGGGCCCGTTTCCCAGCCCTCCTCGGCTTGGACCTCGTCTCCTCCCCTCCACATGAAGCGGGGGGCCCAGACGGCCGCGCGGAGATCCATGCCGTACCACACGATGTTTTGTACAAGCTGTACATATATCGCGGGTCTGTAGTGCCCAGCGCTTGCGCCTAGAGCGTACACTCCGCCTTCGCCCTCCAGGACTACGGCGGAGAGCGTGTGTGCCGGCCTCTTATGTGGCGCGGCTCTGTTTAAGCCGGCTGTGAAGTCGCTGGCCCTGTTGTTGAAGGTTACTCCCCACGCGGCGTCGGTGTACCCCGCGCCGAATGGGTAGTAGAGGGACTGGATAGCCGACACCACAAGCTCTCTGTCTGCGGCGGCTAGGTAGGTTGTGCCCGGCGTCGGCTCAGGCGACTCCGCCTCCCCCAGCTCTACGCGCCCCTCCAAGATGTCGCCTATGGGGACATCTCCGTCGTGTAGATAGCGGTCGCGGGCCCAGTGGGCCTTCTTCAACGCCGACACGACGTCGCGTATCCTGGCGTAGCTGAAGGCCCCCTCGGCCCTCTGCGTCAGCTTTAAGGCGAGCAACACCGCGAAGCCGAGGGAGGGCGGGGGCGCCTCGTATACTGTCCACTCACCCACGGCGAGAGACAGCGGGCGCCTCACCTCAGCCCTAAACCTGGAGAAGTCGTCGATCTCAAAGTAGCCGTGGAGTAGATCCGCCGCAACCTCGTCGTAGAAGGACAGGGGATTATCCCTAAGCCTTCTCCAAAGCCTTAGAAGCGGTTCGATGCGGTACGGCTCGCCGGCGTGTCCCGGGAGACTTAGGTAGATGCGTCCTCCCGGGTCTGCGAGGAGGATGTCTCTGTACTTCTCCAGCGCGTATGCAAGAGAGGGATGTAGAGTGGCCTTTTCCATAGCCCCAAGCGCGATGTCGACGACCTTCTCCCAGGTTAGCGAGCCGTATCTCCTGTGTAGCTCGTAGAGCCCCGCCAAGTATCCAGGCACCACGGCCGACTGGATCCCCCTCCTCGGGGGCTTCTCTGGCACGCGGCGGGGGGCCCAGCCCAGGCCTAGGACCGCCTCGACTCCGCTGCCCCGATGTATCAACGCCAAGAAATCGCCGCCGACGCCCCCCAGGTGGGGAAGCGTATAGGTAAGCACAATCGAGGCGCATGCGGCGGCGTCTGCCGCGTTGCCCCCCGCCTTATACGCCTCGTAGCCAGCCCGCGTCGCTAGATAGCTTTCTGTGGCTATGGCGAACTCGGTCCCCGCGTACACGACAAAGCCTGAGAGAACTTATAAATCCGTTGCTACAGTGGCACAGCCCCCGGTTCCCCGCCCGCCAGATGCGCCCGCGTCACGGGCGTAGGTGACGGCGGGGCCGGTAGGCCGACCACAAACGTCAACAGGGCTCTATTGTGGAAGGAGGTTTCGTGGTGATGGCGTAGGTCACCATTGTCACTTGGGGTATCTCCGAGGTTATCCGCGCCGATATCCTCTCCAGCACCTCGTAGGGGAGCCGCGACCAGTCGGCGGTCATAGCGTCTTCGCTTTCTACAACTCTGACAGTGACGACGTAGCCGAGGGCGCGTTTATCGCCCTTTACCCCTACCCACCTATCGTCGCCCACGACCGCGAAGGCTTGCCAGACGCCTCTGAGGAGCCCCTCTTTACCGAGCTCCTCCTCCACTATCTTAGACGCCTTCCTCACAATATCCAGCTTTTCCCTGGTAAAGGGGCCTATGATCCTCACGGCAAGGCCAGGCCCTGGAAAGGGATGTCGGTACACCACCTCGTCGGGTAGACCAAGAGCCTTGGCCAACCTCCTTACCTCGTCTTTGTAGAACTCCCTCAGCGGCTCCACAAGCTTTAAGGTGAACCACTTCGGCATCCCACCCACGTTGTGGTGGCTCTTGATCTTATCGGCCCCCTTTACCGCCCCGCTCTCGATGACGTCGGGGTAAAGCGTGCCCTGGGCTAGGTATTTCGCCTGCGGGAAGAGAGATATGGCCTCTGCGAAGACCTCGGCGAAGGTCTCCCCGATAATCCTACGCTTCTCCTCGCAGTCTGAGACGCCCTCTAGCCTGGCGAGGAAGCGCTCTCTGGCGTCTACATAGTGGGTTTTTATGCCGAGGGAGCTCAACAGGGCCACGACCCTCTCCGGCTCCCCCTCTCTGAAGAGCCCGTGGTCGATAAACACGGCCTTGGCCCTATCCCCAACCGCCATGTGGACAAGGATGGCTGTGACCGTGCTATCTATCCCCCCGCTCACCCCTATGATCACATCGCCGTCTTTCACCTCCTCCCTTATCTGGCTCACGATTCTCCCAATCTGATCCTCCGGCCTCCACATGGACTCTACCCGAGCCACCTCCCTGGCGAACCTCTCCAGAAGAAGGCCGCCCTTGGGGGTGTGGGATACCTCAGGGTGGAACTGCACGCCGTAGATATTGCCTTTCTTCATGGCGGCTATATACCCATTTTCGCTTACCGCCAGCACCTTGAAGCCCTCTGGGGGCTTCGCCACGTAGTCGCTGTGGCTCATCCAGACGACCTCCTCCCTTTCCCAACCTCTGAATATGACGTCGTCCTCGAGAACCTTGACCAGAGTTTTCCCGTACTCGCCCTTACCTCTCTCCACCACCCCCCCGAACTTCTTGGCAATCAGCTGGTGGCCGTAGCAGATGCCTAAGATGGGCTTCCCCAGGGCAAAAAGGTCGTTTGAGACGTCGGGCGCCCCTTCTTGGTACACCGAGCTGGGGCCTCCCGAGAGAACTACGGCCTTTACCTCCTGCGACTTGGCCGCCTCTACGGCGTCCTCGGGAGCTACAACCTCCGTGTAGATCGCCCTCTCCCGCAGTCTCCTAGCTATAAGGTGTGCGTACTGCCCGCCGAAGTTGACGACGAGAACCTTCTCCACGGCCGATTTAAAACATTGGGTTAAAAATCTATTCTATAGACAGCACATCTAGCTCGAGAACCTCTAAGTACGTGTTTAAAATCTCAGCCACGCTTGGGGTTGTCCGACCGCCGTCGCCGTGGATGAACTCTTTTACGTAAAGGCCGCCTTGGCACCTGATGTAGAGCTCAAATACGTGGGGGGATACTAGGCGCCACGCCAGCTCGTAGACCATGCGGGTCCTCCTCTTCCTGGGACTGAGGCGTTTGATCCTACGTGGGGTGTACTGCAGGATCGTCTTACCCGTAAGCTCGCCGAGTTTAGCCAAGTCGGTCTCGGTAAGCGGATTCTCAGAATAGACAAGCGCGCGGTAGAGTTTTATGTCGGTTTTAGCCTTATCTTTCAACCTCCTTATCTCCTCCCTTACCGTAAAGCCGCGTGGGATATAGATCACGTCCCCGTCTTCATATCTCCCGGGTAAACCTCGGTATCTACTTGGATTCTTCACCTCTATAACGAGGGGTCTGCCTGGACCCAACATCCTGGCGTCGCTGTCTTCTCTGCCGGAGACGTGGATTAGGTGTTCTACGCCGCCGTATAAATCCCGGACGTGCGCCAGCTTCTCCAGCAGTGAGGCTTTGACATCGCCGAATTTTTTTGCCTGAGAGACTCTTCTGCTCAGCTTGAGGTAGACCCCCTCTATGAGGAGGGGGTTCCTTACCACGTCCACCTTACCGGTCACTAGGTCTATCCTTACCAACACGTTGGGCCTCTGCTTATCCACCTTCTTACCGGGCAACAGTTTAAGGATCTCCCTCCCTATTCTACGGTTTATTTCGTGCTTGATCGACTCGCCTGTGGAGATGAGGAACCTCTTTACCACCTCGGACTCCCTCTCCAGCACCTCCCTAGGTAGAGTTGTCCCAACGGCAAAGGTCTCGAAATCGACGCCGGAGAGTTGAACTACGGCGTCTTTGGCGTAGCGCTCGACGGAAGACGTGAGACCGCCACATATGTAGCACTGAGAATCCTCTACGGCTACCCCAACGCTGGCGAGAAACCGCCGAGTCGGCCTGTGGACGCGGGCTAGGCTCTTTAGATCCCCCGACACGTCTGCCCCCTGCCTATACTCCGTAACGAGCTTCATATGTAGCAATGTCTTAATCGCCGATCCCCTTTCTGCGTTCTCCAAGGCGTAGCCCAGTTGGGCGAAGAGTCTTCCGAGGCAGGAGTCGCATAGCGGGTACGCCCTCAATATCTCCATAGATCTCTCTAGGACGTCCACAGGCGCCTGTTTAAAGTTCTTTATAAATGGAGACCTCGGCGTAGCGCTCTATCCACCTCGATGTTCACTATAACTACTTGGTGATGAGGCGGGATCTTCTCTAGGCCTAGACCGCACTCGGGCTCCACGTCGTACTCCACAAACTTGAGGATGTAGGTAAAGGGCGTGCGGGGGGCGCAACGGCCTCTTCCGGAAGGCCCCAGCGCCATTCCGACCACGAGATCTCCTTGGTCTCTCTTTACCACAACCCCCGGTAGCTTCTCACCCGCGACGGCCTTTCGGAGAAAGCCAACCGACGACTCCTCGTCGGGGAAAAGCCTCTTTACTCTAGCTCCGATTATCTTAACGGTTTTTCGCTGGTCTACCAGGTGATAGACGGCCTCGGCGTCTTGTCTCACGCCGTTTGAGATGAGGAGGGCGGCCACCAGGATTTTCGCATATATGTGCGGCTCCTCGTTTATCTTCTGCTGAGTTGTGATGACTAGGAAGCGCCTCACCTCGGCATTTTCATCCTGAGTTGTCTCTTGAGCGTTTTCGACATCCTTTTTAGGTTCTCGTACACCGTCAACATCTCTTTGACGTCTCTAGGCGTAACGCCTGCGCCTAGGGCTATCCTCCTTATCCTAGAGGCGTTGAGGAGCTCTGGGTTTTTGAGCTCCTCGACGGTCATGGAGCTGAGGATGGCGCGCCACTTCTTTAGGTTCTTCTGAGAAAGCTCTATCTGCTCCTCCGAGATCTTGGCGGCGAGTCCCCCAGGCAACATCTGGAAGACCTTACTCAGAGGGCCGAGCTTCAGGAGGCCGTCTATCTGCTTCTTGAAGGTGAGGAGATCTAGCTTGCCGGATTCTATCTCCTGTATCACCTGTTCCTCCTCGAAAACCGCCTTTATCCTCTCGACAAGAGCGTCGAGGTCGCCCATCCCTAGGACCCTCGCCACGAACTTCCTCGGGATAAACATCTCTAGCTCGTCTACGTCTTCGCCCACCCCTATGAACTTGACCTTTGCCCCGGTTTTTGCCACGGCGGCTAAGGCTCCTCCGCCTCTCGCCGTGCTGTCCATCTTAGTGATTATTACGGAGTGTATAGGGAGGTACCTCATGAACGCCTCAGCTTGCGCCGCCGCCAGCTTACCCACGGTGGCGTCTATTACGAGCACGACCTCGTCGGGAGACACCGCCTCATATATCGCCTTTACCTCCTGGAGTAGGGCCTCCTCGTTTCTATGGCGCCCCGCAGTATCGACGATCACCACGTCTAGGTTTTTCAAGTTCTGTACCCCCCGCCGGGCTATCTCCACCGCGTCTTTACCATCCCTTTCTCCGTAGAAGGGGACGCCTATTTTCTCGGCTAGCTGCCTCAGTTGGTCAAAGGCGGCTGGTCTCACGGTGTCTGTCTCCACGAGACCGACCTTGTACCCCCTCTTTACCAGCAACTTGGCAAGCTTGGCGGCCGTGGTTGTTTTTCCGCTTCCCTCCACGCCGAGGAGCAGGACGACGTAGGGCTTCTTGGTTGGCTTAAACTCGGGGGGCTGCTCGCCGCCCAAAAGCTTAACCAGCTCCTCGTACAGAACGTAAAGGAGGTACTCCCTAGGCGGTATACCGGCGGGGGGCTTCTCCTCTTTTATCCGCTTTACTGCCGCGTCGGTAAAAGCCTTTACCATGTCTAGGGGGACGTCTGCCTTGAGGAGGGCCCTCTGGATCTCTCTCGAGAGGTCTTGTAGAGTTGCCTCGTCTATGTAGCTGACCCCCCTTATCTTTTCGACCAGTTTGCCAAATACCTCGCTAAGGGCTTTCACAGGTGAGCCGCCGCGATGGTTTAAATTCCTTATGTGGCAGGCGGCGCCTGGGCCTGCTGACCTAAGGTGGCGTACCAGACGTCTATCTGCTTCATGAAGTTCTCTAGGCGGTCTAGGACGTATATACCGTAGTGTGGATAGATCTCGAAGACCAGCTTCTGGGGCCTGACGGCGGTCCACCGCATCTTCCTGATGAACATGACTCTGAAGACGAAGCCTCTGTACTCCATCAGCTCCAGCTTTATCACGCCGCTTGCCAGATACTCCTCTACGCCGAAGCGGCTTATCTTGTTTTCGCCCGTCGGTATCTCAGACGTCATTAGGGTGGTTATGTCCTTTAGACGCCTCAGCTGGAACACCAACTCTCTCATGTATTCCCTTACCCACAGCACGTCCGTGTGCGAGGTTATGATTAGGGGGGCTATGGGGTCGATCACAAGTCTCTTTACGCCGAATTTCTTCACGTATTCCAGGATTATCTTCGCGATGTCGCGGGGATCCGCGGAGACCTTCTCCTCCTTTGCGTACGTCCTAAAGTGGGTCCTCAGATCTACGAAGATGAGCTTGCTCTGGCTCTCTAGGGCGTCTAGATCCCAGCCCAGGGATTCCCGCACGCCCCTTTTGACGTCCTCAGAGGGCTCGTCTATGGTGATGTATAGCCCCGGCTCGTCGTACATCTCGGCTCCCGTTTTTAGGAACTGGAGGCTGAAGATGGTTTTCCCCTGGCCCGCCTCGCCGGCCACGAGGTAGATCTCGCCCTTTCTGAAGCCGCCTTGTAGAAGCTGGTCGACGTACCAGATGCCCGTGGGGGCTCTGTTGTCGTAGACGGGATAATAGTCCTGGTAGTCATAGCTATACTGCTCCTGATAAGACATACGCCATCGGTGGGGGGCGTAAATATATTTGTTTTGTTTACATATCTATACACCTGGCGGCCACCTTAAATAACCTGTTTACGTTGGTAGAACAAGCCAGCTACCGCGAAATTCGAAGTACGCCCTAGCCGCAACGCGGCGCCACCTCTCGTAGAGCGCGCCGAAGTCTTTGGGGTCCGCGGAGGAGAGGAAGAGAGCCGAGTGGAAGGCCCCCTCTCTAAAAGGGGGCTTCCAGTAGTCTGCCTGAACCAGATCGCCTCTGCACGACGCCCTTTCCCTAGCCTTGGCCAACATATCTATCGAGATGTCTAGGCAGACGACGTAGCTCTGGAGAACCTCGTAGGCTATCCCCACGCCGCACCCCGCGTCTACCACCTTTTCCCCAACCTGCGAAGAGATCATCCAGTACTTCCTCCTCTGCTCTACGCCGTAGACCTCCTCGTACAAAGGCGCCAGCTTTCTATAGAGCTCTAGGACGTGGTCTGTCTCCATAGCAACGCCAGCGAAATTATGGCCGAGACGGCTGCTGTTACGAAGGCCAGGTGGAGCGCGCCGACGTCTTGGAGGTAGCCGTAGAGCGTGCCGCCGATGAGGAGCCCCAGCCCCCACATGGCGTTTACCACCCCTAGAGAGGCCGCCCCGCCTGCTCTCGCCGCCTGTGCCTTTGCAACGACGTCGGCGTACGAGGTCACGACCGAGTAGACGACAGCGCCTACGAAAAGCGCTGGTAGGGCCCCCGAGGCGTAGCACGCCGCAAGCAACACCGAGAATACAGGCGCGATCAAGATGGCTCTGGCGTCTCTATCGTAGAGGTGGCCTTGGAGTAGGGAGAGGGGCACCTCGGCGACCATGGCGGTTAGGTAGAGAAGCGAGGCGAGCCACGGGACGCCGGATAGTTTATACATGAGGAGCGAGATGTGTATCGTGGAGAGGCCGAGAAACAGCTGCGCGGCCCCGAACTTAAGTACTGAGGGGTCTGCCGACTGTCTAACCCCGCGCCTCTCCGGCTTGATGCCGCTGGTGGCGTAGGCGATATACAGCACGGCTAAGGCGGCGAGGCCGGGGGCCAACGAGGCGAGAAACACCTGGCGCGGTGTGTAGCTGTAGTACAGCATCAAGGTGGCCATCAACGCCCCGGCTATGGCTCCGATCTGGTCCAAGGAGGCGTGTATCCCGAAGGCCCTCCCCCTGGCGCCTGGCCCCCCCGCCGCCGAGATTATAGCGTCGCGCGCCGGCGTGCGCAACGCCTTGCTGAACCTCTCCAGGAATATCAAAGCGGCGACTTGCCAGACGTCTCTAGCGAAGACTAGGCCGGCAACGGCGGCAACCTGTATGGCGTAGCCGAGAAAGGTCTCTAGCCAGTACCCCCCTCTCCTATCGGCGAGAGGGCCCGTTATAAACCTCGCCGCGTATCCCAGCGCATCGCCTAGGCCGAACACGAAGCCGACGAAGGCCGCCGAGGCGCCAAGCTCGACCAAATACTGCGGCGCTACGGAGCGCATGCCCTCGTAGAGCCAGTCCGCAAGAAGCGAGACTAAGCCAAGCAGGAGAATCAGCCTAAGGTTCATGGCCTCGCCAATCACCACATAATTAAGTTTGCACCGGGGTCCAAATCTGGGGACTGATCTCTCCGGCACGTGGCGTGGGTACCTTAAAAACAGGGCTGTGTAATAGAGCATGGATCTGCCGGAGGGAAGATACAAGGTGTATAAAACGAAGAAGTACACGATATACTACGTGCTTGATGATGTAGAGATAAGGGGGAACTACGACAGAAAGCTGGAGAGGGGCGGCCACGAGTTCTACTTCGCAGGCGATGTCGTTGTCGTTAAACCGCTTAGAGAGACCTCTCAAGCTCAAGAAGCTCTTTGAGCCTAAGTCTCTCAGTTTTTCCGTCGGGTAGCTCTCTTACGATGATGAAGTCGAGGAGGCCCCGCTTGAGCTCCTCTGCGGCTATGAGCACAGGGTCTGTAGTGCCTAGCTCCCGTACGTCGACGAGCGGCTGTGCGCCCATCGCCAGTTGCATCGCCCGGGCGCCTAAGATCCGGGCGATCTCGTACTTTGTGAGGCGGGGCGGGTAGAAGTCCCGTCTCACCAGCGCTCTCTCCAGAAGGTCGACTAGTTTGTTTATACGGTCTAGGAGTTCGGCGGTTGTGAGAGCTTCCACGAAGGGGGGATACAACTCGGTATTTAAATATTTAAAAAATCTAGTCGAATTTGGTCTCGCTCTTCTCCTCGCCTTCCTCCCCGCCCTTCTTGCCCTTCTTCTCCTCCTTCTTCGGAGCCCCGGCGGCAATTATGTCGTCTATGCGGAGTATCATGATGGCGGCCTCCACCGCCGACTTTATCACCTGCTTCTTAACTATCAACGGGTCCCACACGTTGAGCGACGCCATATCTGCTATCTTGCCCCCATGTACGTCTACACCAGCGGAGAACTCGCCGTTGTCATGTCTACGCCTCAGCTCGGCGATGGCGTCTACGGGGTCAAGGCCCGCGGTCAACGCCAAGATCGTGGGTATGTGCTCCAGAGCGTCGGCGAATTTTAGGGCGGCCAGCTGCTCCTTCCCTGGAAGCTTTCTGGCGTACTCCCTCACCTTTCTACTAACCTCTATTTCAAAGGCGCCGCCGCCGGGCACTATCTTAGGCTCTCTGAAGAGGTCGCGTGCGACGTGGAGGGCGTCCTGGAGCGACCTCTCGACCTCGTCAAGGATCCTGTCGCTACCGCCGCGGACCAGTATTGTTACGGCCCTCGGATTGGGTATGTTCTCCACAAACACCATCTTCTCCTCGCCCACCTTCCTCTCCTCCACAAGCCCGGCGGTGCCTAGGTCCTCAGGCTTGGCGTCCTTGATGGAGGTAATGATCTTGGCGCCAGTCGCTCTAGCGAGCTTCTCTATGTCGCTTCTCTTGACCCTTCTAATTGCCATTATGCCCTTCTTCGCTAGGAAGTGCTGAGCAACCTCGTCGATTCCCTTCTGCGTAATTACAACGTTGGCCCCTATGGAGGCCAGGTGGTCTACGTATGACTTCAGGATCTCGGCCTCCTGGTCTAGAAACGCCTTTATCTGGTCAGGGCTTGTGACGGAGATCTTCGTGGTCCACTCGGGCTTCTCGATCTCCAGGGGGGCGTCCAAGATGGCGATTTTGGCGTTTGTCACACGCTTAGGCATACCTGGGTGAACTACCTCCTTGTCTAGCACGATGCCTCTGACTAGCTGGGTCTCGTAGATGGATTTGCCCTTCTTCTTCTCGATTTTGATCCAGTCTAGGTCGAGATAGGGCTTCCCGTCTCTTGTCTCAACGGCCTGCAGAGCCGCCTCCACCACGAGGCCCGCCAGGTAGTCTCTGGTCTCCGCCACCACCTTGGAGGAGAGGGAGCTCGAGACGACTTTAAGCAGTTGCTCCTTTGTGAGGTCGATCGGCTTCGCGAACTCCTCGGCTACCTTAAGGGCGTAATCTGCGGCTTTCTTGTAACCGTCGATCACGATGGTTGGATGGATGCCCTCCTCCAACAGCTCCTCGCCTAGCTCCAGCAGTTTGCCGGCTAGAACAACCACAGTGGTTGTGCCGTCACCCACCTCTGCATCTTGCGCCTTCGCCACCTCGATTAGGAGTTTGGCGGCTGGGTGCTGGACCTCCATCTCCTTGAGGATTGTGGCGCCGTCTCCGGTTATTGTGACGTCACCAAATGCGTCGATGAGCATCTTGTCCATCCCTCTAGGCCCTAGAGATGTGGCGAGTATCTCCGCAATTACCTTAGCCGCTTGGATGTTAGAACGGCGTGCATCTACGCCGGTTGTCCTCTGGCTCCCCTCTTTCAATATCATGACGGGCACGCCTGTCCTAGGGGCTTGCGCCTGCGCCATGGCTTGACATAAATTGTGCATATAAAAACTTTTCGCAGAGTGAAAAGCGGCTTAACGCTGGTTGAGGGCGCTAGAAAGCGCAAGTATGAGACGCCACCTTTCCTCGATCTCCTCCTCGAGGGCCTTTATATCGCTTTCGGACAAATGGGCGAACCTCCCCTGTAGTTTTACATACTCTACAAGAGGCCTCCTCTTGGACTTATCGGCAAACCTATCGCTCGGCGGATTCACCTTCAACACCCCTTTGTCGTACTCCCAGAGTATCCACGCGCCCGTCTCCACGGCGAGTCTAGCCACCTCCACGGTCTTCGCCGGATCGAACCTCCAGCCTGGAGGACACGGCGTTTGCAGATGTATAAACCTGAAGCCCTCCACTTCCGCAGCTCTCTTCAGCTTCCTGTAGAAGTCGTGTGGATAGGCTATGCTGGCCGTTGCCACGTACGGCACTCCGTGCATGGCCATGAGCAAGGCGACGTCTTTCCTCCTCTCGCGTTTGCCGCTCGGCGTAGTCGTTGTCCAAGCACTCCGCGGCGTGGAGCTACTGCGCTGTATGCCGGTGTTCATGTAGGCCTCGTTGTCGTACATCACGTAGATCACGTTGCTATTTCTCTCCGCGGCGCCGCTTAAGGTGGCGAAGCCTATATCCGCGGTCCCCCCATCGCCAGCCCACACCACCACGTGTCCTCTTACGCCGAGCGCCTTGTAGGCCTCGGCTATGCCTGTGGCTACGGCTGCCGAGGAGGCGAAGGGCACGTTTAAGATAGGGAATGCGAGGCCGGTCTTAGGCGCCAGGCCCTGCACAACGGAGGCGCAACTCGCCGGTATTACAAGCACCGATTCGTCGCCCAGTGCCATGCCCAGTATCTTTAGACCTATCATCATACCGCAACCGGCGCATGCGGCGTTGCCGGGTATGACGTAGCGCTTCTTGGGGAGTTGATCCAATCGGAAGGTCATACCACAAACTCCACTCCCCTATACCTGCCCTCCACTGCGTTGCTTATAACGCGGTAGAACGCCTCCGCGTCGAAATCAACGCCGGCAATCCCCGCGACTATGTTGACCACCTCTGCGTCTGGCACAGCCGCCTTGAGCTCCACGCCGAGCACGCCGCCTAGGGGGGTTATATCGCGGTCAAACACCACCGCTCTTCGGTACTGGCTCAGCCTTTTCACCTCCTCGGTTGGAAAAGGCCTTATGAACCTCAGCCTCAGTAGCCCTACCGGGATGTCTCGGCTCCTAAGTGCGTCTACGGCGCGTTTCGCATCGCTACACCAAGCCCCCGCACAGACCACTACGTCTTCCGCATCCTCGGCCCTGTACCACTCCACGAGACCCCCGTAGCTTCTGCCCGTCAGTTTTCCGTATTCTCTATCTGCTTGTACAACGACGTCTTTTGCCTCCTGCTGCGCCCTATACACGGCCTCTATTTTGTACCTTGCATGTATCCTGTTGTCTGAAGGCAGATTTCCAAAGGTGATAGGCTCGCCGGGTCTCAACAGAAGAGGCACATCCGCCCTCCTGGGAGGCAGGAAGCTGTCTACCACCTCTTGAGGAGGCACCTCCACGGGCTCGGTGGAGTGGCTGAGCACAAACCCGTCTATGCCCACGGAAACCGGCAAAACGGCGCTTTCCGCGATCTTAAACGCCTGTATCGTTAAATCAAACGCCTCCTGGGCGGTCTCCGCCATGGCTATCAGCCATCCGGAGTCCCTAAGAGTTAAGATGTCGTTATGCTCAACGTGTATGTTCCAGATAGGCCCGATGGTCCGGGTAGCCACCGCCATCACAATTGGCGCTCTGCTCAACGCCGCCCACCACGTCATCTCGTACATGTACAATAGGCCGTGGGACGACGTCGCGGTGAAGACCCTAGCGCCGGCCATCGCCGCGCCATATACTACCGACATAGCGCCGTATTCGGACTCGACATTGATAAAACGCGCCTTGAGCTCCCCCCTTTCTACGAATTCGGCGAGTTTCTCCACTATGGTCGTCTGAGGCGTTATGGGGTACGCCGCTATGACGTGGGGCTTCGCCATCTTGACGGCATAAGCCACGGCGTGGTTGCCGGTGAGGGCGGTTTTTAAAAGGGCCGTCATGTCCCCTCAGGCTCCATAGAGATTGCTTTTACTGGGCACACATCAGCGCATATTCCACAGCCTTTGCAGTACATATAATCGATCGCGATCTTGCGGCCTTTTTCCCACTCTATTACAGACTCGGGACAGTAAAGCCAACAGATGCCGCAGTCAACGCATTTGGCCAAATCCACCACGGGCTTGTACGTGCGCCAAGTTCCAGTGGCGCCCGCCGAGGCGGGCGCGGGCTTCGAAATAGGTAACACACTAAGATCTTGGTTTCTCATTTATATCTTTTATAGTCGTATATAGAATTAACGGGAAACGAGATAAAGATATCATGATATAATTTATAAAAACCTCTAATATAATGAGCAGAAAATTTTATTAAGTGTTACTACGTAGTAAAACAATGTATGAGGTTATCTTCATCGGAAGAGGAGGCCAGGGGGCGGTCACCGCGGCGCAGCTCCTAGCCTACGTAGCTGCGCTAGAGGGCAAGCAAGCGCAGGCTCTGCCGGAGTTTGGCGCAGAGAGGAGAGGCGCGGTGGTGAAGGCCTATCTGAGGATAGGAGAACCTCCTCTACACTCCTCTATGAAGAAGGCCGACTACGTCGTTGTGTTAGACGGCCGTATTGTGGATCAGATAGATGTGAGACAGTACGGGAAGCCCAATGCGGTGTATATAGTGAACACGAAGAGGGAGGCCTCTTGGTACATCGCTATAGACGCCACGTCTATAGCTATAAAACACGGCCTTGTCGTAGCTGGGTGGCCCGTGGTTAACCTAATCATGGCGGCGGCCTTCGCGGCTGTGAGCGGCGCGGTCTCTCTTGAAGGCATCTTGAGGGCGCTTCCAGAGTTCGTGCCCAGGAGGTACGTAGATGCCAATAGAAACGCGGTTGTGGAGGCCTTCAACCTAATGAAGCTGGCTAAGGCGCGCTAGGGCCACGCCCCGGAGTCTATTGCGTAGATGTCCACGTCTGGTATAAGCACTCCTCTGGCGTCAACTATAAGCGGCGTCTTCATGAGCTTCGCTATTTTGCTCGCCTCGATGCGGTAGGTGGAGTGGTCTGTCGCGACAAGCGCAAGATCCGCGCCTCGGAGAGCCGCCTCCAGCTCGTTGACAAGCGCCACGCCCCACTCGGCCAGTTTGCTGTCTTGTTTAACGTACGGGTCGTGTACCACTATCTGCTCAGGCCTTATCCCAAGCTTCAGGAGGGTGGCCACTACGCCGTAGGTGGGGCTCTCCCTGGTGTCGTCTATGTCGCCTCTGAAAGCCAGGCCGAGTATGGCTATTCTCGCCGACGCGGGGTTAACCCCCCGTTTTAACATAGCGCGGAGAGCCGCAAAGGCGACCTCTTCGGGCTGCCTCTCATTGATCTGCCTAGCCAAACGCGTGAGAGGTAGCTCTATGCCGAGCCTAGCCGCGCTCCACATCAGGAAGTATGGATAGACAGGTATGCAGTTCCCCCCAACTCCCGTCCCCGGCTTGTGGACGTGGCTGTAGGGCTGGCTGTTGGCCGCCTCGCGGGCTCTCCTAAAGGAGATCCCCAGGGCGTTGGCCAACTTCGCCATTTCGTTGGCCAGCGCTATGTTGACATCTCTATAGACGCCCTCTAGGAGCTTCTCGAACTCGGCCTCCCTTGTGCTGTTTAACACAACTACGCCCCTCTTGGCCACCTGCCTGTAGAGCTCGGCAGCCTCCTCGGCGCTTCTAGGCCCCACCCCCGCCACCACCTTCGGGTAGTTCTCCACAATGTCTTTCAAGGCGTGGCCTACCATGATCCGCTCTGGGCTGTAGGCTAGGTAGAAGTCCTCCTCTGCCACTAGGCCCGAGACGCCCTCGAGGACGGGCCTCACGACGTCCTCAGTAGCGCCGGGCGGAACGCTCGACTCCACGATCACCAGATCGCCCTTCTTCAGCCCAGCGCCTATGGCCCTAGCCGCAGAGGTCAAGGCGGTGAAGTCCACCTCCACGGAGGTAGGCGATTTCTTCAGATAGACCGGCACAGCCACGATCTTGACTTGGCTTCTCAACGAGGCGACTACGCCGTCTGTAGTAGCGGTGAATCTACCGCCTCTCGTGGCCTCTGTGAGAACCTTCACGACGTCGTCCTCTGGGTACTCTACGCGCCCCGCGTTTATCTTCTCGACCTTCGCAGGGTTGACGTCAACGCCGATGACTTTGGCGCCGGCTTGAGCCCACGCGGCGGAGAGGGCAAGCCCGACGTAGCCGAGACCATATATCGACACCGTAAGCTCGCCTCGTCTGAGCAAATCGGCTAGCATGGCCCCCTCTGAGGCAACCTTTTTAAAAGGTGTTCCTCCGGCTCAGGTGGAGATCTACGTCCTGGGCTACGGCGGGTGGACCTCCCCACCGCACATGGGCCACACCTCGATATATGTAAAAACGGATGTAGGTATCCTAGTCGACGCCGGGGAGTGCACCTACGCCAGGCTGACGCAGTGCGGTCTGCCTTGGCCGGACGCCATCGTGATAAGCCATAGACACGGGGACCACATACTGGGCCTTCCGACGTTTATGCTCCTGGCGAAGAGGCTGGGAAGGAGGTTAACCGTTGTGGCGAACAGGGAGGCCGCCGAGGCGGCAAGGACGCTTGCGGTAGCCACGGGGATAGAAAACGCCCTGGCGTACATAGACTTCGTTGAGGCATCCGGCGAGGTGGTCGTGGGCTCGACCAAGCTCAAGTTCGCAAAGACGGCACATACCGTGGAGACCACTGCCGTTAGGGTGGAGCACGGCGGCAGGTGTGTTGTATATAGCTCAGACACGGCCCCGACCGCCGGCGTGGTGGAGCTGGCGCGGGGTTGCGACTTGTTGATCCACGAGACCTCTGGAAACCCGGGGCAGGAGGAAGAGGCGCACAGGGTGGGCCACAGCACCACAGCCGACGCCGTCAATATAGCGAGAGAGGCAGGCGTTAGATATCTCATGCCTGTACACTACTACCTGGAGCCCCCGAGGATCCCGCCCGCCATCGACATCATTGTGCCCATTCCATGCGGCAAGGTGCAGATATGAGATGTCTGAGGATTAGAGAGCGCCGGGATCTCTTCGCCTTCCCCTATCCCATAGCGGTGTGGAGGGAGCCGCCTAGGTCTCTGGAGGTGGTGTCTGACCTAGCGTTGTCCTACGGCGTTGAGCACATATATACCGTGGGGGACGTAGTCACGAAAAACTTCCTAGATTACGGCGTTACGCCCACGTCGGCCGCCGTAGACGAAAAAACGCGCAGGGGGCTACCCGTCGAGCAACACCGCAAGTTCCAGAGGGTGATCAAGGTGGTTAACCCGCCGGGCTACATAACCGAGGAGGCGTGGGCCGCCGTGGAGGAGGCCGTGGGGGGCGGCGTCCTCATTAAGGTAGAAGGCGAGGAGGACATGTTGGCTCTGGCGTTTATAAAAATGGCCCCTCCGCGCTCCTTGGTAGTCTATGGGCACTACAAAGGCGCGCTCATCGCCGTGATGGTGGATTGGTACAGAGACGCAATAGACCGCCTCCTCCAATATCTAGAGAAATGTTAATATACAACCCGCCTTTATCCCCATGCGGATTGGAGCTCTTCTCCTCCTGGCGACGGCGGCGTTTGTCCTAATAGCGGCCCTCTACACATACAAGATCCTGGCGAGCCCGCCTCCGCCAAAGCCCGCCTCAGGCGCTATACCCATCCCCAGCTGGGCGATCTCGGTGGGGAGCCCGGAGGCGCCTGTGGTTTTGGTGGAGCTTTTTGATCTCCATTGTCCCTATTGTGCCGAGGCGCATGAGGTTCTTGACCCTCTCTACCGGCGGCTTCTGGCGGAGGGCAGGCTGAGGATAGTCTTCGTAGACTTCATAGTGCATCCAGACGCCGTATTGGCCCACAGATATCTACACTGCGCCTATCAACAGCTCGGCAACAAGACCTACGACCTAATAACCGACCTCTACAAAGCCTACATAGACGGCGGCCCCGACAAACAGCTACAGCTACTAACACGCTACCAATGCCCCAACGCCCCCACACAAAAAGACTTCGATGCCGTAGCCAAGGCGATGGCCAAGGCGCTGGCCCAGATGGGGATCACCCAGCTAGGGACACCCACCTTCATAGTAATTAGAAACGGGACCGTCAACGTCGTAGTTGGCAAATACCCCGACAAAGTCGCCGCCCTCATAAGCTAGCTCAGCCAGCTGCCACCTCTTCACGAGTCGTAAATGGTCGGGCTCATCACTTATATCATCCACATGGTAGAGGTGTGAAATATGAAATTGACGCCAAGCGCAGAACCGTAAGGGTTGTGCCCGAGAGGGAGGAGGACCTCTACTTCGTATATCTGCTCGTGGAGAGAGGCGACGTAGTCCGGGGCTGGACAGTTAGGGAGTACAAGCCAGAGGGGGCCAAGGAGGGCGAGCGGGTGAAGATGTACCTCGCCGTCAGGGTGGAGTCGCTGGAGTACCACAAGTTCCGTGGTAGCCTGAGGATTAGAGGACCAGTCGTGGAGGTTCAAGAGGGGGTGGAGGGCGTCAAGGGCAGGAGGCACACCTTCGACGTCGTCCCGGGGAGAGAGATAGAGATAGAGAAGGCGGCGGAGTTTCCGCTAGATGTAGTGGAGGAGATCCTCAAAATGGCGCAAGCGTTGATGCCCAAGGTGCTACTGGTATCTATCGACGACGAAGAGGCCGCCTTCGCGTATATAACAGCCTTAGGCGTGGAGCTCATCCAAGTGGTACATAACGCTAGCAAGGGAGAAGAAAGCTTGTTCGATGGATATTTGGAATCTGTAAGAAAGCAGGTGGACGAGCTCTCCAGGAGGTTAAAGCCAGACAAGTTGGTAGTCGCCGGGCCCGCCATGTTGGTAGAACACATAGCTAGATACATACGCGGCGATAAGGCCCCACAGGGCTCCGGCGGCCTCGCTGGGGTATACGAGTTCATACGCAGCGGCCTATACGACGAGTTGAAAACTCAGATGGGGGTCAAGGCGTATGAGAAACTAATCCACATGGCGGCCACAAGCCGCGAGTCGGTGGCTATCGGCCCGCAGGAGGTTGAAGAGGCCGCCTCTCTAGGCCGCGTGGATTTCGTACTGGTTCTAGACAGCTACATAAAGGAGAGCCCGGAGAAGGCTTGGGTCCTCTTGTCGCAGATATATAAAACGAAGGGGCGAATCTATATAGTAAGAGAGGATACGGAAGTGGGCGCCGGCATAAGGGCTATGGGAGGAATAGCGGCCGTATTGAGGTGGTAAAAAAGGGGGGTTGTTTATTTCTTCTTGCCGATTAGTCTGTATACTTTTATGCCTGTGTAGGGGGATTTCGCTACGGCGAATATCATCGGCCCTCTGGCGGTCTGCTTCTCCACAGTCTCGTACTGGTCAGTCTCAAACGCCTGCTTCGCCTTTATGTCATAGAACTTCAACTTCTGCTTCCTCGACATGAGCTTTTGGTACATCTTGGTTTATAAAGCTTTTGTTTATTATAAATACTCGATTTTTTTCAATGAGATATTCAATAAATTAATTATTGAGCATGTTCTATTTCTTCTTTCTAATGTTTATATAGTTTTTCTCTTTCTTTATAATGTAGTTTCTTCTCTAACTTTTTAGATTATGCTCTGGGGGTATTGAAAAGGGCTCTATAGAGCTAAAAGGATGCAACAACATAAAGTTATGGCCTTTAGAAGAGTGGTCGCCTTGTTGGGCGTAGGCGGCGTCGGCAAAACCACGTTTGCGTATAGGCTCCTTGGCCTGTCGGATGTTCCCGTCATAACTCTGAGACCTAGCTACTACAGGCTCTACATAGGGAACTACGAATACGATATACTAGACGTGCCAGGTCAACTTGTATACGAAGTGGCGCTGAAGTTCGCATCATTTAAAGTAAGTATAGTAAATAGATTAATATATATGTACGATGTAACTAACTATGAATCTTTACATGCTATTGCGGAGCTCCACTCTATTTTTATAGAAAGGAAGTCGTCCATCTCGGAGGAGGTGGTGATAGTGGGGAATAAGAGGGACCTCGCGGAGGAGGTGGGGTTCTATATAGAAGCCGACGAAATAGCTTCTTCTATAGGAGCGGACGAGGTTTATTACATATCTGCCGTGAAAGACCCTCCAGAGGTTCTTATGAAGATACTGCGTGGGGTCAACTAGGCAAGGGGTAGCCCCAGCTTTCTCAACACCTCCTCCCGGACCGCTTCACGGTTTTCTCTGGATAGCCAAAGCACCTCTATGCCTAGCCTCTTCGCCACATCTAAGTAGTTGCGGTGGACCACCGCCAAAACCCTGGGAGAGGATTTAACGGCCTTTTCTAGGCTTACGAGGAAATTCGGGCATTTTACCTCCATCGCCCCTATCTCGTCCACTACTAACAAGTCGCAACTGGCGGCGTCTAGGATCCTCTTGATTACGTCACACGCCGAAAGATCGACCACATACTTGCCGACGGTCACGGCGCCGGCGCCCACTCTAGCCAGCGGGACTCGGGAACCTGTGGAGATGTCGTATACATCGAATCCAACGCGGCGGCCGGCCTCCCTCACCTCAAGAGTTATAAATCCGCAAACCGTCATACGTCGCCTAGCTAGGTTTGCCACCTCCATGGCAAGCGTTGTTTTCCCTACTCCTGGCATGCCGGTGATGCCAACCTTGGACTCAGCCCTTTCACGCGACGTCATGAAGTCGGCTTAGTCTAGCCTCATCACATTTACAGAGCAGGTCCTAGGTTATTAAGCTTCTTGCCACGGTCAAGTCGCCGCTGGCGGCCCTCTCCAGGAGCAATCTTATCAGGTTTTCAAATGGGGCAATAGCCTCCCCCATCGTTTCTCTAAGCCTCGAGAGGGCCCTCTTGACTTCGTCGACTAGCTCTGTGGCTTCTCTTCTTTCGATCTTTTCATCGCTGTAGTCGTCCGCGTATTGGTATAAGACCCCGAGGAGCTGACCCAGCTTTTTGGCGCTGTCGAGGATCTCTCTTCTTCCTAGAAGCATCGCGGGCAGAACCAACGAAGCCTCTATCAAAGGCGCCGTCTTGAACTCGGCCGCCTCGTCGTATCTGCCATCTAGGTCCAACGCTTGCCCAATGGAGAGCCTCTGCGCCACGTCTGCTAGGTATTTCACTATGTCGGGCCCGAGCTGTAGCGCCCTCTTTATGGACTCGGCTATAAGCCAATCGCTAGCTACGATTGATCTCCCGTCTCCATACAGCGCCCTGGGGGTCTTTGCCCCCCTCCTCTCGTCGTGTTTATCCATTACGTCGTCTTGTAGAAGGGATACAACATGTAGAAGCTCTACTATAGCCGCGGCTTGTATTATCCTGAGGTCAAGGACGGACCTCCTGTCAAGTGTATAGGAAAAGGTGAGAAGCAGGAGAGGCCTGAGTAGCTTGCCAGGCCTCTCTATGTAGTAACGGACAGCCTCTCTTAGGGACTGAGGCCTTATATCACTACCGACGTTCTGCAGATGCGTTTTTACGCGCTCCAATGCGGCGAGAACCTCTCCCGGCAGTACAGACACGACAGCAGGTGTAAATGGATTATTTATCTATTAGGGGGAAAAAGGTTATGTAATTATGCTTTCACTTTGTAGCGGCCTTCGGCGGTTTTTTCGACTTTACCCTCTCTTATCAGTCTAGTCAGTTGGGCTTTTACGACTGCTACTTTCTCGACGCCTATTATCTTAGCGATCTCCTCAGCGGTGAGCTCTTTACCTTTATTCTGGGATAGGTATTCATATATCTTGTTTTTCACGCCTGACGGCATAAGTAAAAATAAAATCTCTACTATTTAAAATTTAAAAGCGTAGTGGACGCTAAGTTTAATAACGGTGGGTCTCCCCGTCTCCATGGTAAGGCTGGCCTTGGTGGTGGCAGAGTTTAACTACGATATCACAAGCTTGATGTTGCAGAAGGCAATTGAGCACGCCAGATTCCTCGGCGCCGAGGTCACATATGTGGTTAAGGTGCCTGGGGTCTACGACATACCGATGGTGTTGAAAGACGTAGTGGCGAAAAGCGACGTGGACGCCGTAGCTACACTTGGCGCCGTTATACAAGGCGCTACGAAACACGACGAGCTGGTGGCGCAACAAGCGGCGAGAAAAATCCTAGACATCGCCGTAGAGGTGGACAAGCCAATTACACTAGGCATCATCGGCCACGGCGCCAACCGTATGCAGGCTCTAGAGAGGGTTGAAGAATACGCTAGGCGAGCCGTTGAGGCCGCGGTAAAGCTCGCAAGAAGAAAGAAGCTACTTAAGGATGCGAAATACAGCGGCGCGACGGTGTACGTTGAGTAGCCGCTAGCCAAAGAGCAACTTTCTCATCTCAGCGCCGACTTTCTCTATGGGGTGTTCTTTAACAGATTCCATAAGTCTCTTGAGGTTGGGGCTCCCCCTGGCGTATTCCTCAACCCACTCCTTTGCGAACTCCCCGCTTTTTACACGCAATGCGGCGGCCTTCATCTTGGACTTAACCTCCTCGTCGATTATCTTAGGCCCCACGGTGAGTCCTCCGTATTTCGCGGTGTCTGAGACGCCGTTTAACATGCCGTATATCCCCCTCTGCCATATGAGGTCCATGATAAGCTTTGCCTCATTTAAAACCTCGAAGTACGCCACCTCCGGCTGGTAGCCCATCTCCACCAGCACCTCGAAACCCCTCTTGATGAGCTCCATAAGGCCGCCTACTAATACCGTCTGTTCTCCGATTAGGTCTGTCTCTGTCTCCTCGGCGAAGGTCGTCTCTATAACTCCTGCTCTTGTCGCTCCTATGCCCTTGGCGATGGCTAGGGCGTACTTTAGCGCCGAGCCGCTGTAGTTCTGATGTACAGCCACTAGGGCGGGGACGCCTCTACCTGCGAGAAACTCCTCTCTTACCGCTCTGCCCGGCGCCTTGGGGGCGACCATTACGACATCTACGTTCTTAGGCGGTTTGATCAAGCCGTAGTGTATGTTAAAGCCGTGGGCGAAATCCACAACAGCGCCCTCCCTGAGATGAGGAGCTATCTGGCTCTGCCAGACCTTCGGCTGCTCCATGTCGGGTATAAGCACCATAACTACGTCGGCCCTGGAAACAGCCTCGCCTACCTCGTAGACTTCGAATCCCTCGGACGCGGCAACGTTCCATGAGTTTCCGCCTTTCCTAAGCCCCACTATAACCTTCAGCCCGCTGTCTCGGAGGTTAAGCGCTTGAGCCCTCCCCTGTATGCCGTATCCAATCACCGCTATTGTTTTACCCCTTAGCGGTTCTAGAGAGGCGTCTTTGTCAGTATATATCTTGGCCATGGCTTTAAGATATCAACGATTTATATGTATCTCCTCGATTTTTAACACCTCTGGAAGCTTGTCGAGCTTAGCCACAAGCCACTGCACCTCGTCTTGCGGCCCCTCCACCTCCATATGTATCCTGTAGACCGAGTCCTCCTGGACAACCTGCATATTCATCACCTGGACCTTAGCTCTGCGGGTAATCGCGATTACGCGGCCTAGAGAATCTAGAGACCTAGGCGTAACTATGTTAATACCCCTCATATGTCAACTTGACGTCCATGCCCTGTGGTAGGACCGCTGATGTTAACCAATCTCCCGGCTTAACCCACGGCAACACTATATCGCTTTCGCTGTCAATGGTCATGTCAACTATCAACGGCTCGTTGTTTTTCAAAGCTCTGGCAACCGCGATCTCCAGATCCCTGTAGCTCTCCGGCTTGACGGCATCTATGTCATAAGCCTCCGCTATCTTCAAGAAGTCGGGTCTCTTGCTGAACTCAGTTGCTATAATTCTATTTTGATACAGGTATACCTGCCACTGTTTCACCAACTGGAGCGCCCTGTTGTCAAATATGACGACCACAATCGGCAGGTTGTAGTCTCTAACTAGGGACAGGTTGTTCATGGTCATTTGGAAGGATCCATCGCCGTCTATACAGAGCACCGGCCTATTGGGCGCCGCCAGCTTGGCGCCCAGCGCCGCTGGGATGCAGAAGCCCATGGTCCCCAACCCCGCCGAGGTTATGAACGACCCCGGTTCGTACACCTCCCAAGCTATCTCGGCCCACATCTGGTGGGAACCTACGCCGGTCACGGCGATGGTGTCCCTAGGCGCCGCCGCCCTCAACACCTTTAAGGCCTTCCATGGGTGGAATGCCGGCGTAGAATCCGCGATCTTAGCCATCGCCTCCTCATATTTCCTTCTGATCTCCAAAAGCCATGACATAAACCGCTGATCTCTCGCACTTGAGTGTACATATCTCAGCAACATGTCTAGGGCCTCTTTTGCATCGGCGACGATGCCGACGGTCGGCTTGACGTTTTTACTGATCTCGCTCTTGTCCACGTCTATATGTATCAGCTTCACTCTACCGCTGTTTACGGAGTCTATCAGCTCCTTGAAGCGTCCCCAGGTCCTATCGCTGAACCTGGTCCCAACGGCCAAGATAACGTCCGCGTTTGCCAAGGCGGCATCTGCCTCAGCTCTGCCGTGCATTCCGGCGGGCCCCATATACAGCGGGAAGTCGTGGGGCACCGCGGCCTTCCCCGGCAGGGTGGAGACGATGGGGGCATATATCAGCTTAGAGAGCTCCAGCACCTCCGGCGTAGCGCCGGACCACAAGACGCCGCCGCCTACCAATATCACAGGTCTCTTGGCCTCCGCTAGGTACTTCGCCGCAATTCTGATCTTGTCAGGATCTGGGGGAGGCGGTATGAACTTTTCCCTGTTTACAACAATTCTGTCTTCTCCCTCGGGCGCAGCTGCAATCTGGATATCTCTTGGTAGATCTATTAGGGTTGGACCCGGCCTCCCTAGAATCGATATCTCATACGCCGTTTTAAAGGCGGCTGTGGCTTCGCTGGGTTTTCTCACCTGATATACAAATTTTGTAATTGGCGTAACAACGCCAGGTATGTCTGTCTCCTGGAACCCATCTCTCCCAAATATGCTGGTGGCCACTTGTCCAGTGATCGCCACAAGCGGCGTTGAGTCCATATAGGCGTTGGTTAAACCAGTGACTATGTTCGTCGCGCCGGGGCCGCTTGTGACGGCGACCACCGCCGGCTTGCCTGAGACTCTGGCGTAGCCCTCAGCTGCATGCATAGCGCCTTGCTCGTGGCGGAATAGAATTGGCTCAACCTCTTGCCCATATAGAGCGTCGTATAGCGTCATTATAGAGCCCCCAGGAATACCCAGGACGTGCCTAACGCCGTATGTCTTGAAGACCTCAACTAGCTTGTCAACTACTCGTTTTGAGTCTTCCTTTCGAGCCCCGAAGTTACCCCCGACATTAGGAGGGCTGTAAACACGTCTATTTAAACTTTTCCAGACCTATATAGATGCTGCATTGTCTCATAAGCCAGCTGAATCACCCTTCGCACGTTTGGATAAGTCGGCACCTCCTCGAGTTTCTCTACCTCTAGCCACGCGCCGTTTTTCAACGCTCCGCCTGCCTCCCTCACCAAGTATATGAGGTCAAAGTGTATATGTGTTTCCTCTGGGTAACTAACTACCTCCTCTAAAATGGCGAAAGGTAGCGGCCTCTCCACCACGCCGCTGTCTACAATTCCATGCATCAAACCGAGAGGTTCCACTAGTAAGCCGGTTTCTTCCTCAAACTCGCGTATAAGGGCCTCGATAGGCGTCTCTCCAGGTTCCACATGTCCGCCGGGATAGAGGTATACGCCTAGGCGTTTGTGCTCAATCATAAGCACCCTCCCGTCTCTTATCAACACGCCGCTAGCGACAACGCATTTCTTGACCACATCTCCAATTTAGAAGATTTTTAAATAACTGGCTACAGTGACGAGGTGTTTGGCAAGATAAAGCTTGGAATAGAGGAGTGGAAGAAGGTGGAAAACGAGCTTACTAGGATATCCTCTGGGGAGCCTCTGGAGATCGTCATCAACCTTACTCTTGTTTCAAGTCTCGAGGGGGAGGAGCTTGAGGAGGAGCACCACCATCACCACTTCGAAGAGAACGAATTCACAAGAGAGGTGGCGAGGTTGATAGATCACATATCGCAAACCTACAACGGCCACGTACATCCGCATCTACACAGCAACCACGGCAGTGTTATGTTCTCTGTGAAGGGCTCTCCGCAAGAGCTCATAAAGACGCTCAGGGACTCCGTGGAGTTTGTAAAGCTAAACTGTGAAAAGTGTATCCTACATACGCTAGACGGGGAGTTCCACATCGGAGAGGACCTAGCCGGCATCTACTTCGGCGACGCCTACAAAATCACGGTAATCCTCCCCGCAGAAGACGGGAGAAGGCTTAAGGTGCACGAGGTCCACCTCTAAAGTCTGGAAAGAAGACACTCGACTACATCACTCGGCCCCTTTATCTTGGCCATATCTTCGAGAGAAATGTGGGGGTACCCTCCCACCCAAATATGTCTATGGATGAAGGAGGGGTCTTCGATGGTCCAAACGCAGTCCCTAGATCCAACTCTCTCCAGATCGTCCCTGTGTATAACAACATCGCATTCGCATCTGGTAGGGCAACCCAAGGCCTTTGCCAAAAGGGCGGGGCCTAAGACCACTGGAATACCCATTTCATAGATCTCCCAATAGATGTCGCACATCCTCCGCTTTCTCGAGCAGATTAAAGTCTTCCTCCAGTATGATGTATAGGTCAGACAGCCGCACCTTGGAAAGCTTATTAGGCTTAACCTCCACGAATTCGGGCACAAGCGTATCGTCGATTTTTCTTACGTAGATTTTCACGTATAACTGCGTGTTTAAGTGCTACTACAGAGGTGGAATAGCTGAACCTTAGCTTTCCGTATGCCGCCCGTCCCTGGGCGATGCCTAGGGATTCCCCTCGTCTGCCGCTTCGCTGGCCCAGCTACCTCGGGGACGGCGCTTTTCTGGCAACCCCGCTCGGGACAGACCCCTAATGAGAGGCCGCACCTCATAACTATTTGCACATGCGTTATTCAAGCCTTTCCCTTACGCCGAACATGCAGAACTTTCTCGACGATCACGAAGAAGAAAGATGTCCCTCAGTGTTTTGGTCCTCCGTCGACGTCTGTTTGCCCCCTACACGCGGCTTCTGTCTACAAGCCCGCGTTCGCCATAATATAAATAGCGTTGCAAACCAGGGACGCTCAGAGGCAATAGGCCTTGGAGGAGGGCTCTTGAGGTGTAAGTTGCTCAGCCCCTTGGCCGTCTCTTGAAGGGCACAGTAGCAAGTTTCGGCGGCCGCAGATCGCGGTTATTGTAGCACCGCCTCTTCGCCTGGCTCCGTTGGCACGTATATGTTATCGAAGCCCTCTCCCGCAAGTCTCCTCACGAGGGGGGCGGCCGCCTTGGGCTCCGTGTGTACCAAGATGATCCTTGTGTCCGCTGAAAACCTCTTGATGAAGTGAACAATCTCTCTTCTACCCGCGTGCGCGCTGAAGTCGAACCATTCGAGCCTCGCCTCTACTTTCACAAGGGTGCCGTCTACGACGGCGTGGCCTTTGCTCAGGATTTCGAAGCCCGGCGTGTTGGGGGCTTGGAAGGAGGGCAGGAAGATGCCGTTCTTCCTGTTTTGCGCCAATCTCTTGAAGTAGTACAGGGCCGCGCCCCCCTTCAACATCCCGGCAGGCGTTATAATCACAGAGGCCTCCTCTATAGCGCCTTTTCTCACGTACGTATTTGGCACCTCTATCGCGGCCTCAAGTGCTTTTCTATAGAGCGTGGGGTCTCTCAGCAGGTAGGGGTACCTCCCGACGATCTGATTTATCTGGCGGGCCAAACCGTCTATGTAAATCGGAGCATTGACCCCGTGTTTTACGAGAGTCAACATAATCTCCTGCGCTCTACCGAGGGCAAAAGACGGTATTAGCACAGTTCCGCCTTGGTCCAAAACCTCCTTCACAGCTTGTACAAACTCTTTCTCGAGCTTTTCGCGGGGCGGATGATCGGCGGAGGCGTAGGTGGCCTCCATGATTACGACATCGGGCGCCTTCGGCAGGTTGTACAAGTCGGCCCCCCTTAGCAGATTTGTGTCAACTGTGTTGAAATCCCCGGTAAAGACGACCACACGCCCCTCGATCTCTAGCACGCCTATGGCGCTACCGGGGATGTGCCCGGCGTTATAGGCGGTCAACACCGCGTCTCTGCCTATTTCCACGGGCTCGCCATAGGTGAGCGGCACGGCGCTCGCCATAGTTTCGCGAACCTCCTCCTGGGTGTAGGGCAGGTAGTAGCCCGAGAGCTTTATGGCGTCTGTGTACATCAAGTCGCTTAGCTCCATCGTCAGCGGTGTGGAATACAGAGGTGTTCTAGTTGAGACGTAGAGAGATGGGAGTCCGCCGCTGTGATCTAGATGGGCGTGGCTCAGAAAAGTCGCCGTTAGATCCTTAGGCCGCACGTGAAGGGGAAACACGGGCTTATCCTCCGCGTCAAACGAAACGCCGTAGTCGAGCAGAACTCCGTTGGCCGCCGTCTTTATAAATACGGCAAGTCTCCCAACCTCCCCCGCGCCGCCGAGGAACTTGATTCTCACATTGTGCCTAATCGAGGGGTAAAATATTTTTAACCGCAACGCCGGCCCAATAGGTGGACCAGGTGGAGAAAGCCCTTGAACGGCTGATCCAGCTAAACAAGCGAATACTTGCCGAGCTGGAGGATATAAACAGGGCCTTATCGCGGGGGAAGAGCCGGGCGTAGTTGGAGAAAAATTTTATAAATGTTTAATAAGGCGGGGGCATGCCGTTTACCACCTCTGCACAGCCGAGGAAACAGAGGTTGAGCCTATACAAGGCGCCGCTACACCTCCGGCACAAGCTCCTCAACGCGAAGCTTTCGCCGGAGCTGAGCAAGAAGCTCGGCGTTAAGAGGTTGCCCGTGAGGCGTGGCGATACCGTTTTGATACTAAGAGGCGACTTCAAAGGCGTAACGGGGAAGGTCGTCAGAGTAGACCTAAAGAGGGTGAGGATATACGTAGAGGGCGCCACTAGGACAAACAGCAAGGGCCAGACCGTTTACTACCCAATACACCCGTCGAAGGTTATGATAGTCGAGGCCGATACCTCAGATAAGGTAAGACAGAAGTTGTTGGAAAGAAGGAAGAGGTAGGCCATGGTGCATCTACGTCGTACAACCTCGCCCTATTGGTGGCCTATTCCGCGAAAAGCCGGAGGCGTATGGGCTGTAAGACCCTCCCCTGGCCCGCACTCTCTTGCCTATTCTATCCCCTTGGCGCTGGTTATAAGAGACGTCCTTAGGTACGCCAAGACGTTAAGAGAGGCGAGGATGATAATCTCCAGGGGGTACATAAAGGTAGACGGCGTTGTGAGAAGAAACTACAAATTCCCAGTGGGTCTCATGGACGTAGTAGAGATAGTGCCCACGGGGGAGATCTACCGCGTGGTACCCGACGAGAGGAGCTACTACGCGTTGGTCCCCATAACCTCGGAGGAGGCTGACCTCAAGCTACTACGCGTCGAAGGCAAAACGGCTGTGAAGGGAGGCCGGCTACAGGTACACTTCCACGACGGCAGAAACCTAATAATGCCTGCCGAAACAGCCCGCCAGATAAAAACCTTCGACTCGGTGCTCTACGACCTAAAGGCCAGGACAGTGAGAAGCCACATACCGATGCGGCTAGGCGTCTACGCGGTTGTGACACACGGCGGTAACGTGGGGTTCCACGGCCAACTCAGCGAGATAGTGTGGACCTTGAAGAGGAGACAGTCGGTCGTCTTGTTGAAAAGGGGCGAAGAGGCGAAGAGGACTATCCTCGACTACATAATGGCAGTTGGGGCAGAGGCCCCTGTTATAAAGATATCTCCCTAGTCGGTCTGAGGCCTTTCTTCTTCGGAATATACGTCGGCCATCTTCTTAGCGAGGAGTTTTTCCTCAGCTCTCCAGAACATCTCTCCGTAGTACTCAAGCGTTTTTCCAATATCTGAGAGACTTATCGCAATCGGCTCATAGATCTTCACTACATCGCCTTCCACCAGCCAGCCCTCCACAACGCCGCCGACAGCCCAGTCGTATCTCGCAATCACTACATAGCGTTTTTCAAACGCCACAGTCCTCAACCTGATATACACCGTTGCTATGCCGAACTCCGTGAAAAACCTAGACACCACATCTCTGTACTTCTCGCCGGCGCGGGGGGAGGGCACCCTCTCCAGGTGGACTATATCGTCTCTCTTTAGATCGTCCTCCAACAGCTTCAACAGGGCGCTCACGGGCTGACCTGTTCTCTCAATTCGCATAGGTCATCGAACTTTACATATTTTTATCTTTGACACGCCACCTCCCTTCGCGGATCCCGGTCCCCGGGGCCCGTCCGGGGAGTCCGCCGCGGGCGAGGGGTTCGAGGGCCGGCGGCGCCCCCGCTTTTCCACCGGGCCCCAGAACTCGACGAAACATAAGGGGGATGCTCTTTTGTGGAAACGTCTAAGCGTGCGGGCACCTGAGCAGATGCTAGGAGGAGCCGGTGTACCAACACGAGACGTAGTGGCCCTTCTTCACTTGGGACATGGGAGGCTCCTCTGCGTCGCACTTCCCCTTTATCGCATATGGACACCGGGGATGGAAGCGACAGCCCGACGGCGGATTCAGCAGACTTGGAGGCTCTCCCGGCGGCACCTCCCTCATCTTAAAACGGTTGTTGGGGTCAGGGTCTGGGAGCGCGTTTATGAGGGCTTGCGTGTAGGGGTGGCTTGGGTTTTTTACCACCTCTCTAAACGGGCCGTATTCAACCATCTTCCCGGCGTACATAACCAGGACCTTGTCTGCGATATATTTGGCGGTGGCAATGTCGTGGGTTATGTACATCATGGCTATGCCGTGTTTCTCCTGCAACGACCTCATTAGAGATAGGATCTCCGCCCTGATGGAGACGTCAAGCATGGAAACTGGTTCGTCGGCGACGATAAACCTTGGCTTTGTGATCAAAGCTCTCGCAATGCCCACGCGCTGTCTTTGTCCGCCGCTTAGCATATGTGGATACTTCCTCAGGAAGTCTTCGGGAGGGGTTAGCTTAACCTCCTCTAGGGCTTTAACCACCAGCTCGTACCTCTCCCCTGGGGGCACCCCTCTGAGTATAAGCGGCTCCTCTAGTATGTACTGAACAGTGTGGTAGGGGTTCAGCGAGCCGAAGGGGTCCTGGAACACCATGGCTGTAGAAAACCTATACCACCTCAGCTCCGACTCCGGGACGTCGGTGATGTCCCTCCCATCAAACACTATCCTCCCCGCCGTCGGCTTCACAAGCCTTAACACAGTTCTGCCAAGGGTGGTTTTTCCAGAGCCCGACTCTCCGATCACGGCCAAAACCTCCCCGCTTTCAAGCGTAAAACTCACGCCGTCTACCGCCTTGATAAACCTCCTCACTCCAAAAAGCCCCCTCCTCACGGGGAACCAAGTTCTCAGGTCCTGAACCTCCAGCAACGGCATGTTAATACAGCCAGCAGTACACCTCCCCCTCCTCAATCTGCTTCCTAGGCGGCTCCTCTGCGTCGCACTTCCCCTTTATCGCATATGGACACCGGGGATGGAAGCGACAGCCCGACGGCGGGTTTATTAGGCTAGGCACATCGCCGGGTATGTGCTCTATTGTCTTCTCCTCGCGAAGCGAGGGCACTGCAGCTATAAGCTTCTGCGAGTACGGGTGCCTCGGCTTACTGTAGAACACGTCGGCCGGCGCCACCTCGACGAGCTTCCCGGCGTACATAACGCCCACTTTATCGGCGATCTCAGAGGCAAGCGCTATGTCGTGGGTTATCAATATATACGATAGGCCGAGCTTCCTCTTTAGATCCTTCAGTAGGTTCATGATATTCGCCTGGGTTATCACATCTAGAGCCGACGTCGGCTCATCTAGTATGACGAGCTTTGGCCGCATCATTATGGCCATGGCGATTACGACCCTTTGCTTCATGCCCCCAGACAGCTCAAATGGGTACCGGGCCATTACGTCTTTAGAAAGCCCAACGGAATATAACGCCTCTTGAGCCACCTTCACCGCCTCGTCCCTCGACATTCCGAGGTGCAACATTAGAGGCTCCACCATCTGATCCTCCACGCGCATTATGGGGTTCAACGCGTTCATAGACGCTTGAAACACCATCGAGATCTTCTTCCACCTGATCTTCTGCCTTATTTCGTCATCTTTCATCTTCATAAGGTCGACGACGCCCAGCTCCTCGTCGTGAAAGAAGATTTCCCCGCCTAGTTTCGCCACGTTGCGCGGCAGAAGCTTAATGATCGTGAAGGCTAGGGAGCTCTTGCCGCTACCGCTCTCTCCCACCAACGCCAACGCTTCACCTCTATTTAATCTCAGCGAAATCCCGTCCACGGCTTTGACGACGCCCTTAGAGGTGCCGTAGTACATCACAACGTTGCGCAGCTCCAACAGTAAAGTCACGTCGAGGTGCTGAACAAGGCTATATATACTTAGCCCTTCCCCGTCTCATGGAAATAGTCGTGGCAAGTAATCCCACGGTCGACATAGTATACACGTCGTCTGGGGTCTCCCGGAGGCTCGGAGGCCCCATCTATTATGCGTCGCAGGCGCTGAGCGCTCTACACGCCAACGCTAGAGCTGTTGGAGTCGCGTCGCTTGACGTAGCCGCCGAGTTGGAGAGAGTTCTCGCAGCTTTAGGAATAGTAGCCGAGGTAATTATCGCCGATGCCACAACCACCTTTGAGCTCGACTACCGAACTAAACCAAGGACCGTTAAACTAGTGCGAAAGCCCAGCATAGGCATAGGGAAGGTCAGAGGAGACGTGGTGATCCTCTCGCCTGTATACGACGAGCTGAGAAACGCCAGAGTTGAAGCTAAGGCCGTGGTGGCCGACCTACAGGGATACCTAAGATCCAGCACGGAGCCTCCCCAGGCAGATCTGGTACACTTTTCGCAGGACGACCTAGTGCTGAGTTTGAAGGAGCTCGTCGAGTTCGCCGGCCGTTGGCCCACCGCCGTATACACGCTCGGCGAAGATGGGGCATATGTAGTGCAGAGGGGCTCTATACACTACGTCAACAGCGCTAGGATACCTGTCGAAGATGTAACAGGTAGCGGCGACGTGTTCCTGGCGAGCTTGACCTACCTCCGCTACGTGAAAGGGCTAGACCTCCTACAGGCGGTCTGCGAAGCCAGCAAATACGTCGCGGGTTTCTTAAAACACCGCAGAGTCGTGAGACACGACTTCGACTGTACTATACAAGCTGTTCAAGGGTAGCGATCCTCCGCAAGATGTCGGTCCTGGTCACGATCCCCACCAACTTGTCCTCGGAGTTGACCACCAGCAATCTGCCTATCCCCCCAGACACCATTATCCTGATAGCCTCGTGGATGTCCTCCTCCTCGTGTATGACGGGGGGCTCGCCTACCATCAAGTCCTTAACCTTCACGTCTTTTCTACAGCCGTATAGAGCCTCCATCAGCTTTGAAGCCATCAGCAACCCAATCGGTTTCCTCTCCTCGTTAACGACAGGTATCCCCCTGTACCTCTTCTCGATGAAGAGCTTAACGTAAGGCTCTATCGAGTCGTCTGGTTTCGCCGCAACGGGGTTCGGCGTCATGATGTTTTTCACCGAGGTTCTCGGTATGGAGATTATAGAGGAGATCTCCATGAGGGATTCTATGTCCGCCTTTATCACACGGCCGATAAGCACCAAGCCGCTAGGGAGGGGGCCCACCCTAACCTCACGGTCTACATACCCCGCTAGATCGCCTACGACTCTCATGGAGGCAAACGGCTTGTCTGACAGTAGGCCTATCAGCGTTATATCGAGCGCATACCCCACAACGTTGCCGAGGGATGCTATCGGCACAGAAAACGTCTGGCGCGAGAGAACGTCTGTCGCCTTTGACGTCGGTATGTACCCCCCGTGCGGACCCGCCTTGCTTATCACCAAGCCCATGGACTTGAGTATAGACAACATGTTACGCACATAGCCCTCGTGTATACCCAGGGCATTTGCGATATCTCTAGACTTGACGGGGCTGTTCTCCTTGTTATAAAGTTCCACAAGAGCCTTTAGTACGTTGTATACAGAATCTGATAGACTAGCCATCGTCCAACTAAAGGTTGTATATAAAAATATGTTCACCGCCTATCCGCCGCTGTGCTTCAGCGATCGGTCTCTCGTTCACAGTTCGCCAGACCGTACATCTCATCACGACATGGACAAGTGTAAACATTTATAAGACAATCTAATGGGCGCCCTAATGTCGGCCCTTGTGGCAGACAGCGTAGACCCGTTAATTAGGGAGCGGCTCGAGAGACGCGGAATAAGGGTGGATATGCGGCCGGGCATCAGCAGAGAAGAGCTCCTATCTATCATAAAGAACTACAATATCTTGATTTTCAGAGGCAGGCTGAAGATAGACAGAGAGGTGATAGACGCAGGTACAAACCTGAAGATCCTCGCGAGATACGGCGTAGGGCTTGACAACGTGGACGTGGAGTACGCGGTTAAGAGAGGTCTCGTCGTAGTCTCAGCGCCGAATGCGCCAACCCAAAGCGTCGCCGAGCTCACAATAGGTCTCATGTTGGCGGTTGCCCGGAGGATCCCGCTACTCAGCGGAAAGGTGAAAGGCGGAGAGTGGCCCAAGGGGAGGTACGTGGGGGTTGAGCTGGGAGGCAAAACCCTCGGCGTTGTGGGATTCGGCAGAATCGGCAGAGCGGTGGCGCATATAGCGCGAGGCCTCGGCATGAGGATAGTGGCAAGCGACGTGATAGACGTAAGCTCTGAGGTGGAAAAACTCGGGGGCCGACAGCTTCCTCTTGAGGAGCTCCTCAAGACCAGCGACGTGGTTACCGTCCACGTCCCCCTAACCCCCAACACCTATAAGCTGATAAACGCCGACAGGATCGCGTTGTTGAAAGACGGCGCGATCTTCGTGAACACGAGCAGAGGCGAGGTTGTTGACTACGAGGCCCTATACCGCCACATCGACAGGCTATGGGGTGTGGGGTTGGACGTTCTCCCAGAGGAACCCCCCAAAAGCCCCTACCTAAGGGAGCTGGTGGCGCATGAAAAGGTGGTGGTGACTCCACACGTGGGCTCTGAGACGTATGAGGCCATGAGGAGACTCGCCGAGGAGCTAGCCCTCAACATAGAAGAGGTAATCTCGAGGATCAAGCTATGAAGTACCTCACGCCGGGGCCCGTACAGCTACCGAAGTTCGTAATAGAGGCCACGGCGCGCCAGCCGCCGTTTCACAGGGGCGAGGAGTTCAAGAAGCTCTTCAAGTCGGTACTCGACAAATTAAACGCGCTGTATCCGGCCAAGCCAATAGTTATGCCGGGCACCGGCACGCTTGCCGTTGACACGATGATATACAACTACGTCAACCCCGGCGAGAAGGTCCTCGCGCTGGTCTACGGGGAGTTTGGAAAACGCGCTGTAGATAGCGCAAAATCCCGGGGAGCCAACGTGTTGGAGTTGGAACGAGATTCGCCTCCGCCGCCAGATGAGGTAGAGGACATCTTGAGGAAAGACCGCGAGATAAAGACGCTCTTGGTTATCCACAACGAGACGAGCACAGCCATAGCCTATAAAGACATGAAGAAGCTCGCCGATGTGGCTAAGTCCTACGGCGTGTTGCTGTTGGTAGACAGCGTTTCTGGCTTCCCTGCCGAGCCTCTACCGCCGGGCGTAGACGTGTTGGCCACGGCCTCGCACAAGGCCTTGCTCGCGCCGCCGGGGGCCTCGGTTTTGTACATAGCGGTGGAGCCGAGATACACCGCGGGGGTTCCCCCCTCCATGGATCTAAAGAAGTTCATCAAGATGGCGGAACATCTGGAGACGCCCTATACTCCCCCCATCCCTGTGCTATACGCCCTCGACGCCTCGCTGAGCTACATCCTGGAGCTCGGGCAGAGGTATACGGAGATACACAGGGAGAGGGTCGACTACCTCTACTCGGCCGTAAAGCTAAACCCCATACCGCCGAGAGACTACAGGAGCTTCACGGTAGCCGCCTTCTTGTGCGAAAAGCCTAAGGAGGTTCTGGCGAAGCTTAGGGAGGCCGGCTACGTGGCGGCGGGCGGCATGTATAAATACAGAGAGCGGTCTATCAGAGTTGGGGTTATGGGCGATGTAACAATAGACGATTTAAAGACAGTAGCCGAGGTTATTAATCGTGTGGCTTGACGAGGTGAGTTGCAAACTCTGTATAATAACATCGAGGACCGGAGACCTCATAAGGCTACAGAAGCCGGATAAGCTACCCCAGATCTTGAGCGAGCTCTCCCAGCTTATCCAGAGGAGTAGCAGAAGCGAGGCCTTCGCCATGAGCTTCCAGACCGTGGCTAAGCTCGCGGGCTCCGAGGACCCCTACAGAGACTACAAGGAGAAGCTCGCCGCTATTGGGAAAAGAGTGGCAGAGGCTGTGAGGCAGAGGCTCCAGGAAACGTCGTGGGACCTCAAAACCGCCCTGAGAATCGCCGCAGCCGCAAACATCGTCGACACAAGCGTTCTGGGCTACAGGCCTAAGAAGTTGGAGGAGGCCGTGTGGGATCTACCCGCGATAGAGGAGTACGTCGATCTCCCCCAGAACGTCTACTACGTACTAGACAACTCGGGGGAGGCGCAGATAGACCTCGTCATCGCGGAAGCTCTGGAGAGAAACGGGATAAGGCCCACCTTCGTCGTTAGATCCGAGCCCTACGAGATAGACGTCTTAGAGCGCGACCTATCTGGATATAGGGTTCTGGCCACGCCGGGGAACATATCGCCGGTGAGGTGGATACGCGATGGTTTCATCGTAGCTAAGGGCATAGCGAACTTCGAGGCCTACATGGAATGGGGCGAGACCCCTGCGCTTCTGCTGTTTCGCGCCAAATGCGACGTTCTATCACGGGTGTTCTCGGTGCCGAGGAACTCGCCGATTATTATCAGCGGGGAGAAGGCAAAGGCAATCAGCCTGTCACAATAAGCTTCACGGGGACGCCGTTTTTAAACTGAACAGTAATCCTCAAAGACTCCAAGCCGCCCTCTCTAATGACAGACTGGGCTACCTCCCTCACCTTCTTTAGAACGCTTAGGAGGTCCGCCATGTGTCTATAGGACTCCTCTAGGATCTCATGACGCGAGATCGGGCTCGGGTCTATGTACAGTTGCAAGCCGGTTATTTCAATGGGGGCGCTCCTCTCGGAGCCGCCGCCGCTGAATTTTTTGAGCAGATCCTGCAACCTTCTATACCTCTCCAGAGAGGGCTTAAGGCTCTCCAACTCCGCAGACACCGCCCTCACGGCCTCCTCCAACTCCCTTATCTGTCTGTCTAGATCCGCCAAGAACTGGCCGGCGTCTGGGTAGCTCTTTACAGAGTATACGTCCATATATATCTCGTCCGACGGAGTTTATAAGCACATCGCTTAACTAAACCCCGACCACCGAGAAACTATACGCCAGGGAACTCGTGCGGGGCTCCTTGGCGTCGCCCCCTCGGAAGGCGCTACCAAGCCGTTACGGGAACAGAAGAGGCGAGGACTTCCGGCTCCGTGTATGTCACTTCTTTGGGAGTCCCTTGGAGACCTAGGTGAGCCATGGGGTTTTTCGTACTAAACCTCCGCCGTATTGGTTTATCCTTATGGCGTAGCCGCCGCCTAATTTAGCCCTTATGCAATCACCTATGTTGGTGTAACGCCTCCTCTTGATCACGTAGGCTCTTGTGCCTAGGACAAAGGGCCCCACCACCTCCTCCCGGAGATACTTCTCCACAAACGCGTCGATGGCGTTGTCATACACCGGAGGCCCTCTGTGGAGGACATAAGGCGGTAGCTCCACATCCTCAACCACGTATATGATGGACACGTAGGTTTTCTCGTCGCTTTCGACGCCCCAGCGGTAGATCTTGAAGCCGCACTCCCTCAGGTGCTTATACAGCGATTTTCCAAGCCGCTTATAGCGGCCCCAAACCACATCCGGCGATTCGCCGGGGTAGGGAAACACGACCTCTACGGCGTTTACCCCTAACGCGGGGGCTTCAGGCGGCGAGAAGTACGAGAGCGATGGCTTCTTTAGGAAACGTCTTGAGGCGAGCACAAAGGTGGACATCGACGTCAACGACACCGCCGCCGCCACGTTCCTGTTTGGGTCAACCGGGTCGACGACGACTAGGGGGGCCTTGAACTTCGTCTTAGACTCGGTAAAGGATATGTACGTCCTGTACGGCCTCCAGCCCGACGCCGCCTTTAACACGTCGACGAAGGAGCCGTAGTAGGCCACCAGAAGCTCCGTCAAGTAGCCGGAGAAACCCTCGACCTTGATCTCGGCCCCGTATACCCCAATCGATTTGAGGAAAAGCTTTAGCAGCCTCACGTCGCGTCTCTGATCCTCCGACAGCCTCTCCGACAGGAACTTGTGGTGTAGCGGCGATCTATCCGCCGCAGTGATGGGCCGCTCCCCCGGCGCGATCTTGTAGCACGGCACAACGTCCACTTCGTACCCCTCCACATACAGCGACAGGTAGGGATGTTGGGCGTACCTCAAGCTCCACGGTACACCAACGCCGTCGAAATACCTAGAAAGCGTCTGGACCACATCCTCGGGCTTGATGGATCTGTCACGTAGAACAACGAAGATATCTATGTCGCGTTGGCCAGGTAGCCACGTCGACCTAGCGCTTGAGCCGTACATGTCCACCTCGGCTGCGACTCCGGCGAGGGCCTCCGACACCCACTGCCTAACTCTCGACCCGACCTCGGCGACCTTCCTCTCTTCCTCCGGAGTTGGCGTGACCAACTTGTAGGCCTCCTTGAGCACCTCCTCGACCTCGCTCACGTGAGCACCTGTACGAAGAGGTCGCTATATATAGGCCCCCTCGGCGTAAGCACAGACCTCTTCAGCTTAACTTTATCCACAACAGCGGCTCCAAACTCGGTGTTTTTGTGACGCTCGACGAGCTCTCTCAACTTGTCCACGTTTCGCCCTGATTTAACCCTGCCGATGGTTAAATGTGGAGTGAAGTCCCTCTCCTCCCTGTGTTCTGCGTATTTATCCACGGCCGCCCTCACGGCGTTAGCCAACCTCGTAAGCTCCTCCGCCCCCTGTGCAACCCCTACCCAGAGGACCCGGGGGCTGGCCATGTGTGGAAACACGCCGAGTCCCACAAGCCTAATCTCGAACCTCTGGTGTTTCAACGCGGCCAGCGCCCTAGCTATATCGTTTATCCTGCCCTGGGGAACCTCGCCGAGGAAGCGGAGGGTGATGTGCAGGTTCTCCCTCTCAACAAGCTTGACGTCTACGCCAAGGCCGAGAACCTCCCGTTGTATCTGCTCAACCCGCCTAACCACCTCAGGGCTGTCTATATCAACGGCGATGAAGGCCCTCACGCTCATGGCGTAAACCTCGACACCCACTTGGTCAATAGGTCGCATGTGTGGGGCGCTATGAAGCCTATGCCGCAACGGTCGGAGTATGGACAGTAGACGCACGGGATCGATAGAAGGGTCCTAATCTCCCTCGGCATAGACTCCACGTTGATGGTAAAGCTCTCCACAGACTCTTCGCGGATTTTGCCCAACAGCCTATACGCCTTTTCCGTCAACTTAATGACGTAAACCCCCCTCTTGTTTCCGCCCACCCTCTCCCGGGCTATCAAACCCCTTTTTTCGAGCCTAGCCAATATGGGGAGGCCAGTCTTGCTGTCTATACCTATGTACTTCCAGAGGTTCCTCTGCTGGTAGCTCCCTCCGAGCCTCTCAAGGCCCTGCAAAATCTGGATCTCAACCTCGGTCAAAACATCTGAGTCCTCGGTGAATTCCTGCGCAGCCACGACAGAAGGATTTTCCCGCCGCCTTATAAAGTTTCTAAAGCGTTATCTCGATGTAGAGCCTCTCGGAGAGCTCCTTCAGGAGCTCTCTGACAGGGCCCTCGGTGGAGTCCGCCGCCTTTGCGAGCTCCTTCTGGGTAACCTCCACCCCCGCTAGATAGCAGGCGTAGTACACCGCGGCCGCTGCGAGGACCTGAGGCTTCCTCCCGTTTCTAATACGCGGAGACGACATTATGTAGCGGAGAATATCCACGGCGATGCGGAGAACCTCCGCGGTTTTCTCATCCCCAATCCCGAGCGCCGCCACGATCTTGGGTATGTAGATCTTAGGATCTGTACGCGGTGGCCTTAAGCCAAGGCTGTTCGCTACCTTCAGCAACTCCATGTACGCCGACTGGAAGGCGGACCGGTCTACGCCCAGCTGTTCGTAGAGCGTCTTAGGCGTGACGGCGGCGACGCCTCTGCTCTTCAGCGTAAAGAGCAAAGCAGCGGCGTAGCCCTCCAGCCGGGGGGCACGGTACCCCGCCTCATACAGCCTCTTGTAGAGTTGCACGGTCTCCTCGACGATGCTGGGGTGTAGGTTTAGCTTTTCCCTGGCGGAGTCCAGAAACTCCCTGATGTCTATCTCCACGCGCTCGAGGGGCGTCGTGAGAGGCCTGGCGAACTTCTTTAGGCTTATCGCCTTCAGCTTGTCCATGATCTTTATATTGCCGTACTCTATATCCCCCAGCGAGGACCCCACCGGCCCCGCGTGGGCTCTAGAGGACTCGGGCCTCCTCCACTCTGGCCCAAGATCTGCGATGCTCTCTCTCAGGACGGTGCCACAACTTCTACACACCACCTGGCCGCGCTCGTAGTCGACGGCGACGTCGTTTACCGCGCCGCACGTTGGGCAACGGTACTCCTCCAGCTCAAAAATCAGCCTCCGCGTCATCTCCCCCTCTTCCTAAGGTCTTGCGGTTTTACATACAGCGGCTGGCCCAGTATAGACTCGTCCCTAGCCGCCGGCTTTATAAGGCCGTAGGGGTTTTTCACATTGCCTATCACGTCGTAGAGAACCCCGACCTTTTTCATCGTGTAGGTATAGACGTTGACGTAGAGGGGGGGAACCTCGGCCAACCTTACGACGAGGTTCCCCATATGTGAGTAATGAAGAGCAGTGCCAATGCGCTTCATTAAAGCAACTATAGGCCCCGATTAATAATAGTTTGCCCCTCCATACCCGGATAATACCTCGCCGGCGAGCGGTGCCGCCCTGCTGAACGCCGATTTATGACGTCGGCAGGCAAGACGGAGGTGTTTATATACCCCATATTTTTCCTCTGTCGTGAAGCTAGGCGCCTTTTACAAGGGTGGGGATTTAAAGAAGCCAAGCGGCGGGAAGAAGAGGAGAGTAAGGAGGACGAAAAAGAAGGCATTGGGAGGTGGACCTCCCCAGATTCCGAAACTAGGCGAGAACGACGTTAGGGTCGTGGAGAGGGTGAGGGGAGGCAACATAAAGGTGCGGATGAGGGAGGCAAGGTTCGCAAATGTATATGTGCCGAAGGAGAAACGATATGTGAAAGCTAGAATCGTCTCCATAGTATCTACCCCGGCCAATCCCGACTACGCGAGGCGTAACTTCATAGTAAAGGGCGCGGTTATACAGACCGAGGTCGGCAAGGCGGTGGTTACGTCGAGGCCGGGGCAAGACGGCGTTATCAACGCGGTACTTATAGAATGAAGAAGAGGGGCGGGAGGATCCTCTGGCTAGTCAACATCGACGCCTCGGTTCCGCGCTCCAGGGGGAGGATCCTACCCAGGGGGCAAGCCTTGAACAAGCCGACGATACAAGAGGTCGCAAAAGCGCTGGAGAGGCTGGGCTATAGGTACCAAGTCTACCCCGAGAAGAGACATCCGGCTATCTGGTTCGAGGAAAGACTCGCCGGGTACTTCGTGGTCGAGACAGAGGAGGATGTCAGGAGCTTGGCTTCTAAGGTGGCGGAGGAGGTCAGAAAATCCAGGTGATGTATACGGTGTTTTTCATAGGCACAGCCGGCTCTGGCAAATCCACTCTGGTGTCCGCGCTGTCGAACTGGCTGGAGGATCAAGGCTTTGACGTTGGCGTAGTCAACCTAGACCCCGCCGCCGAGTATCTGCCGTATGTCCCAGACATAGACGTAAGAGATAGAATAAGCGCGAGGAGGATAATGAAGCAGTTTAAGCTAGGCCCAAACGCGTCGATTGTAGCAGCAGTGGACATGATGGTCACCGAGGCGGAGAGGATCAAGGAGGAGATGGAGGTGGTGGGCGCCCCCATCTTCCTCATAGACACCCCCGGCCAGATGGAGCTGTTCGCCTTTAGGCAGAGCGGCGCCTACCTAATACAGAGGCTGTCAGACGTCCACAGCCTCGTGGTATATGTAGCAGACGCCGTCTATATGCAGACGGTAGACGGCTTCGCCACCACCATGTTGCTGGCCCTCTCCAGCAGAATTAGGTTCAAGAAGCCCCAGATCGTCGCGGTAAACAAGGCCGACCTCCTATCGGAGGAGGCGACCGTCACTATAAACAACTGGGTGGAAGACCCCGAGGCCCTGCTGGAGTCGCTAGATATGCCGCAGTACGAGAAGGAAGTGTTGCGGTCTGTGGCCAACATGGGGGGCTTCGTCGAGCCCGTCTTCGTGTCGGCCAAGACGGGGGAGGGCCTAGATAGGCTGTACCACAAGCTCCAGATGCACTACACTGGAGGCGAGGACGCTCAGCTCCCGCCTTGATACGGAACTAGGTGGTCAGCCGTGGTTATGACGATCTTCTTCTTATCGCCGAGGTACGTCTCTATGACGTACGCCCGCCCCCTCGTGCCCACCACCACGCCGACCTTCCCCTGGTACCGCCGGTGCGGCGCCGTCGTGATATAGGTGGGGTCTATGTCTATGACTACCTTATCCCCAGGCTTGTACTCATATAGAAGTCTGGAGAGGCCGGACATCCCCCTCTCCCTTGGCTTCTTCCTCAGCAGCTTCCTGCTCTTGTAGCGGTAGCCATGGGTTCTTTTTACCATAGCCGCCGGAAGCTTAGAGATTTTAAAAGTTTTAGGTCGGCTCTCGGCGGCGTATAAGTTATAAACTATAGAGAGATGTGGACAAGTGAGCGTGAAGAGGATACGTAGGTCTGAAGAGGTGACAAACGCAAAGGCCCTGGAGATTCTCAGGAGTATCTCCAACACGGCGCAACAGCTGACCGAGGACCAGAGGAAAACCCTGGACTACCTGGAGAAGGTGACGAAGAGGACCCCGGAGGAGGCCGAATCCCTCGTGAGACAGCTAGTCGAGAAGTTCGGATTTACCAGAGTAACCGCGATACAGCTTGTCAACCTCTCCATAGAGTCCATAGACGAGCTGAGGACAGCCCTGTCTTACCTAGAGAGGAGGGACTACTCAGAAAGCGAGCTGAAGGAGATATTCAAAACGCTCACGGGGCAATGAGGGGCAGGAAGGAGGAGTACGCATACGTAATAGACATACTACCGCCGGAGGTCGCTCTCTACAAGCTACCGCCAAAGATGAGGCGGGACTTCCCCCACGATGTAACATATGCGCATCTGGTGGGGGAGGACCACTTCGCCCTACTGGAGGTTACGCTGAAGAAGGGCGTCTCGGTCGAGATCGGGGAGCGGCTTTACGTGGGGCTAGGCACCAGGGAGAAGGTGGACAAAATCGTGAGACGCATCAGATATGAAGATCTGCAACCGCAGGGGAGAGACAACCTGAAGATTGTGGTGAGGAAGATTGTGGAGCAACAGGAGTCCAGGTTTGTGAAGTGGATAAACGAGACCGGCCCCGTGACGCTCAAGTTGCACAGCCTGGAGCTCCTAAGGGGGGTGGGTAAGAAGAAGGTGCACGAGGTGTTGGAGGAGAGGAAGAAGAAGCCCTTCTCGTCGTACGAAGAGGTGAAACAGAGGGTGGGTCTCGACTTGGTCGAGTTGATAACAGACAGGATACTCAGGGAGATAGCGGGAGAAGACCCGTACTACCTCTTCGCCTCGCCGCCGCCTAGCCAGTAGCTACTTAACGCGCACTATCTTGAACCTATCCAGTATCTGCCAGACCTCCACCTCAGCCCCAGGGGCAAGCCTGCCCTTAGCCTCCTCCTCGACGTACGACATAGGCACCTCAATCGTCTTGTAATCCCTCATATCCATAAGTTGGATGATGTCTCCAGAGATGGAAAGCACCTGAGCCGTGAATTTCTCGATAATCGGCACCTCAACCTGGGCATCCACCGGCAGACTCAACGTCCTCTTCCCCCCGTCGAACACCCCCACCGCCACTATCCTAGCCTTTGCGCTTCCGTGTTTACCAGTTTTGGACTTCTCGATCTCGACTACTCTGCAAGGCTCCCCGTCTATAACCACGTAGGACCCCTCCTTGAGCTCCCCGGCCTCCACGTACTTCGTCGACATGGCCCCCTCAGGTCACTGGTATATAAATTTTAGACGCATGCATACTTCAGGACGTCGCCACACTTGGGCAACTCGGCGGGTATTCTGGGGATCGCCTCCGCGATCACCCTCTTGATTATGCCCATCTTCTCTATCATCATCTTCTCAACGGCCTCCGCGGTTACCGGCTGGTGCGGCACCCACACGTCGTAGTCTGTGACCAGCGCTATCAAGCCGTAGCACATGCCCAGCTCCCTGGCCAAGTTTATCTCCGGGACGAGGGTCATGCCTATTATGTCGCATCCATACACCTCCCGCCATATTCTCGACTCCGCCTTCGTGCTGAACCGGGGCCCCTCTATGCACACGTAGCACCCCCCGTCGTGCGTCTTGTTGTACCTGCCGGCCACCTCCACCAACACCTTTCTAATCTCTTGGGTGAAGGGCTCTAGGCCTATGGAGATGTGGCAGGTGCGGGGGCCGTCGTAAAACGTGTACTCCCTCGTCTTTGTCATATCCACAAACTGGTCGGGGACCACGAAGTCGCCTGGAGCATAGTCGGGTCTCAGCGAGCCTACCGCGCTTACGGCGACGATAGATCTGACACCCAGGGCGTGGAGGGCGTAGATGTTGGCGCGGTACGGGATCCTATGCGGCGGATACTTATGCCCTCTGCCGTGTCTAGGCAGAAAGGCCACCACTCTGCCCGAGACCCGCCCCACAATCACGTTGTCGGAGGGTAGGCCGTAGGGCGTATGCATCTGAACCTCTACAGCGTTTTCGAAAATCCCAGGGTCGTACAACCCGCTTCCCCCAATTATGCCTATCTTTGGGAACTCCTCAAATCCTATCTCCCTCGGGTCCCTTGGGGGCTGCGTGAGTTTCACCGCCATAAAGGTAATATGGCCCCGTGTTTTAACAGTTGTGGAGACGTTTGCTCCATCGCCGGCTGAGCTGGTGAAGAGATACGGGGCAAGGAAGCTACAGTCCGAGAAGTACGAAGTCTCTGCCTCAAACCTTCCATGGGTGATAAAACGAGACGTGGCGCTGGAAATACTACCGGGTAGGAGGTACTTAGTCGAGGGGGTGCAATTAGAGGGGCTCCCGCAACCTTGGGAAGCCTACGTGGCTCTCCTCGACGAGAGGGGGGAGTTCGGGGTTGGGTACATAGTGGCCAAGAGACGCAGGATGTTTAAGTGTATATACAAGACATACACGAGACCACCCGGCCTGCAGGTTGCCCCCTACATCACGATAAAGCCCGTAGAGCTACACCTAACAGATAAGGAGGGGCTCGTGGACTGCGTCGAGAGACCTCTCTACGCGAAAACCATAGCCGTCTTCATAAACGCCCCGCCCGACGTGATCAACGGCGTGAAGGTCGCAATGGCGGAGCCCCGCATACTTCTGACTTGAGCCGCAAAGCAAATTGCCGCGAGAGCCATCTGCGTCTAGGAGAGCATTGTATCCAAGTCTCCGCCCCCTTTCTACATCGCTGAAAAGCGAGGCGATGGGGCACTCACTACTGGTCAAAACAGAGGGGCGGAGGTCTTCCAAACACCTCCTCTTTTTGTCAACGACAGCGGAATTTCCCTGCGGAGAAGTCCTCGGGGGGCCTAAGCGCTCTTCCCATTGCCGCAACGATAAACCACAAATGCAAAATGCTCCTTCCGGCTCCAGTTTAACCCCACGTCTGTGGTATCGCGGTATCCATGACGGCGGGATCGGCGGCGCCGTATTGCCTATTGTTGAAGGAAATCTTTAAATATGAGCATCTCTACAGTGGCTAGAATGGAGATAAAACTCCCAGGTCAAGACGCCGAAGATATCATTGACCAACTGTTAGGCGGCGGTGAAGACCAGTCGCTTATGCAGACGCTGACGAAGGAAAAGGCCCTGGTGAGGATCAGGCTTGAAAACAGAAGGGGACACTATGTGACAATAGTGGATTTTGGAAACTCGGAAGATGCGAAGCAACTAGGGATAAAGGACATGGCTAGGGAACTTAAGAAGAGGTTGGCTGCGGGGGGGACCATTAGAGACAGTTGGATCGAGATACAGGGGGACCACCGCCAGAAGGTGAAAAAACTGCTTATCGAAATGGGGTTCAAGGAGGAGAACATACTCATAGATGAGGGAGTTACTGAGACATAAGATCAGAGAGGCGCTAGAGAAAAGCGACTACAGAGCGCTTGCGAGGCTCTGCCTTGAGGTACTCAACGCAGAGGGGTGGCTCGACTGTTGGAGAAAGATGGAGGGGGTTGTCCAGCGAAGTGGGGAGTACGTACTTGCTAAGTTTCTAGCCTCGGCCTACGCACTGGCGCAAGACGAGATATATACAATCCTGTCGCCGGCCACGAGGGAGTTCCTCGCGAGAGACGTCGTGGTGTGTCTCGAGAAAACTACGCAGGTCCTAGAGCTTCTATCTTCACAAGAGGCGTCTGGAGATATACGCGGACGAGGAGGTGTCTAATGCCGCGTAAAACGGCGGCTTTTTCCCTCTGAGTCTCGGAGACGCGGCCCCCGTTTGTCTTCACCTCAACGGCGTAGAACACCCCGTCTTTGAAGGCGAAGAGGTCCACAGTCTCCATGGCTCTTCTCTCGGCGAGGAGCTCGACGAGGGGGGTAGCGGCTTCGAGGATCGCCCCGAGCTCCCCCTCTATGCATCTCTTGACGCAGGGGACGTAAACGCTGTATTCCAGCGGCTCCGCCCGCCGGCCTTCTATGGGGAGGCAACGGCCCCTCCAGTACGTCAGCTTGACGTAACCCACGGCAGTTGGTATAGAGAAGGTGATGGGCTCCTTGGGCTCGCCTCCGCATTCACCCTCTATAGCTCTGTAGGCTGCCGCCATCTCCAGTAGCCGTATAAACTCCTGGGGTCGCCAGGTCTTGTAGCCGTGTCGTTTGAGAAAAACCTCCGCTATATATTCGCCGAGTTGGCCGAGGTCGGGCGGATTCACATCTTGGTGAGCGTTGGGATGCCCAGGATGTAGAATCCAGCCGCCAGCACGTTCTTAACGGCGTTGACCAACGCGAGTCTGAAGCTCCTCAGCGGCTCCTCCGCCTTCAGCACAGGCGCCTTCTCGTAGTAGCTGTTGAAAACCAGGGCTAAGCCGTCTAGGAACTCGGCCACGTAGTCGGGCCTGAGCGCGTGGACCGCCGTCTTCACGACGCCGGGCCACTCCGCGACTTTCAAGATAAGCTCCCGCTCCTCCGGCAGAATCTCGCCGGGGATAACAACGCCGGCGAGGTTTGCGCCGGTTGCCTTCTCTAGTATGGAGTAGGCTCTCACATATGTGTACTGGAGGAAGGACCCGGAGTTCTGCCTCATGTTGAGCACCGTCTCCCATTTGAACTCTATGGGCTTTCTAGGGCCGGTGGACAAGAAGGCGTATCTCACGGAGCCGACGCCGACTCTCTCGGCTATTACGCCGGCTACCTCCGGGTTCTTCTCCTTAACCAATGCCGCCGAGCGCTCAGCCGCCTCGTCTAAGATCTCGTCGAGGGCTATGTATTGGCCTCTCCGGGCGGACATCTTGGCGCCCGGCAGGTTGACCATCTCGTAGGCGTAGTGCATAAGCCTTTTGGCCTCCTCCTGGAAGCCGAGGGCGTACAGTATTATGCGTACATGCGCTTGCTCATGCGTCTGCTCGGTCGATATGACCCTAATCACTCTGTCGAACTCCTGCCTAGTCTGCCACAGGGCGTACGCCACGTCCCTCGTCACATAGAGCGTAGTCCCGTCGGACCTAGTAAGAGTCACAGGCGGGATAAACTTGGGGAGGTCTAGTACATCCCACAGCTTGAAGTCCTCCACGAACTTATCCGCGCGGAAGACCACTGCGCCGCCCCGGCTCTCGACGTACTGGGGCCACCTCCTCTGTAGCTCCGCCACAATCCGCGCCGCCTCTCCAGACCAGACGGAGATCTCGCTCTCGTAATCCCAGCGATCTATCTCGATGCCGAGCCGCGAGAGGGTTTCCCTCTGCCCCTTTAGCACTAGGTCTACCACCTCTCTGACCGCCCGCCTGGCCTCGGGATCCCCCGCCTCATACCTCCTGTTTAGCTCCGCCGCCTCCGCAACGAGGTCTCTCCCCCCAAGGGACTCCGCCAGCCTATTTACTATATCCCCCTCGGCGTCCATTATACGCTTCAGAACCCCAACCCACTCGTCTATCTCTGAAATTATCTCCCGCCTCCGCTCCTCGTCTTGGACTGCGGCTAGCTCCCTCTTAAGTCTCCCGATCTCTGCCACCGCGTTTGTAGCCGAGTATATAGCGCCGACGACCACGTCGGGTTTAACGCGCCTTATCCTCTCCCCCGCGAGATCCCTAACCGCGTTGTAGCCTATCGCGGCGTACATCACCTGCACGCCGCAGTCGTCGACGTAGAAGTGCGTCTCGACGGAATTTCCGCAGAACCTCAGCAACCGCGCCAGCGAGTCCCCCAATATGGCGTTTCTGCCATGGCCGATGTGGAGCGGGTGTATCGGGTTAGCAGAGGTGTGCTCAACCAGAAATCTCCCCAGCCTACACTCGTCTGTGTAGCCGTATCTCTCGCCCATCTCGGAGACGGCCTTGAAGACGAGCTCTGCGATTTTATCAACGGCGAGGTCGGCGTTTAGGTATAGCCCCTCCGCGGAGACGGAAGCGAGATACTCAAGCCGGCGCCCTCTCAGCCCGTCGGTGAACTCCCTCAGACGCTGGGGGTCAACCCGGTATTTGTGGAACTTGGCCGAGTAGTAGCCGTAGCGCCTCGACCTCTCCACCTCAGGCACCTCCCCTATGCCCAACGCCTCCGCCGCCTCCTTCACCAACCTCTCGAACTCCAGACGCGAGGGCTTTAGAGGATCCACGGAGCCCACAAAACCAACATATAAATAGATCCCCGGCGTCAGAAAAATTTATAATACTGTCAGACATCGAGCGGCCATGGCGGAGGAGGTAAAGTTCTCGCCTTATGAAGACGCCGTGGCGGGGCTCGTGGTCCAGATACTCGGGAGGACGGGAGTAGCGGGGGAGGTAACACAGGTAAAAATCAAGGTGCTTGAGGGGAGAGACAAAGGCCGCGTGTTGACGAGAAACGTAAAAGGCCCAGTGAGACTCGGCGACATAGTAATGCTCAGGGAGACAGAAAGAGAAGCCAGGAGGATCACGGCAAGATGAAGATCCACAAGTGCTCCTTCTGCGGGGCCGAGATACCGCCGGGCTACGGGATTATGTACGTAAGAAACGACGGCACCATACAGAGGTACTGCAGCAGAAAGTGCTTCGTAAGCGCCACGAAATACGGAAGAAACCCAAGGAAGCTTGCCTGGGTTAGAAAACGCCAAAAATAGACTACTTTCTACCAGGTAGCGGAATCGCGTTAAGCCCGTTCTTCGCCCTAATCTCGTTTACCTTAGACACCAAAGCCTCGAGCTCCCCAGCGGCCTGCCCAGGCTCGATAACCACAGCTGCGGCTGCGGAGACGTTTATACCGGCGGCCTTACCCAACTTCTCCTTTGAAGGCACATAGACGTAGGGAACCTTTTTCTCCTCGCACAGAAGCGGGAGGTGCGCCACAACCTCAGGCGGATCCACGTCCTCAGCTATAAGCACGAGCTTCGCCAAACCGCGCTCAACCGCCTTAGTAGCCTCGTTTGTCCCCTTCTTGATCTTGCCAGTCTGCTTCGCCACAGAAAGCACCTCCAGAGCTTTCTCGGCCACGTCGGCCGGCACCTCGAACCTCACATAGAATGGCTTACCCGGCGGCGGATTTGCGTAGAACGTCTTTGGGTCAATCGTCACTGCCATGGCCTCGAAAAAGACCCAACTATATAAATTTTAGGCCTCCCCCCTAACCCTCTCCAAAACCCGACGGCTCAACGTCTTAGACGGCCTCTCTCCCACGAGACCCTGAGGCCTAAACATGACCATTACGATAATCACGATACCAAATATGATGTACTGAAGAAATGTCGGATCGGCGTTTATTACGGCTCTTAGGCTATCCTTGTATATCTCAAGCGACCTGCTCACGATGTAATAAACAGCAACGCCGACCAACGCCCCCACGTTGTTGCCCATACCCCCAACCATTAACATAGCCCATGCGACAAAGGTGTAGTAAGGTACGAATTGACCCATATTCACAAATGTGTTGTAGAAGACGAATAACGCGCCAGCCACCCCTCCCAGCGCCGATGCTACGCCCAGAACCCTTGCCCTGAACTTTACGATATCCTTTCCAAATACCCTCGCCGCGGTCTCAGCGTCGCGTATAGCCCTTAATGCGCGGCCAAACGGCGAGTTGACAAGCCTATCCAGCATGAAAAACGTGAAAACGAGGAAAAGCAGAGTAACAGCGAGGTAGCCCCAAGGCCTGTAGTCGCCCATCCAAGCAAAGGGGTCAGGCACAACGGCGCCAAACACGCCGCAAGCAACCTGCGGCGTGTATGTGGAGACGACTCTCACCAGCTCGGCGCTGACCAGAAAGAGAATGCCCAGGTAGTCCTCTCTCAGCCTCAGAGCTGGTCCAGCCATGACGACGCCCAACACCCCAGCCAACAAAGCAGACAGGGCTACTGCGACAAGGAAGAAGAGGATCCCCTCCAGCGGGGATGACTTGAAAATGTCATTTACCACGGCAATAGATTGGTATTGATATGCGGCGCAGTACGTATTTAAATCTTTCAGCGGGCTTATTCCCGCTTTTGCGGATATGGCGCCGCCGTATATCCAAAGGGCCAACTTAGTGGCGATGCCCCCCACAGCAACGCCGCCCATCGCCAAGTACATCACCTTTCCGAACTGAGGCAAGCCTAGGTAGCCTGCCTCCAGATTTAGGCTAAGCACATATACGCCATATATAGCAAACATGATGAGCGTCTCGCGCAGAAGCACGAGAAGGGCCCCGGGATCGATCTGCGGTATCATCCCCTTGCCCTCTGCAACGCCTGGGATATCACTCCCACGAGACCCTGCGGCGCAAACAGCAGAATAGCTATCACAAACGCGAAAGGTATAGCCAGCTGGAACTCGGTCGGAATGTTAAGCGGTGTCAGTATGTAGGCGGCTCCAAGCACCATGCTTAGCCCGACCACATAGCCGCCCAACACAGCGCCGTAGATGTTTGACAGGCCCCCCACCACCGAGGCCACAAACACAAGCGCAAGCCTCAGCCACCCCAACTCCTCCGACATTGGGTAGTACATCGCCATGTAGACGCCTGCGATGCCGGTGACGGCGCCGATGAGAAGCCAAGCAACGGCGAACACCCTCTCAACGTTTATACCCACCGCCCTAGCCAGATACAGGTTATCAATGCTAGCCCGCATGATAACGCCGTATCTGGTTCTATACAGCAGGACATACAGCAACGCCGTAGTGACGACAACAGACAAAGTCGTGTTAATTAGGGACGACGTGAGGAAGTCGGTGCCCGGCCAGATGAGCTCCCACCTAGAGAGTAGAACGTTTCTCGTGAGAACGCCGTATCTGCTCTGGACATAGTCCGCCGCGAGGGCCACCGAGGCAAATATGACGAAGTGAAGTCCAAAAGACGCGATCATAAGCGGCGTGATGCCGGCACCCCTCTTGATCATAGGCCTAAACACCAGGAGATAGCTTAATACCGCCACGGCACCTCCCGCCAAGGCAACCAGCGGGAAAGTCAGATACACATTTACTGGGATACCCAACTGCGAGAGGTATGGCATGAGCAGAAAGTAAATAGCGAAGTAGCTTATATATGCGCCGACCGTCGCCAAATCGCCGTGGGCAAAAGAGGGTATCTTCGTGGTGATATATGTTAAATTAAGGCCCAGGCTCAACAATACATAGATATTTGAGAAAATAATCGCGCTCGCCAAGGTATTGTAATCCACGCCGAAAAGCCCCATGGTCCCCAAGATCTATCTACATTAAATACTTTAGGATATACAGTGCTATATAGAGTCTCAAACTATTTATATTTCGAGAATCATACGGCCGCATGGCTTCAAAAGCCCTATATATAGGGGCCGCGGTGCTAGCGATAATAATAATCGCGGCCATTGCACTCCTCGGTGGCGGCGGAAAACAAGCGCCAACTACAACGCCAACAACCGGTACACCTATAGGAGCCGCCGGAGGAGCGGCGCCAACGACCGGCACCGCATCCCCTACCACCCAGACGCCAACAACGACGACACAGACAACAACTACACAACCATCAACGCCAACAAAGAAAGTGGTCTACATCGGCGCCGCGTTGCCTTTGACTGGTGGTCTGCAGTCGTACGGCGTTGGTGTTAAGAATGCTGTGGAGCTGGCTGTGGAGGATGCCAATAGGATGTGTCCCAGCTATAGGTTTGAGCTTCTTGTGGAGGATACTGGGACTAATCCGCAGCAGGCTCTTCAGAAGGTGCAGGCTCTATACGCCAAGGGCGCTAGGTTTATCGTCGGCCCCATGGCCAGTGGAGAGGTCAGCGCTGTTAAGCCCTTCGCAGACCAGAACAAGATCATAATCTTCAGCCCCTCCTCCACCTCGCCCCTCCTGGCGATACCCAACGACTGGATCTACAGGATAGTGCCTACGGACTTCGCCCAGGCGGCGGCGATAGCCGACCTCCTAAAGCAACTGGGCGTTAAGAAGGCCGTCATCCTCTATAGAAACGACGCCTGGGGCGTCGGCCTTAAAGACGCCATAACAAAGGAGGCTGAGAAACTCGGCATACAGATCGCCTCAGCCCAAGGCTACGACCCAGACCCTAAGGCCTTCGCCACCGCGATTCCAGAAGTTGTTAGAAAGCTCTCAGCCGCCCTCGGCCAGCCGAGTAACGACTCCGCCGTGATATTCCTCGTGTTTGAAGACGACGGCGTGGTGGCTATCCAGTCCGCGGCGCAGGACCCCGTCCTCGGCAAGATCAAGTGGATCGGCACAGACGGCATTGCCTACAGCGACGCCTTGATTAAGCAGGTGGGGAGAGAGATGGCGGATCACAAGATGCTCGGCACCATCGCCGCCCCCGACCCCAACGACCCCAAGTATCTGGAGTTTAAGAAGGAGTATAGGGCTAAATACGGCAAAGACCCAGTTGCCTACGACGCATACGGCTACGACGCCGCCATGATGCTGATGCAGATAATCTGCAAGACGGGGACAGACGACCCGGAGAAGGTGCGCGCCGCTCTAGAGCAGTGGGGCAGAGATGGCACATACCAAGGCGCCACAGGCAAGGTATATCTAGACCAGGCGGGAGACCGCGCCTACCCCAACTACGTGATATGGGGCGTCGCCGTCGTCAACGGCACAGCTAAATACGTAGACGCCGCCTACTACTACGGCACCGAGAGGAAGATCACGATCTTTGATCAGGGCAAGTCTCTCTTCCGGTAAAACCTAATAAATACCTGTTTTTTCTCTTCAATGCTTATTTTGTCGGCGCAGGGTGTAGTTAAGAAATTTGGCTCATTTAGGGCGCTGGACGGCGTCGACGTTGAGGTAGAGAGGGGGAAGGTGACGCTGATTATCGGACCTAACGGCTCTGGGAAGACAACGTTTGTGAATGTGGTGACAGGTGTGTATAAGCCTGATGGCGGAAAGCTACTCTACTACACAAAGGAGGGCAAGGCGGTGGATATCACAGGGCTCCCCTCTCATAAGATCTTCGAGACTGGCATCGTAAGGACTTTCCAGATCCCCCAGGTGTTTCAGAGGCTGACGGTGTTGGAGAATCTCCTTGTTGTTGCCAGGGGACAGCGCGGCGAGGGGTTGTTGCCGGCGTTGGCAAGAAACTGGGTGAGGGAGGAGGAGGAGCTGGCCCGTAGGGCGTTTAGGATACTCAAAGCTGTGAGGCTCGCGGATAAGTGGGATAGGCCCGCCTATCTGCTCTCGGCCGGCGAGATGAAGTTGCTGGAGCTCGCGAGGGCGTTGATGGCCGGGGCCGACCTGATAATTCTTGACGAGCCGATCGCCGGCGTCCCAGTCGATCAAGCTCACGAGGTTTTTAAAACGGTGAGAGATATCAACCAGAGCCAGTCTGTCACCTTCCTCGTGATTGAACACAGAATCGACATAGCCTTTAGATATGTAGACTATGTATACGCCATGGCCAGCGGCAGGGTTATAGCTAGGGGGCTCCCCGACGAGGTCGCCAGTGATCCAAAAGTAAAAGAGGTGTACATCGGGAGATGACCGCGCTCCCCGCCCTAAAGGCGGGGCTTTCGGTTGTAAAGCTTAAAAATACCCCGCCGGGGGGAGTCGGCCGGGGTGGCCGAGCGGCCCAAGGCGCGGGACTGGAGATCCCGTCCCCGTCTAGGGGGCCCGGGTTCAAATCCCGGCCCCGGCGCCAGCGGCTCAAAATCTCTATATTCACCTGCTTGCCCTAGTGTAGGTGATGAGTCTGACAGTCATGGAGAGGGGTGTCCTAAGTGGCCAGGTCTGAGCTCAACTTTATAAAGTGGGCGAAAAAATGGACGGAGCCGGGGTGGCCGAGTTGGTCCAAGGCGCGGGCCTGCTAAGCCCGTCCCCGTTCGGGGGCGTGGGTTCAAATCCCACCCCCGGCGCCACTATAGAAACGTTTATAGAGATGTTGTACTGTAGCGCTTATGAAATCGATCTATCGGTTAATTACGGCGTTGGCGCTGGCCTTTCTCCTCAAGGCTTAGTTCCTAAACGTTGCCGTCTCGTACACACCGCCCTATGTCTACCCCGGCTCAACCCTTCAGCTCTACACCACTCTTACCGCGGCGTAGCCCATCGCCGATCTGCACGTGGCGGTGGAGTCGCCCTTTAAGGCCGCCCCCTCCACGGATCCGGCAACTGGCTCCAACAGCGCCGTATGTTTTAACCACAACTGTACAGATTCCTTTAAACGCCACCCCCGTCACAGTGCCTGCGAAAGAGGCCTATGTGATAAACATCGACATAGCCACCGCGATGTTTCTCACCTCGCTGTTGTTGATCATGGCGACGCGTGAGGTTTTCGAGAGAGCTAACGTAGTCGGCCGCCGCGAGGGAGGCAGTTCCTAACCGTCAGCCCCCCAGAAACAGCGCCGCGAGTTTTTCCTCGTCTAGAGATTTGGCGCTACCGCTGTACTTAATTCTTCCAGTTACCAACACGTACGCCCTATCTCCGATCTCCAGAGCTTTTTTGGCGTTTTGCTCAACCAACAGGATGGATATGCCGAACTTATCCCTTATATCTCTGATCGTGTGGAAGAAGTCGGAGACGAGCTTAGGCGCTAGGCCCGCAGTCGGCTCGTCCAGCATCAACAGCCTTGGGCTTTTCATAAGCCCCATCCCTATTGCCAGCATCTGCCTCTCGCCGCCGGAGAGAAACTTGGCCTTCCTATCCCTAAGCTCCCTCAGCTTTGGAAACACGGCATAGACGTCCTCCATCCTCTTGAAGACCTCAGCCTTGGGAACGCCTGTGGAGGCGGCCACTAGATTTTCATATACGGTCAGCTCGCCGAATATATTCGGTGTGCCGAAGTTATTAGGCGACTGCATGACGTAGGCAACCCCCATCTTCATGATCTCATGCGGGGGCTTCCCCACTACGTTGGTGCCCATCAACGTTATACGGCCCGAATAGACGTCCGCCATCCCGACAACGCTATTTAACAGAGTGGATTTCCCAGCGCCGTTAGGCCCAAGCAACACCACGATCTCCCCAGAGTTCACCACCAAGTCAACTCCAAAGAGAACGCGAAACTTCCCGTAACCAGCCTCAAGGCCCTCAACCCTCAAGACCTCCGACATCGGCCACTCCCAAAACGCCGATTAATAACATTTTTTAGGAAGACTTTCGCGGATACACATGTCTAGGGTATACATAGTTGCGTTGGCAGTAGTGTTGTTGATCGCGGTGGGAGTCCTCCTATCAATGCAGAAGCCGGCCACGGCGCCGACGTCTACGACGACGCAGAACGCCACAAAGGTGTTTAAACTTGGCGCTTTGCTCCCGTTGACGGGAGGCTTCAGTAGCTATGCAAAACTGGCGCAGTGCGCCGCGGAGTTGGCGGTAGATGATCTAAACGCAGAATATGCAAGCCGGGGCTACAGATTCGAGCTATATGTTGAAGACACGCAGCTAGACCCCAACGTGGCTCTTCAGAAGCTTCAAGCCCTATACGCCAAGGGCGTTCACGCGGTGCACGCGGGGCTTACGAGTAGGGAGGCCTCCGGCGAGAAGCCCTTTGCGGACAAGAACAAGATCGTGCTCTTCAGCGCGTGGTCCACCTCCTCCCTACTGGCGATACCTAACGACTGGCTGTACAGAATCGTGGGCACCGACGCCAAACAGATAAGAGCCATAGGAGCCATCATAAAGGAGCTGGGCGTAAAGAAGGTGGCCATCGTATATAGGAAGGACCCCTATGGGGAGGGCCTTTACCAGGAGCTCCAGAAGGAGGCGGCGAGGCGGGGCTTCCAGGTGGTAGCCGCCGAGTCCTACGACCCAGACCCCAAGGCGTTTACTGAAGCGGCGCCGCAGGCTGTAAGAGCTATATCGGCTAAGGTTAGGGATCTCGTGGGCCCAGACTTCGCCCTCGTCGTTGTCTCGTTTGAAGACGACGGCCAGGTGGTGCTCAGAGCTATAGGACAAGACCCAGTGCTTTCAAAGGCGAGGCTCATAGGGACAGAAGGCATGGCCTTCTCCCCAGTTCTACTACAGAGCGGTGGCGACGTAATGGCGGCCGGCAGGATCATAGGAACCGCCAACTGGGCGCTTCCCACGACCCCTGAGTACAAGGAGTTCTACAGAAAGTTCAAGGCTAAATGTGGCGCGGAGCCCATAACCCCAGCTCCACAGTCATATGACGTAATCAAGATGTTGGGCGAAATAATGGCCACGATAGGCACAGACGACCCTGACAAGGTACGCGCTACGTTGGAGCAGTGGGGCAGAGAGGGGCGCTATAGAGGCGCCACTGGGGTCGTCCTCCTCGACGAAAATGGGGATAGGGCGAACCCCAACTTCCTCCTCTGGGGCGTAGCTCTGAAAAACGGGACCGCCGCCTATATAGAGGTCGGCTACTACAACTTCGACAACGACTCGATAGTGTTCACCACAGAGGGGAGACAGTACTTCCGCGGGTAAAGATTAAAAACCTCTTTTTCATGGGTTTTTCTAGCGGCGGTAGTCTAGCCTGGTTTAGGATGGCGGCCTCCCACGCTACGGGCGAAGAAAGCCGTTGATCCCGGGTTCGAATCCCGGCCGCCGCATGGGTAAAGTTTTTAAAATTGGGAGTGGTCCCTCAGAGGGCGGGGGTGCCCGAGCCAGGTCAAAGGGGCAGGGCTTAAGACCCTGTGGCGTAGGCCTGCGTGGGTTCAAATCCCACCCCCCGCACTGTCTTTATTAACTGGGGCGGTGCAGTAGGTGATGTCTAAGGAGCTTATGGTTAGCAAGATCGAGCGCGGAACCGTTATCGACCACATCCCAGCTGGTAGAGCCTTGGCGGTTTTGCGGGTTTTGGGGATCACCGGTAGGGAGGGCGTGCGTGTCGCACTCGTCATGAACGTGGAGTCTAAGAAGCTCGGTAGGAAGGACATCGTGAAGATAGAGGGGCGGGAGCTGACCCCCGAGGAGGTGAACATCATATCCGCCGTCGCCCCCACCGCGACGATAAACATCGTCAGGGACTACACGGTAGTTAGAAAATTCAAGGTATCGCCGCCGGAGGTGGTCAAGGGGAGGTTTAGGTGTAAGAACCCGACGTGTATTACAAACGCGCCGCGGGAGCCGGTGGAGCCGACCTTCCTGCTGGTGAGGAGGGAGCCGCCTCTCTTCGTCTGTACCTACTGCGGCCGGTACCACGAGCTGGGGGATCTGCTATGATCGCCAGACTGGTGGAGCTGGGCGTTGTTAAGTTCGGGCTGTTTAAGCTGTCCAGTGGACTAGAGAGCCCGTATTACGTGGATCTGCGGCTTGTCTTGGGGGACCCCCAGCTACTTAAGTGGGCTGTGGAGCGCTACAGAGCCGTGGTAGAGCGGTTGGATTTCGACATAGTTGCGGGGGTCGCAACTGGGGGAATTCCGTACGCCTCTATACTGGGGTTCCTGTTGGGCAAGCCGGTCAGCTATGTGAGGCCGGAGGCTAAGGGCCATGGGCTGGGGCGTCAGATAGAGGGGGCGGAGGTGCGGGGCAGAAGGGTGGTTGTAGTCGACGACGTTTTAACCACCGGCAAGAGCGTGGTGGGCGCCGTCAACGCGTTGAAAAACGCGGGGGCCTCCGTGGCTGGGGTGGTGGTTTTCCTCGATCGAGAGCAGTGCGGAGCTGGTCATGTCAGCGCGGCGACGGGGGTCCCTGTATACAGCGTGTACAAGATGGGGGAGTTGCTTGAGGCTCTCAAGCCCTACATAGGCGAGGGGCACTACCGAGCTGTCTTGGAATACCTCTCCTCATGGCGTTGTTGACGTTTTTCGGGAGGCTGGTGCACTACGTCCACCCGGAGATTAGCCACAGGCTCGGCTCGCTTCTGTTTTCTCTGCCTCTCCCGCCCTGCCGCTGTAGAGACAGTTGGGAGGTGGGCGGGGTGAAGACGTGCGGCCCGGTGGGGGTGGCGGCTGGGTTAGACAAGACGGGGGCCTACTCCAGGTTCCTCTCCTTCTTCTGCCCTGGCTTTATAGTGGTTGGGTCTACTCTGCCGCGCCGGCGTCTTGGAAATAAGCCGCCGAGGGTGGCAAGGGTACGGCCGTACTCCCTCGTCAACGCGATGGGCCTCAACAGCCCCGGCATAGCCTCTGTGGTATCTAGGCTGGCGGGGCTTAACTACCCCATATTTATCAGTTTGGCGGGCTTCAGCGTGGAGGACTTCCTAGTTCAGCTGGCCTACCTGCGGAGGTATTACAAGCCGGCTGCCGTCGAGGTCAACATATCAAGCCCCACGTACAAGGGATTTTGGCGTAATGTGCCGCAACTCGCCGATGTGGATCTGCCCGTTTTCGTCAAGGTAGGTCCTTCAACCGACGTAGCATCCGTCGTCAGAAACGTGAGGAGGCTCGGATGGGGGCTTGTGGTGACCAACACCTTCCCTGTGGAGGATGGGCGCATCAGCGTCGGCAGGGGGGGACTCAGCGGGCTTCTGCTCTACCGACACGGCTATAGGCTCCTGGAGCGGCTTAGAGAGGCCGCGGGCGGAGATGTCCCGATTATATACAGCGGCGGCGTCTTCACCTGCCGCCAGCTTGGGGAGGTTCTGAGGTTGGCCGACGCGGCGGAGGTGTTGACCTCAGTCCTCTACTTCACGCCGTATATCTTAAAGGCACTCAACCGGTGTGTAGACAGGTGACCTGGGCCTCGGCCGCCTCATCTAGGAGCTGCCTCAGGCGGCGCCAGTGTGAGCCGACCCAGTAGTAGCGGCCACACGACGTACACCTCCAACACGCCGCGCTCGCTATTGGATGCCCCACGGCTTTCTCCGCCTCCGTGCAGTCTACCTCCACCAGCTCGCCGCCGCAGTGGGGGCAGACGGATTTCTCCAGAGGCCTCAAGCCGAGCTTCAGGAATATGGACACCCATTTGACGTGGTCGTCGGTCTTTATGAGGAGGGTGGGGCCCCTCCTCGTCTTGAAGAGCTCCTCGTCTCTTGTCACCACCAGGCAATCGGCCTCCGCCAGCTCAGAGTCGTCAAGGTCGGGGCTGTATATTGCCCTGGCGCCGAACAATATCCTCAACATCCGGGCAAGCCACCCCAACATGGAATCCACGTATATACACCCGACGTCTGGCCTGCCCTTTATTACGCAGTCTACCACGTTGAAAAAATCTGCTCCACCTCCTCCCAGGGGATGGGCGATCCGCGGCCCTCCTCCGACACCCTGGAGGCGCCGGGGAGAGCCGCCGCCAGCTCCTCCGGGTGGCAACCGCCCCACCTCCCCGCGAGCTCTCTAGCCAGCTTCCCCCGTTCCACGTTCCCCGGGGTCACCACGACGTATCTCTCGGCCAACAGGTGGATCGACCTAGGGGGGCCCGCCACCGCCCTGTAGCCGTCGTGGTCTTTTCTACAGCCGACCGCCAGCTCCAGTCTGACGTTTCTCACGTACTCCCTCTTGCCATATATCATGAAGGAGCCGCGGGCTAGGTACTGGCCCGCCGGCGCTTGCTTTGTGACCTGCTCGCCGCGGACGTAGTAGACGTCCACCGCGTGTATGCCTATCTTCCACGCCTTGCTGTACGCCGCGGCGAACTGCGCCGCTTGAAGTAGCTCTAGGGGATCCTCCGCCGGCGGCATCGCCACAGCCGAGGCTCCAGGGATATCGGCGTGGAAAAAGAGGTAGCTGTCCTTCAGGTACTTTCTAACCACCGTCTCGTTCTGCGAGGCGTCTCTACCGCCTATCACGGGCCTCCTCCCCGTCGTGATCGTCCAGTGGAATTTCTCAAACCAGCTCCTCCTGGCTACAGGTCTCACCGACGTCTTCACCCTCTCCTCCGCACGCCGCCTCTCTTCCTCCAATTTGGCAAGCTCCCCCCTAAGCTTCTCCAACACCCGTTGCGCCTTTGACGCCTTCTCCTCCAGCTCCTTCGCCTTGTCGAAGAGCTTGGTGATCTGCCGGCCCACAGGGACGCCGGTCTCTATATCGAAAGCCGTTCCATCTGGGAGCTCAACTCTAGCTCTGCTGTTTACGTATACTATACGTATACTTGTTTCGCTACCCCTCAACGCCTCCTCTATCTCGTGTTTATACATGAGAAGTTTGTGGGCTAGAGTCTTCAGAGCGGAGGCCTCGCTCTTGTACTCAGGTATCTTCTTTTCCAACTCGGAGATCGTCGCCTCAAGCCTCTTCCGCCTTTGGGCAAGCTCCTGAGTCTCCTGCGCCGCGGTTGTCTCCAGCTCCAGCGGGGAGAAGTAGTAGTCTAGAGCTTCCCAGAAGTGTGGGAAGTTTTTAACTTCGTCGCATTGGATAGAGACAGGCCTTATGGGTAAGACGGTCACCGGCGCGCCGCCTCTAAGACATACGGAGGGCTCGGCGCCTCCCGCCTGTATCTTCTCCACAAGTCTCTTGAACTCCTCGGCTAGGGCCCTCGGCGAGGGGCCCGCCCTGGCTAACAGCTCCTCGGCCAGCTCCGGGCCTGTCCCCAACCGTTTGATCAAGCTCCTTTTGACGTCGTTTGGGTCTATCGCCTTTTCTACGGCGTCTACGTCGGAGGTTAACACGTCCACAAAGGCGGCTGGGGGGTAGACATATGGCAGACCTGGCCTCAGCTCGCGGTCTTTACCTCTATAGCCGTGTAGCAACCAGACGACCTTCCCCCCTCTAACGGCTACGACGTTGAAGGGCTCGAGGAGCTCCACGACCAGCTTGCCGGACGTGAACTCGAACTCCACTATTCTGTCAAAGCGGGGCATGGCGACGGCCTTTAGCCTGTCGTCCCGGAAAAGCCCCCTGAGCGTTTCAGCTCCTTCGTGGGTCTTCTCGGGCACCACCCCCGTGAGCGAGGCTCTGAACTTGGTAACTGCGACGAAGCCCTGTGGAAACTTGAGGAGGTAGCCTGCCCCGGTCTTGTATATGTTCTCCACCTTCGACCCGGCCAACTTGGCCATTTCGACGGTGGAGGCCAAGAGGTCAATCGCCGTGATTACCCTCTTCACGGGCTTCTGTGTCCAGAGAGTTATATGTATTAGCGTTATGTGGCAAGGCTAACGCCGTGTTTTTCGAGGATCTCCTTCATCAGGAGCGCATCTTTTTCCAAAAGCGGCGATTCGCAGATTAGGGTTATCGCGAGATCCCTCCTCTTGAGCTCCTCAGCCAGCGGCTCAAACGGCGGCATGTTTCGCTCTATGGGCTCGTGTTCGTCCACGTACTTCCCGTTTCGGTAGCGGACGGAGGTGAAGTGTGTGTGCATATGTCTATCTCCGAACTCCCTCGCCCAGAGGTCTAGGACTTCTCCGTAGTTTATAACTCCGTTGTTTCTGGCGTAGAGGTGGCCCCAGTCCACCACCGGCGTTACGTAATGTAGCTCCTTTGCGAGCTTAAACGCCTCCTCTACGCTTCCGAACTGGTTTGTCCTGGCTGTGATCTCCACGCCTATATACACGCCGGATCCGATCCCGGACTCCCTATACGCCTTCTCCAACTCCTCCTTGACTTTCTCGAAGCACCTCTGGGGACCCAACTTCCCGTAGTACGCGGCGTGGACGACCACAACCCAAGCGCCCATGTGATATGCTCTGTCTAGCGAATCCACCAGCCTCTGCCGAGATTTCTCCACCTTATCCGCCTCTTCGGAACACAGGTTGATGAAGTAGGGGGCGTGCACGGAGAGCTTGACGTCGTAGTCCTGAGCCGCCTTCCCCACCTGCTTCGCCAACTCCCTCGACATCCTCACCCCCTGTACGAACTCCACCTCCATGGCGTTGAGGCCCAGCTCCCTCACTGCTTTTACCGCGTCTAGCGTGGACTTCGCCTTTACGACGTATTGAGGAATGCCGGCTGGGCCCAGGTAGACCTTTGCCATCGGCCTTAATGCTATTCTGTATTTAAAGAGGTGGCGCCCCGGCACCCGTGATCGAGGCCCCTCCCTTCGACAGAAGCCTAGGGATGCTATACTACGCCACAGACACCTACCCATCGGGGGGCGTGATAAAGGCGAAGCCGGAGGACTTCCTGGTCGAGGAGGTGTTGTACGACGGGACGGTGGTCGCGCTAGAGGGGGTATCTATAGAGCCGAGGGTGGGGGGCTGGACGTGGATCCACGTGGTTAAGAGAAACGTAGACACAGTGAAGTTGGTGTTGCGCCTAGCCAAGGCGCTGGGGCTGAGGAGTAGAGATATATCCATCGGAGGCATAAAGGACACAAGGGCTGTCACATCCCAGATAGTCTCGGTCAGAGGGAACGTTGCAGATCTTCCCAAGATTCCAAATGTCCAGTTCCTAGGCCTCTGGCCCATGGACAAACCCATCGCGCCCTCTCTGATATATGGCAACAGATTCACCATCGTGTTGCGCAACGTCGAGAGGCGGGAGTGCGCGGAGGCCGCCTTAGCGGCCTTGGGGAAGGCGGCGTTGCCCAACTACTACGGGTACCAACGCTTCGGCACAATACGTCCAGTCAGCCACCTCTTAGGCAAGGCGCTCCTGAGGAAAGACGCCGAGGGCTTCTTCCACGTCATGTTCTGCAAGATCTTCCCCTACGAGTCCGAGGCGGCGAAGAAGGCGCGGGAGCTGGCGTGTAGGGGGGAGTACCAAAAGGCCCTGGAGGCCTTCCCAAGGGGGTTCGTTGAGGAAAGGGCGCTCCTTAGGAGGCTCGTGCGGGGTTCCGACCTGTGGAACGCCGCTATGGCGATACCCCTACAGATACTCAGGATATACATAGAGGCGGCGCAGTCCCACCTCTTCAACCTACTCCTCTCAAAACGCATGGAGCTCGGCCCACTAGATCGGCCAGTTGAGGGGGACCTGGTGGAGGTCAACGGACAGGTGACGTACTACGTGGAAGACCTAGGCGGCGAGGTCGTGGTGCCTGTGGTGGGGGCTGGGGTGAGGATGCCCCGCGGGAGGGTCCTCGAGGCTTTCGTGAAGGTGTTGAAGGAGGAGGGCTTGGAGCCCTCCGCCTTTTTACAGATGCCGAGGGGCCTCAGGGCCTACGGTAGCTACAGACGGGCTAGGCTACAGGCGAGGGACCTAGCCTACTCCCTAGGGGACGACTTAGTGCTACGGTTTGTGCTACCGCGGGGGGGCTACGCCACGGTTCTCCTTAGGGAGGTGGTGAAGCCGACGGAGCCCTACAGACACGGCTTCTAGGCGGGCCGTACCATTGCGCCGAGCCCCTCGTCTGGGATTGCCCAAAGGCGGCCCCAGAGTCCCTCTCGGGGAGGCCGAAAGCCGCAAAGGGGGGCTCTAGGCGGGAAACATTTATTTCTACCCGGTGTTAGGGACGTGGTTGAGGCATATCCGGCAGACGCCGATTTGCCTATCCCAAAAAGAGATGCGTTGGTTGTCCTGGCCGTGCACAGCTACATACCATCTCAGTCTAACCCCAGGGCGGAGCTCGTGGAGATGTTGCTGAGGAGCCTCCAGGGGAGAGACGTCTCCATCACCTTCTCCATGCCTAAGTCGTACTTCGAGAAGGCGGTCAAGATCATGGGCCTTGAGAAGCTCGCCGCGAGCTACGGCGCCAAGATAATACAGCCCCAGCAACACGCGACATATAGGCTTGAGCTGGAGACCCCCAGAGGGGGTAAGATCGCCGTGAAGGCCATCGGCGCCGCGTTCGACGAATCTCTGCTTAAGATCGTGGTTTCGATACCGGTGAGCCACCCCCAGACGATCCTCTACCTCACAATGCCCGCAGCCGCCCTCCAGATACTGGACCCAAAGGACGCGCAAGGCCTCTACGAGGGCTTTAGAGCGCTGTATAAATACATAGCTGAGATCTATAGGTTGGAGAAAAACACCTTCTGCATCGCCGACGGCAAATTCGTCATCGAAGGCGATGGGCCCATAAAGGGGTTCCAGCGCTACTGGGGAATCGCCGTAGTAGGCGAAAACTGCGCCGAGGTGGACTACGCCACGGCGCAAGCCCTTGGCGTAAGCCCAGAGGACCTGGGCTACCTTTACTTCTACTACGGCGGCGTTTGGCCCAAGCTTAAGCTGCCGCAGTTGTTGGAGAAGAACAAAATCCAGGTAAAACTCACGAGCAACGTGGGGATTCTCTTAAGTTGGAAGAGGGGGTGATGAGTGCGTTGGTGAACGAGAGGTGAGTGGCGACGGACGGGCTGAAAAGGCGGTGGAAAATATATAAACTAAGGGAGTAAGGGGGCTATGGCAAAACGCGGCGGCAAGAGGACGGTGGGCGTGCCCTATAGGTTCCACGTTACGCCAGGCATATTCATGAACAGCCTCGTCCCCGTGGCCGACAACTCTGGGGCGAAGCTCGTACGCGTAATAGGCGTAGTTGGGCACTACTCCAAGACGGTGCACAGGAGGATTCCCGGCGCCGGCGTCGGCGATATGGTCGTAGTGGTCGTGAGGGAGGGGAAGCCTGAGCTGAGGAAACAAGTGTTTAGAGCCATCGTCGTGAGGCAGAGGAAGCCATTTAGGAGGCCGGACGGAACGTGGGTTGCCTTTGAGGACAACGCTGTGGTTATAGTGACGCCCGAGGGCGACCCCAAGGGCTCTGAGATACACGGCCCCGTGGCCATGGAGGCAACCCTTCGCTGGCCGACCATAGCAAACCTAGCCTCAATCGTTGTTTAATTTCGGCCAACCCCCCACAGGCAGTTGTATCTACTGGACTTTTATTGCGGTAGAGAGACCTCTACGTGGCCACGGCAGAGCTCGACCTCCTTCTGCTGAGACTAGGCAAGCTCTCACCTGCTAAAAAAGCGGCGGTGCTCTACAGCCTGAAAGATACGCTAGATGAGGAGAGCTTTAGACACCTTGCCGCGTTGCTTGCCATAGATCTCAGCAGGGGCGAGAGCCCGAGAAGGTGGACGCCTGCGGAGGGCGATGACGTAGTCGAAGAGCTCTTCGACACGGTGGAGGAGCCCGCGGAGACGTACGACGACCCCGAAGAGGTTGTGGAAGACGACGAGTACATAGGCAAGAGGGTTGTGGAGAGGATATGGAGGTCGAGTATCTAATCGAGAAGCTGGGGCGGCACCTCGGGGGGATAGACGTGGAGAAGGTGAAAAGCGCGTTGAGGAGCCGGGCGGAGGGCGCGGAGAGGATCCTCGGCATTAGGCTGGAGGAGACCGAGGCGGAGGTAGAAGCCGAGTGCCGGAGGATCAGAGGTCTCCTGGGCCGCTACAAGGAAGAGGAGAGGAGGTTGACCGACCTCTACAGGGAGCTCAAGCTCCTGGGGGTTGCGCCCAGCGATTTGGAGGCCCTTAAGAAGAGGATGAGGGAGGTAAGAAGGAGGATACGGCTCTACAGAGAAATCGAGAAGAGGTGTCAGGGCAGGTCAGTGTCGTCACAGGTCGGACCCCAGAGTTGACATCACGGGAAAAACGCGGCAGGGGAATTTAAGCTCTACGTGCCCAGCTCCCAGGAGGTGAGGTACTGCCTCTGCTCTTCTGTGAGCTCCTCGATCTCTATGCCCATGGTCTTGAGCTTCAGCCGTGCCACCTCGCGGTCTAGCTCGTCGGGGAGCTTGTAGACGTCTATGGCGAGTTTGTTCTTCACGACGTATTCCGCCGCCAGGGCTTGGTTCGCAAAGGAGAGGTCCATCACTTCGGAGGGGTGGCCCTCCGCCGCCACCAGGTTCACGAGCCTGCCCTCCCCGATGAGGTAGACCCGTCTGCCGTTCGGCAGAGTGTACTCCTCAAGGTACTGCCTTATCTGCCTTTTGGCGACGGCTACGCGCTCCAGCCCCGCCACGTCGATCTCCACGTTGAAGTGGCCGGCGTTTGCGAGAACAGCCCCGTCCTTCATCTTGAAGATGTGGCCCAGGTTTATCGCCCTTATGTTGCCAGTGGCGGTTATGAATATGTCCCCCACCTTGGCCGCCTCGTCCATGGGCATGACTTCGAACCCGTCGAAGACGGCCTCTAGAGCTCTCACGGGATCCACCTCCACCACAATCACCCTCCTCGCGCCTAGGCCTCTAGCCCTCATCGCGATGCCTCTGCCCACCCAGCCGTATCCCGCCACAACGACGTTTTTACCAGCTATGAGGAGGTTCGTCGCCCTTAACACGCCGTCCCAGGTGGACTGGCCCGTCCCATATCTGTTGTCGAAGAGGTACTTCGTGTAGGACTCGTTGACGGCTATGATTGGGTAAAGTAGCTTTCCGGCGCTTTTCAGCGCGCGGAGCCTCAGCACGCCTGTGGTGGTCTCCTCGGTGCCTCCGCGGAGGCCAGCCACGAGCTTCTCGGCGTCTACTGACCCTGCGGTCTCCATTACGTAGTCCAGCGTCTTGTCCCGAATCCCATGTCTAAGCTTGTGAATGGTGGAGGTCAAGTCGGCTCCGTCGTCGAGAGTGACCGTTGGCTGGAAGGAGAGGGCGAAGCCTATGGCGTTGTAGTAATCCCGCTCAGACATGCCGCGCCACGCATAGACGTGTATCCCCTCCTGCGCCAGCGCCGCCGCCACCTCGTCTTGGGTAGAGAGTGGGTTAGACGGTATAACCACCACCCGAGCCCCGCCGGCCGCCAAGGTACGCACAAGGACCCCTGTTTCCTTTGTCACATGTAGACAGGCAGCCACAGTCTGGCCTGCGAGAGGCTTCTCCCGCTCGAAACGCCTTCTGATCTCCAGCAGAACCGGCATATTTCTCTCGGCCCAGTACAGTTGCTCCCTCCCCTTCTCCGCAAGAGAGAGGTCCTTAACCCGGGACTCCATCGGCGTAGTGAGGTGGCAAGTATTAAAATATGCGGGCTTTACACAACTGTGATCCCCAGGGTTCGGACTTATGTGCAAGGGCTTGACGAGATCTTATATGGCGGCGTGCCCGAAAGGAGCGTCGTGCTCCTCAGCGGAGGGCCTGGGACAGGCAAATCAATACTGGGGAGGCAGTTCCTTTACAATGGTCTAAGGAGAGGGGAAACGGGCGTTTTCGTGGCGCTTGAGGAACACCCGGTGGCGGTCCGCCGAAGCTTCCGCCACTTCGGATGGGACATATCCCAGTACGAGCGGGAGGGGAAATTCGCCATTGTGGACGCCTTCACCGGAGGTGTCGGAAGCGCAGCCCAGAGGGAGAGATATCTCGTGAAACAGGTAGACGATGTCTACGAGCTAAGCGATGTGTTGAGACAGGCAATTAGGGATATAGGCGCCCGCCGTGTGGTAGTTGACTCAGTGTCTACCCTTTATCTGACGAAGCCGGCAGTCGCCAGAGCCACCATCATGACGCTGAAGAGGGTCATAGCGGGGCTGGGATGTACGGCCTTCTTCGTATCTCAAGTGTCGGTGGGGGAGCGGGGCTTCGGGGGCCCTGGCGTAGAACATGCGGTAGACGGCATAATCCGCCTCGACTTAGACGAAATAGACGGCAAGCTACATAGGTCCATCATCGTGTGGAAAATGCGAGATACAAAACACTCGATGCTACGCCACCCCATGGAGATAAAAGACAGCGGAATAGAGGTGATGTGGGATAGATATCTAAAGATCGTAGGAAGTACCGTTAAAATAGAGCCGATCTCTAAGGAGGAGGTAGAGGCTATGCGAAAGGCTGTGGAAGAGGTCGAAAAACAGCCGGCTCAGAGAAAAGTTGAGATAGAGGTGGAGGACTAGGGCCATGGCTGAGATCCCGCTAAAGCCGACGGGACGTGAGGAAATTAGAAAGCTGGAGTCTGCGCTATTGGTAATGTCTTTGTTTGACAAAGAAACTCTTGAAGCGATTAAAGACCCAGCCACTAGAGTGACTTGGGTAGACTCGCTTTATACCGCCGCTGCTGCCTTAGCTAGAGAGAGAGCTGGCATTTCTACATCTAAAATAGCTGAAGAGCTTGGAGTCACTGAGGCTACTATAAGACGTCATTTAAAAGGCGAAACCAAGGCCGGCCAATTAGTGAAGAAAGTATACGATAAGTTGTCTAAGGAAGGTTTTAAAGTAGAGTTGCCGACGGAACTGGCTGAGGAGTGTACAAAACAGATAACTGAACTGAAAGATAAAATAGAAAAAGTAAAGAAGATGTTAACGGAGATTCAAAGTTGGCTTTAATGATTACTATCCTAAATGATGTAAAAAGCTTAGGAGTTTTCGTAGCTTACGACGTAGTATATGGGGTGGATAATATGAAATATACACCGCAACTTGAGGAGGCGATAAACGCGGCGGTGGAGGAAACGAGAAAGACTCTGTCTTTGGAGACGCTAAGGGAGCACCCCGTAATTAGGGCCTACCGCGACTTCTACTGGAAAACCCTGAAGATAGACCCTACGAAGCAACGGCCTGCGCAAGAGGCCCTCCTCAGGAGGGTGTTGCGGGGGGAGCCTCTGCCGAGGATTAACCCGGTGGTAGACGCGGGGAACGCCGTTTCGATAAAATACGTCGTGCCCATAGGCATCTACGACATAGCGAAGATCCGCGGCGAGACCCTCCGCCTAAGGCGTTCGAGGAGGGGTGAGGTCTTCCGCCCAATTGGGGGCCAGCCGTACGAGCTGGATAACCAAATCGTCCTAGCCTCCGACGGCCAGATACTCCACGTATATCCCTACAGAGATAGCGTGGAGACCAAGGTGGATGAAACAACTAGGGACGTGCTTGTGGTAATCGCTGGGGTCCCCGGCGTCGAGGAGGAGCGGTTGTTGGAAGCCGCGCGCCACCTCCGCGCCCTCCTAACGCTTCTGGGAGGCGCCGCCGCGGGCGACATAAGGCTAGCGTAGCCTCTCGAGGAACGCCTCTACGAGCTCACCCACGGTGGGCCCCTCCAACACCCTCAGCCTCCAGCTCGCCCGCACGACGGGCTTGTCTATCTTAATCGCCTTCTCGATCCTGGCGGGCGTCGCCACAATTACCACGTCGGCGTCGGCCCTCTCGATGGTGGCCTCGAGGTCCCTCCTCTGCTCAGGGGTGTAGCCTAGGCTGGGCAAGACGGGCCCTATCTTGTAGTCCTCGTACACCTTCTTTATCACCCCCACGGCATAGGGCCTGGGGTCGACGACGGTTGCGCCGTATTTCAGCGCCGCGATGTAGCCGGCCCCGTATGGCAAACCGCCGTGTGTAACAGTGGGCGCGTCCTCTATGACCAACGCCCGTTTCCCTGCCACATCGCCGCTGAGGTACACCTCCAGATCCGCCTTCGTGATAGAGGCCCGCGGGTTCACCCGCGTCACGTTGGAGACAACTCTTCTGACCGCCTCCTCGCCGGCTTCGCCGACCTTGGTAATTACGACAGCATCTGCGAGGCGCAGATTCACCTCGCCCGGGAAAGATCCCACCTCGTGCCCAGCCCTACGCGCGTCTGTAACCACGACCATGTAGTTGGGCCTAAAGAAGGGGAAGTCGTTGTTGCCGCCGTCCCAAACGATGACGTCACCCACCTTCTCGGCTTCCCTAAGCACCACGCCGTAGTCGACGCCGGCCAGCACCGTCACGCCCATCTCCACATACTGCTCGTACTCCTCCCTCTCCTCAAAGGTCAGCCGCTCCAGATCCCTCTCGCTCTTAAACACCTCGGCAACGCTAACCTCAAGCTCCCGGTACGGCATCGGGTGTCTAACCACAACGGGTTTGTACCCCCTACCAGCCAAGTCCTTGACCACCTCCCGGGAAACGGTGGATTTGCCGGCCCCCGTCCTAGTGGCCGTGATCGCGAAGACGGGCCTTATGGAGTGTAGATAGGTCTCGTTTGGCCCATGGATCCTAAAGGAGGCTCCGCTCGCCAACACGGCGGAGATTATGTGGCCAACCTCGTCGTAGAGCAGATCGCTGTACGCTAGAACCGCCTCGTCGACGCGGAGCTCCCTCAGATACCTGGTGAGCTCCTCGTAGCTCCTCCAGACATATATGGGCACCCCCTCGGGGACCCCCGATAGGGAAGGGGGGTACCTCCTCGCCGGTATCGGGATCTGCGTCATGAGGAAGGCCACCACCCTCGCCTCGCCGGAGCCTCGGTAGACCGTGTTAAAGACGTGGAAGTCTCTGCCTGCTGCCCCGATGATTGCAACCCTACGCATGTATACCGCCGAGGCCAGAGTTTAAAAAGTGGTGGGGGCATGCCTAAGTGATCGTCTTCGGCGACGTGCACATAGGCTCACCTCACGCCAAGATACAGGAGCTTAGGAGATGCCTGAAGGCGCTCAACACGGACGAAGTAGCGATAACCGGCGACCTCTTCGATGACCAACATAGGCTTGTGGGCTACGACGACGCGGCAAGGCTCATAAAAAAGGCCATGGAAATCCTCCAGATAAAGCCGCGCCGCCTCTACATATCCTTCAGCTCCTCCTCGCACGACCCACAGTTGCCCGGCCCCCTCGTAGCTAGGATAGACGGCGTTGAGGTATACGCCGATAACGGCAACGTTTTGATAGAGGACGTGGTCAAAGCCGCGTTGACCCACGGCGACGCCGCCGTGAAAAACGGCTTTGCCGCGTACCTCATAGACCTCGCCAGGAGAGGCCAGGTGGGCAGGTGGCTGAGGAAGAAGCTGGCGCTGGAGGACGGAGTTTGGCTGATCTACGGCCACAGCCACGTGCCGTATCTAAACGCGGAGGAGAAGATACTGAACCCAGGTAGCTGGAAGATATACGGCGTGAGGAGGCTCAGGGGAAACGTCTACCAACTACCTTCTCCCAAGCCTCTCTGCCAGCCAGACCTCTAGCCTCCCCAAGGCCTCGGGGAGCCTCCCCAGGTTGACCACCTCCCTCTGCTGTAGGTCGCCCCCCAAGCACCTTCCCCACATCACCCGGAACTTTACATTGCCCCGCGCCACCCTCCTCACGTTTTCAAGAGTCACCTCCTCCTGGTTTACAACCGCGCCAGGGCCTGCGTAGGCCAGCCTATGGGCGTAGCCGACGTAGAGGAGCTCCCCAGACGCCTGGGAGAGAACCCGCTGGATAGTCTGCCTCCTGCAAGTGGACATGTTTAAAACCCGCGTCCTGTATCCCATCTTCGCCACCAGTGCCCCAACTACGGCGAATTGATACGACGAGCCAGGCGGCGGGGGGATCACGGTCACATCGCCTAGGGGGTTCGAGACGTCAAACAGCAGGTGGGTGTAGAAGTCGCGGAGTAGGTACCTCCCCGCGGCCTCTCCAAGCATCATAGGGAAGAGAGAGTCTCCATAACCTCGCTGGGGGACATATAGCCGAAGTGCACATAGCCTCTGTCTTTCCCCAGGTGGTAGAAGAGGAGGGTGGGGGTGCCGTATACGCCAACCTCCTCAGCCACCTTTTCGCACTCCCTCAAATTCCCCTCAGGGCAACTGCCCGTCTCCACCCTCTTTCCCGAGAAGACCTCCCTGATAAAGCCGAGCCTCTCCCCCTCCGAGATGCACCTGAGAGCCCTGTGTAGATGCTCAGCCTCCCTATGTACAACGTAGTCGCACATGGCGTATATGATTAACCCCCTCTGCGCCATCTCCAGCAACACCTCTTCTGTCTCTCTAAAGAGCTTGGCGCAGAAGGGGCACCTCAGGTCGAAGAACACAACTAGCGCCCTTTCGCCGCTTCCCACCTTCACAGACGCCAGCTCAAGTATCCTCCTTACGGCGTCGCCCCTCGTTACAGGCGTCAGACGGGGCCTAGGCCTTCTGAAGAGCACGGCGATAGAGACAAATAGCCCATAAAAACATTTCACCGGTGGCGACATTGGTCTTAGCTGAGCTGTGACGAGGGGAACGATTGCGGTACCGGAGATAGGTACTTATACAGCAATGTACGTGGGCCTTATGATCAAGGTGGTGATACACCACACCTGCAAGTCGTCGTATGTGCTGTACAAAGCGCTCAGGGGAACCCCCGGCATAGCCTTCGAAATGGTCGGCACAAGGTACCTCCCATACCTCAAGAGCTACATCTTAAGCGTCCCCGCGGTGTTTAACGACGGGAGGCTCATCTTGCTTGACCCGGTGGAGCCAAACGACGTTTTGGCCTTAAGAGACGGCAAGACGGAGAAGGACCTAGACCTCGACGAAGCCGCGGAGAACTTCATGAGAGGCGTCATGGCGAGCCAGGCCATACTGGCCGCGGTTATGTTGTACAAATCGCTGAAGCCCGCCCTCGAGCCGGAGCTGGTGGCGGTGCTCTCGAGGGCTAGGTACCACCGGCAGGAGGATAAGACCGACCAGATCACGAGGAGACTCGCCGAGAGGGAGGAGGAGCTGATACGCGAAAACTGGGAGCGCCTCGTCAAAATACTGACCTTCGGCCTAGTTAGAGAGATGTACTGGCTCGGAGCCGACGTAGACAACGTCGAGCCTATCCACGTGAAGATGTGGCTGTTGGCTAAAGCGACGGTGGGCAGGCTGGGCCTGCCCTACCCAAAGCCCGCAGTCCCAGAGGACGTAGCCGCGGCGGTGTACACAACGCTGAAGGAGTCTGGCAGGAGGTACCTAGACAAGGTGGCCGAGGAGCAGACCACCATATTGACAGACGCGGACTTTATGTCGTTAGCCAAGGTTTGACAGGAATATAGAAACTTCCGGGGATCTCCCCCCTGAAAGTTATTAACTGTAGCGAATATATAGAAAAACAGAGGATCAGCCATGTATCCAGTCACCAAGCTCGATGGGTCCACGGAGCCTTTCTCGCCGGAGAAGTTGAAGCTCTCTGTCCAAAGGGCGGCTGGCGAGGTAGGGGTTGAGGTAGACGGCGAAGTCGATATAAAGATGGACCGTGCTGTGGGGTCGTGGGAGCTGGCGGATCTAGTCCAGCTTGAGTTGCTCAAACGCGCCATAGATAGGCCGGAGCTTGCGGAGGTGGCTAAGTCCCACCTCCTGGGCAGGGTCTACAAGGAGGTCTTCGGCAAGGACTTCCTCAGGCACAAGTCGGGCTATCTAGAGCGGGCTCTCGCGAGGTATAGACAGCTGGCGGAGGCCGGCCTGCTGAAGGAGGAGTCTCTACGCCTACTGGAGGCCTTCGAGCCCAAGCCCGACTTCGACCGGTCGCTCAGCTACAACGCCCTCCGTCTCTTCACCAACGGCAACTACGCCCTGAGGGGCGGAGACTTCAGGTTGGCCGAGACCCCCAGCATGGCGGCTTGGCGTGTCGCCACAGCCGTCGCCCGGGATGTGGAGACGGCGAGGAGGTACTACGGCGTAATCACGTCGCTGAGGATAGTGCCGGCGTCGCCCTTCTGGTTCAACGCCTGGACTAAGAAGGAGATGTTCGCCTCGTGCTTCACGCTGGAGGTGGAGGACTGCCTATCCTCCCTCTCCCACCCAGGCCGCTTCTGCATCTACGACGCCCTTGCCTACTCCGGCATAATACAGCAGTTGGGCGGCGGCGTCGGCTACGACTTCTCCCTGCTGAGGCCGGAGGGCGACGTGGTGAGGGGGAGCGTCGGCGTTGCCTCAGGCCCCGTCAGCTTCATGAAGCTGTTCGACACCAACGTCGAGGTGATTAAGCAGGGGGGCAAGAGGAGGGGCGCCCAGATGGGCACGCTACACGTGTGGCACCCCGACGTGAGGAAGTTCATAAAGGCCAAGACGGGGGAGCTCAAAGACGCCCACCTCCAGAACTTCAACATCTCGGTCTTCGTAGACGACGCCTTCATGGAGAAGGCGCTGGGTCTCGACAAACCGGAGTACCCCCTGGTGAACCCGAGGATATATCTTGAGAGGGCCGGGAGGAAGCCCGTAGAGGAGACCCGCGTCAGCCCGCCGCAGGAGGCTGTGGCCGGCTGGGTAGACGCGAGGGAGCTCTTCCGCGAGATCACGGAGGGCGCCTGGGACTCGGGAGACCCCGGCGTGATATATAAGGACAACCTAAACGCCTCCAACCCCCTCCTCGGCGAAGAGATAGAGGTGGCCGGCCACAGATTTAGATACGTCTGGAGAGCCGTCAACCCCTGCGTCACGGGCGATACGAAAGTGCTAACTAAGGAGGGCTATCTCAACATATCGGAGGTATACAGAAGAGCTAAAGAGAGGGGAGAGCTCGCGCTGATTACCGAGGGCGTTGAGGAGGATGGAGATCCCAGAGGGTTCGCCGCAGAGGTCGTGGTTCCTCATGTAGTGGTCACCGCGGATGGGAAAACTCAGGTGAGGTACGATGTTGTTAAGTCTGGCGTGATAAAAGTGGGGACGAAAGATGTCTACAGAGTTGTGACTAGGGAGGGCTTCGAGATAAAGGCTACGCCAGATCACCGTCTGCTAGTGGTGAAAGGAAGCAGGGATAGACCGAGCGGGTTTGAGTGGAAGCGCGTGGATCAGCTGAGGCCAGGGGACCTGCTGGTCATAGCGCCTGTGGATATCGAGGGCGAGGACATCGGCGAGGACACGATGCCTTTGTCTGTTGCCTACATGCTGGGCCGGGTGGTGGGAGACGGCTCTGTAACCGTAGACAAGCACAACAGGGCTCACATATTCATATACTTCGGCAGGGACGAGCTGGACGACGCAGTAAGCCTAGTTGATATGTTGAAGGCGGAATACGGCTCCGACCTCAGCTACAGCCTTACTGAGACGAAGAGCGAAATTAAGCTGGAGATACCTGGCGCGTTAGGTAGGGCGATCGCCTCGTTGGTACCTGAGCTGATACACGCCAAGAGCGGCGAAAGGAGAGTGCCGGAGATCATCTTTAGAAGCAAGCCGAGGATTATCAAGGCGTTCCTCAGAGGCCTGTTCGACGCAGACGGCACGGTTGACGCGGACAGCGCCATAAGACTCACCTCTCAGTCTCTGCAGTTGCTCAGAGATGTGCAACAGCTATTGTTGCTGTTCGGGATATACTCGGTTATCTACACGCGCAAGCGTTCCGGGGGCGGATTCACGTACACTACTAAGAGCGGCGAGAAGAGGGAGTACAGAGGCTCTGGCCAGTACTACGAGTTGGTGATCAAAAACGAGTCGAGGTGCAGGTTCGTGGAGAAGATAGGGCTGACGCCGCGCAAGCTGGCGAAGGTCAGCACGAAGAAGTGTAGGCGGGAGAAGCCGTTTGCCACGGTGGAAAGGGTGGAGTATATAGGGAGGGAGGTGGTTTACGACTTCGGAGTTCCCCAACACCACCGCTATATTGCCGAGGGAATTGTAAGCCACAACTGCGCCGAGACCGTCCAAAACCCCTTCGAGGTGTGTAACCTCACCCACATAAACCTGGTCAAGTTCGCCAGGGAGTGCGCCGGGAAGACCTTCGAGGAGAAGCTGGCGTGTATAGACTGGGAGGGCCTCGCCGAGGCGGCCCGCCTGGGCACTAGGTTCCTCGACGACGCGATAGACCGTAGCTACACGGGGATAGAGGTGATAGACGAGATGAACCGCGCCACGAGGAAGAACGGCCTCGGCATCATGGGCTTCGCTGAGCTGTTGATAAAGCTGGGCATCCCCTACGCCAGCTGGGAGGCGGTGGAGCTGATAAACAGGATAATGGCGTGGATATACGTCAACGCCCTCGACGAATCCGCCGAGTTGGCCAGGGAGAGGGGGCCCTTCAAGTTCTTCGAGAAGTCGGCGTACGCCAGAGGCGAGATACCGGTTCTGAAGTTCCAGGACTACGTCTGGGGCAGGTGGGAGCGCGTCAGAGGAGCCCTCCCGCCGGAGCTGAGGGAGGCAGGCGACCGCCTCCGCGGGATAACCATGAGGACGAGGGAGTGGCTGAGGCCGAGACTTGAGGCGCTGAGGGAGAAGGTCAGAGGCGGCGTGAGGAACTCGGTGGTGTTGTCCATAGCCCCCACGGGCAGAACCAGCATACTGGCCGGCACCACAAGCGGCGTGGAGCCCGTCTTCGCCCTGGCCTTCATAAGGAACGTGACCGTCGGCACCCTCATAGAGTACTACTGGCCGGCGGTGGAGTGGCTGAGGGCGAGGGGCCTCTGGACGCCCCAGGTGAGGAAGACTGTGGAGGAGACCGGCATGCTCAAGGACGCCCCTCTGCCGGAGGAGGTGAAGCACCTCTTCGCCACCGCCATGGAGATCGGCTGGCTGTGGCACGTCCTAATGCAGGCGAGCGCGCAGCAGTGGGTGGATCAGGGCATATCCAAGACCATAAACATGCCCGCCAACGCCCCAAAGGAGGACGTATACTGGGCTTTCGCCCTCGCGTGGGCCCTCGGCGTGAAGGGCATAACGGTGTATAGAGACAAGTCCAAGTCTGTGCAGGTGATATACACAGGGCTGAAGCAGGAGATAAAGAAGAAGCTGGCCGACACGAAGATAATAGTGAAGCCCGTGGCCCTAGAGGCCTCCATAGAGGAGGCCGCCGAGAAGGCCAAGTTGAAGGCCCTAGAGGAGGGCAAAGACCCCTACTGCAAAACCGGAGAGTGCGGCTAGTTTTTCAGAGTTGGCCTAATAAATGGAGGCGGCGTCTACGCCATGATTAACATCATATCTAGGTCCGTGAGGATAGGTCTCATCTTTGTTATTTTCAGCGTACTATACACGTTGTTTAACGTCTGGTGGGCAGGCGTGCTGGACGTATACCCCCTGTTGGTGGGGGTGTACATGATGACATTCGTCTCTGTTGTGCCGTACATCGTTGTAAACATTGCGACTGCCCTTAGAAACAGGGGCGACGGCAGATGGCTTGTGACCGTGGGGCTCTCGCTAGCCCTCTTCGCCTCTCTAACGGCGGCGATGGTTAAGCTGGGCTACTTGCGGGGGGCCGTAGCGCCGTTTTCGCTGACCCAGCTGAGGTTCGACAGCACGTTGGCGCTCTCTCTAGCTCTGCTTGGCCTATCGTCCCTCGTGTATTTAGGCGGCGTGCTTCCCGAGGGAAAGAAGTTGGCCCGCGCGATCTACTTCAGCTTGGTTGAGGGCGGCGAAGACGGCGAGACGGAGGTCGTGTGACCGCGCCCCGGGGACTAGGCTCTGCCGGTGCCACAAGATATAAAGACAAACGTCTTCAGCGTTGTGGAGGGCGTTTTGCTGATACGTGAGCTAGAGGGCGCGCCCTACGAGTTAGTCGACATACTTAGGTTTGAGAAAGGTCGCCGCTATATATACAAGCTCCCCGCAGGGGACCGGGAGTACTACATACACGTTGTATCTCTGAGGGATGCCGTCTACGTCGAGCTCTGGCACCCCAGCTACGCGGTGCCGCTGTTGGTCTTCCGCGTTTCCGACCGAGACGAGATGTCCCGCCTCTTTATCCTTCTCAAGTCGCTGGCGGCCGCCCTCCGCTAGTGGCGTCAAAAGTTTTATAGAGCGGCCGCCCTCCGCTCTATGTCCTACAGCGTTTTAGAGGCGCTTAGGAACAACCCTGACCACGTTAGAAAGGTCCTGGCGGCGAGGAGACTAGACGTATCTCTCGTCGATCGGTTCATAGAGCTAGACGGCAGATGGCGGCAACTCAAGAGGGAGGTTGACGAGCTGAGGCGCAGCTACAACCAACTATCGAGGGAGGGGGCAAGGGCTCCTCCCGACAGGAGGAGGGAGATCGTGGAGAAGGCGCGGGAGCTCGCGGCTAGGCTTGAAAAAGTGGAGAAGGAGATGGAGGCAGTTGAGCGGGAGAGGGAAGAGCTGCTCTGGAGCTTCCCCAACCTTATACACGACTCGGTGCCGGTCTGTCCCGAGGGCGTGGACTCGGTGCCGGTGAGACACTGGGGCACCATAAGGGTCGTTAAAGGCGCGGCGGCTCCAGAGGGCGTAGAGTATGTAGTAGTGGAAAAGCCGCCGGTCGGCCATGCAGACATGGCGGAGGTTGTCCTAGGGATGGCTGACACCCTTAAGGCGGGGGAGGTGGCGGGGAGCCGCTTCTATTACCTATTCGACGACTTGGTATGGCTGGACTTCGCCCTGGCGATGTATGCCCTTGACCGCCTTGCGCAACAGGGCTTTAGGCCCGTGGTTCCGCCCTATATGCTTAAGTTTGACGTAATAAGGAGGGTTCTCGACTTTGATACGTTTAAAGACGCCATATACAAAATAGAGGGCGAGGACCTCTACCTCATAGCCACCGCGGAGCACGGGATAGCCGCCTACCTCCACAAGAGGGAGCTCGTGGAGGAGGAGCTACCCCTCCTCTTCGTCGGTTGGTCGCCCTGTTTCAGGAAAGAGGCGGGGGCCGGCAATAGGGATCTAAAGGGCATATTTAGGGTGCACATATTCCACAAGGTGGAGCAGTTCGTGTTTTCTCTGCCCGAGGACTCTTGGAAGTGGCATGAGGAGATCACGAAAAATACGGAGAGCCTCATAAGAGATCTAGGACTCCCCTACAGGGTGGTCAACATATGTGCCCACGATCTGGGGGCGCCTGCGGCTAAGAAGTACGACATAGAGGCGTGGTACCCAGCCCAGGGGATGTACCGGGAGTTGGCCAGCTGTTCAAATGTGACAGATTGGCAGTCGTATAGACTCGGGATCAGGGTAACTAGGAAGGGAATGAGGCGGGAGTTTGTACACACGCTCAACTGCACAGGGTTAGCCACCACGCGCACCATCACGGCAATACTGGAGAACTTCCAGAGGGAAGACGGGGCCGTGGAGATACCGAAGGCGCTGAGGCCCTATCTAGAGCCGATAAGGGCTGCGCCGAAGGAGTACATTTATCCCAGGAGGAGGGGCTAGTCGGCGTTTAGATCCGTCGTCATAAGTCGGCTAGCCTGGATTCGTCACCACACGCCTCCCCTGCCTAAAATAAAACTTTTTAACAGGGAGCCACAACGTGCCGTGTCGGCTCACGACGTGGTAGTCGGCATAGTGGCCGACGCCGTTAAGGAATTCCTAAACAGGCTGTGCGAGTGCCAACGGCTGATGGAGACACACGCGCGCGACATCGAACTGGCCAACGTCGCCGACGCGGTCACCAAAGCCCTATCGGAGGGGAGAGAGGGGGAGTTCGGCCCAGTCGTGGTGAAGATACACAAGAAGTTCCTCGGGCGGAGGGAGGTGAGGGCGGCCCTCTACGGCAGGGAGGTGACGGTAGACGAGCTACTCGCCGAGATCTCAAAGGCGAAGTCCCGCGCTGCCTGGCTCGCGGCCGACTGCTCCGAGCAAGCCCTTGTGGAGGCTCTGTATAGATTCGAGGATAGGTACCTGATCGACGTGGTTCAGAGGAACTTCAGTAGCTTTAGAAAGGCGTGTAAAGGGGAGACCCCCCATATCGACTTCGGCGAAGCGCCAGCCCACGTGATAGAGGGGACGGTGAGGGGGGTAAGAGAATACTTGGCCAACCATGGCGGTGGTAGTTAAGCTGTCTGGGCGGATATTCGAAGACGAAGAACTGGTTCTCAAGTACGCGGAGGCCATTAAGTCATACGGCGTGAAAATCGCGGTGGTTACCGGCGGCGGCGAGCTCGCCAGGAGGTACATATCCGCGGCCAAGAGGGGAGGCGCCTCCAACACCTTCCAGGACCTAATAGGCATCTATGCCAGCCGCCTAAACGCGCTTCTCCTAATCTCCCTCCTAGGCGACGCCTATCCAAAGGTGCCCACGAACATCGAGGAGTTCTTGGAGGCGTGGCGTAGCCACAGAGTCGTGGTGGCGGGAGGCTTCCAGCCGGGCCAGTCCACCGCCACAGTAGCCGCCCTCGTGGCCGAGGCCGCAGGGGCATCGGTCTTGTTAAATGCCGCAAATATCGACGCCGTATATAGCGACGACCCGAGGAAAAACCCAAAAGCCGAGAGGTTGCCCCACCTGAAATACGACGAGTTCGAGAGAATAGTGAGATCCTCGTCGTTGCCCGGAGGCTACGAGCTGATGGACGTCTGGAGCATCTCCATACTTAGGCGTAACTGCATCACGGTGTATATATTCGACGGGCGTAGGCCAGAGCACATCGGGGCAATCCTGAGGGGGGAGAACCCGGGCACCAAAATCACCTGTTGACCTCAGCCATTGCCCCAAGGCCGAGAATGCGGCGTTAAGCGGAGATATGCGAACCGCCTAGGCGCCTTGGAGTCTCCCTCGCCAATACCCTGCCGGCGTCCAAGATACATGTGGCGAGTAGTCGGGCCGCGCGGCACGCGCCCCTCTCTGCCCCAGCGCCCGAGGGCGTTGCGCCTCTCCGGCGTGGGGGTGGCTGAAGCGGAGCTGTACGAGAGGCTAACCCACTCCGCTATGCAGAGTCTCTAGATCGTGGGCCGTTGGAATTCCAGCTGGAGAAGCTGAAGCTCGGCGGCGAAGGGTCAAAACGGCGTGTGTGAACCCCGCGGCAGGGGGCCTTGTCACAGGAGCCCTCTGGGCCGCTCTAGACCCCCCACCCGTCTCTAGGCGCCAATAGATTTAAATGCTTTTTCTCCGGGGGCCATGGACTGCATATTCTGCAGGATCGTAAGAGGCGAGGCCCCTGCGTGGAAGGTGTACGAGGATGAGGATTTCGTCGTTATACTTGATAAGTACCCGGCGTCCTATGGCCATCTGTTGGTGGTCTCCAGAGAACACTACGTCAATATACTCGACGCTCCTCTGGAAAAAGCGGCCCGAGGCTTCGAAATAGCCACGAGGCTTGCTAAGGCTTGGGCTAGGCTGGGGGCCCCCGCGGTGAATGTGGTCACAAACGCCGGCAGAGAGGCCGGGCAGATGGTCTTCCATATGCATATCCACGTCATACCGAGGTGGGGAGGAAACTTGGCGTGGCATGGGAGGGAGGAGATAAAGGAGAAGGAGGCTAGGGAGGTCGTGGAGAAGCTTACCTCCATATTACCCGAGTATTTCAAGAAACCCTAATTAGCCGACATCGTCATCATGACGGTGAGGTTGACGGAGACGGAGAGGAAGGTCGCGGATCTCTACTCCAAGGGGCTTAGGCCGAGGGAGATAGCGGAGAGGCTCGGGATATCTATAAACACAGTGTACAAAGCTCTGTCAAAGGCCCGGAGGGCGTTGGAGCTCGCCGAGGAGCCCGTGGACGGACAACGCTACTACGCCTTCAGCGCCTCGGTGTACATGTATAACGTGTTCAGCCAGGCGCAGCCTATATCGGTTTCCTCAAGCAGAGCCGTATTGATACACGAGGTTCAAGACGCCGTCTTGAAAAAGCTGGATGAGATACTTGCCATACTTAAGTCAAGCAGGCCGGAGCCGCGCGCGGCCAAGGCCCCACCTGCGAGGGAGGCGGATCTCGGCAACGACGGCAACGGCCACCTCCCAGAGCCGCTGAGGAAAAACATCTGGATCTCCCTCCTGAGGAGCAAAGCCGTATAGCTACCTCGCGAGTATCTTGATGATGAGTCCGTTGGAGACGGGCTCATCGGCCGCAAGTCTCCTGCCGCTTCTAGCGTCTACGGCGGATACGAATCTCTCTCCCAGCTCTGTATGTATCGCGTAGGCCACATCCCTGGCGGTGTACGTATGGGGCACAAGCAGTAGGTCGGGTAGGACGTTGCCGCTTTTGTCGCTCAGCTTCTTCTCGTCCTCCACGGGGTAAACTGCTACGTATTTAAGGGCGTCAAACACCGCCGTGTTTATGGCCTTAGTCACCCCTGTGCTACCCCACTTCTCCAGCAATGTAGCTATCTTGTCTAATACGGCTTTCTGCTGAGGCGTCAGCTGGCCAACCACCTCGAAGCTTCTGTCGCCCGGCTTGTACCTAATGAGCCCCCTCGCAGCGGCGCGCCTAAGGGCCAGCTCGGCCTCGGCGGAGGTCGGCACCACGATTCTGTCGGGAAACGCCTCCTTCAGCCTCCTGTAGCCCTCCTCCCCCTCCGGGATGTCGATTTTGTTCGCCGCGATCACGATGGGCTTGCTATACGCCCTAGCCAAGCCGACGAACTTCAGAAGCCCCTCTTCGCCCCACCTACTTGGCGGCTTCTTGGAAAGGTCGGCCTCCTGTAGAGCCCTCTCTATCTGCGCCCTCCCGATCCCCAGCCCCGCCAGCTTCTCGAGCAACACCTCTGCGGTATCCCTCTTGCTGAACTCCACCTGGCGGACGACCCTGTCCCAGTCCTTGCGGAGTATTGACGCCATCCACATATCGACCTCCCTCTCCAGGAAGTAGACGTCGGAGACTGGGTCGTGCGACCCCGGCTTGACCAACCGCCCCTCTTCGTCCGTGGACCCCGAGGCGTCTACGACGTGTATTAGGACGGGGGCCCTCCTGAGGTGGTCGAGGAATTGGTTGCCAAGCCCCCTCCCCTGCCACGCGCCTGGGACAAGCCCCGCCACGTCGATCAGCTCCACCGGCGCGAAACACACGCCGTCTACCACGGCGTAGGTCCGCGGACTGCACTTGATCTCCGAGCAGGGGCACCCGTCTATCCTCACATAGCCTATCCCTATGTTGGGGTCTATCGTGGTGAAGGGGGTCGGCGAGATTTTGACGTCTTTAAGCGTGGCGGCGGCGAAAAAGGTGGATTTGCCCGCGTTGGGCTTGCCCACAACGCCGATCTGCACCCTTGCTTGAGTAACCACGTATTTTTACCCCGGGACCGTGTTTATATAGATGCGGCGCGCCGCGTTGTTTGTAGCGCTAGCCGCGCTCCTCCTAATAAGCCCACCGCTGGCCGTCCTAGCTGCTGTCCTATACGCGGCCAGATACTACATATATGCATATTCAGCGCTCTGGCGCCAACTTGTGAAGTGTGAACTCTACACGCCGGCGCTCTCGGCGCTGGGGGCGGCGGGGGCGCTTCTCTCGCCCTACTCGGGAGCCGCCAAGGCTCTGCTACTAGCTATGGGGGCCGTTGCCGTCTACCTAGCGCCAACTATGCCCCGCCTATCACGGGCCGTCTCAGTGCTAACGCTTGGGATGGCCGTCGAGACGCCCGCTAAGCCTCTCGTGCTCGTCCTAGCGGTCGCCGTAGCCTATCTAGCCTATAGGCGGAGCGCATGCGGCTTCATATGCCAGAGAACCGCGGCGGCGCCGGACGGCGATGTGTACTACGACGCGCGTCTGGGGCTCGTCTGCCTTTTCGCAAAAGGGGGCCGCGACCTCCACAGCTTCTTCGTCAAACTAGGAGGGTCGTACATAAGGTGCTTTTACTCCATATGTAGAAAGGTCAACGAAGAGGCGTTCCGACGGGGGGTCGGCACGCTTGACAGATATCTGCCGGAACCCGCCGCGGCGGATTTCAAAGGGCTTATACACTTCGTCGGGCCCCCAGAAGTTGCGTTGAAGCTGGTGGAGAGGTACTTCGGCGCGGGGGTCGCATATGGGGCAGTCGACGCGCCCCCGGCGCGTCTAGCCTCTCTCTCGAGCGCCAGCCCGGAGGTAGCCGTTGCGGTTTTAGAGACGGCCTTGGGCCTCACGCCTGAGCAAACGGCCTTGGTGAAGGACCTCCTCTCCAGGCGTTCAAGGGAGGAGGCCGCGGCTTGGTCCCTCCGCTACCCGTGGCTTAGGCCCATCTTAGAGCTGTGGAATGGCGGGGCTGAGCCGCGGGGGGTCGCCAAAAGCGCTCTGCCGGGGCGCCTCGGCCTAGCCGACGCCTTGCTCTACGCCAAGGCGAAAAACGTGCCTCTGGTGACCGACAGCGGAGAGGCGGCGCAGATGGCGGCGGGTCTTGGGATAACTGTGTTTCTAATCGCAGATAGGCCAAGGGGCAACTTCGTCGTAGTAGGCCCCACCTCTCTGGAAGTTGGGGGGAGAAGGGCGGAGGTGGCGGCTGGGCGCTTCTTGGCGCAACTCGGAGGCGAGCTCTACGCGGACGACTTGTAAATCTTAAAAAACCGTGCGTAATATAGCGTGTGTTAAAGAGGGAAGAGGTTGAGAAGGTGGTGGGGCCTAGGGCCCCCCAAAGCGTTAAAGACGTCGTTGAGCATCCCCCGTTTAGAGTTACCACGAGCACTGCCCTTGAAACCCTGGCCTCGTACCTAAGGAAGTTCCCAATAGATGTCGTGCCTGTGTTTAAGTCGGTCTTCTCGGAGGAGGTGGCGGGCGTGGTTTATCCACACACCGCCCTGTTGATAAAGAGCAAGAAGCTGGACGCCAAAGTCGGCGACTTCCTCAACCCCCCCGTGGTGGTGAAGGAGAGCTGGAGGATCGAAAACGTGGCCGAGATCTTAATCGCGGAGTCAAAGTGGGGAGCGCTGGTGGTAGACGAGGAGGGCAAATACGCGGGGGTTGTAACCCTCAGGGGTCTACTCTCGGCGCTTCTCCTGAGGGAGCCCAAGGCTAGGTCGGTCGCTGCGGTCTACACCTCCGTAGACGAGAGTAAGAGTAGGGCGGGGTTCGTAAAAGCTATCGAGAGGGTGTCCAAGATCTTCAAAAAGCTCGTCGGCGGCGAGGTAGACGGCTACATAGTGCTAAACAGAGAGGGAGGCGCGGCGGGTGTACTGACTGTTTGGGACTTCCTGAAGTCGCGGAGGTGGTTCAAGGGCGCCGGGGAGCCAAGGCCGCTGTTTGGTACCCGCGTGGCTAGGGGCGAGAGCAAGCACGTGGGCGCCGCTAGGGTGTGGAGGATCATGTTTAGAGGGGTGGCTGTGGCCACCCCGGAGACGCCTATAGAGGAGGTGGCTAGATACATGGCCTCCACGGGACAGTACGTGGTGCCCGTCGTGGACAAAGACCAGAGAGTGGTGGGGGCTGTGACCGCGTGGGATGTCTTACATGCATACATATACGGCCCCAAGGAGGGGAGAGAGGACGTGGAGGTCAAGAGGGCAGTTGAAGTCGCTGTGGAGAAGCCGGCGCTGGAGGCCGCCATAAGAGTAAGGCCCTCTAAACATGTAACAGGCCTAAGGGCGAAAGACGTCATGTTAACCGACATACCCTCCGTAAACATCAGAGATTCGCTTTCGAGGATACGCCGGGTGTTCCTCAAAAGCCGTAGCGGTATAGTTGCCGTGGTCGACGACGAGGGGAAGATCGTGGGCTTTATAACCAGACGCGACTTTGTAACATATATAGCGGAGAAGTCGCTGGGCTACTGGCGTAGACAGAAGGGCAAGATGCTGGTGCTAAAGGAACAGGTGATGCCCGGCGAGACGGCTAAGGTGCTAGTGGAGGAGGGAACCGCCGGAGACGTCATGAAAACAGACTTCCCCACGGCCTCCCCGGACACGACTGTGGAAGAGGTGGCGTACAAGATGCTTGCGGCCGGCAGAGAATACGTCGTGGTGGTCGGAGGCGACAACGCGCCGGTTGGCGTAGTGACAAAAGACGAGCTTGTGAAAGCCTACAAGGAGCGCGGCAGAAGGGCAAAGGTGGGCGAGCTGATGACGCCTCCCGAGGTCGCCACAGTAAACCTCTTCAACAGCCTATCCTCCACCATTAGAAAGATAAACGCCTACGAGCTAGACGGCGTTGTAGTGACGGAGGGCAACGAGGTGAAGGGCATAGTCACAGTAGACGACCTATCCCTAAGGCCTATAGAGGAGAGCCTTAGAGGGGAGAGGCTAATATTCTTCACGAAAGCCGGCGTTTTGAAAAAGGTGACGTCGGGCCTATCTAGGATCCGCTACGCTAAAGCCGGCACGTTGACAGCCTCCGACGTCATGAAACTCGTCGAGCTTAAGACGGGGCCGGAGGCCGAGGTGGTGGAGGTTGTCGACAAGCTATTGGAACACGGCATAGTCCCCGTATTTGACGACCAGGGTAGACTGGTAGGGGTCCTTAACAAGATGGACGTGGTCAAGGAGCTGGCCAGGGTATACATCACCTACGCCGCCCCGGAGAAGATCCCCGAAGTCGAGGAGGCGAAGCAACTGGCTAGGTAATTCTTTTTATACTCTAGCCGAGGGTTCCATCATGTCTGAGGTCATTCTCAAGGTGGCTGAGGCTAAGTCGCGCGACGTGGGTAGAAGCATCGTCAGAATCCCCGTCCGCATAATGAAGAAGCTCGGCATAGAGCCAGGAGACTACGTGGAGATTTTCGGTAGGAAGTCCGCCTACGCCCAGGTGTGGCCGGCGTATCCGGAGGACGAGGATAAGGACGTCATTAGGATGGACGGCATCATTAGGCAGAACGCGGGCGTCGGCATAGGAGACACCGTGAAGGTTAAGAAGGCCGTCTTGAAATCGGCGCAGAGGGTTGTCTTGGCGCCCACGGAGCCCGTCAGAGTAGACCCGGAGTATCTCAAGAAGCAGGTGCTCCTCGGCAAACCGGTGGCCAGGGGACAGGCCATAGACGTGCCCTTCTACGGCGGCGCCATCAGATTCGTCGTGGTGCAGGTGCAGCCCGGCCCGGCGGCCTACGTCTCCATAGACACAGAGGTGGCGGTGCGGGAGGAGCCTGTGAAGGAGGCCGAGCTGACGATCCCTAGGGTCACCTGGGAGGATATTGGTGATTTGGAGGATGCTAAGCAGAAGATTCGTGAGCTTGTGGAGCTTCCTCTTAGGCATCCTGAGTTGTTTAAGCATTTGGGTATTGAGCCTCCGAAGGGTATCCTCTTGATTGGCCCTCCGGGCACTGGCAAGACCCTCCTCGCCAAGGCTGTGGCTAACGAGGCTAACGCCTACTTCGTCGCCATAAACGGCCCCGAGATCATGTCTAAGTACTACGGCGAGTCAGAGGCGCGGCTTAGGGAGATCTTCGAAGAGGCGAAGAAGAACGCCCCCGCCATAATCTTCATAGACGAGATAGACGCCATAGCCCCCAAACGCGAGGAGGTCACGGGGGAGGTGGAGAAGCGGGTGGTGGCCCAGCTACTAACCCTAATGGACGGGCTACAAGAGAGAGGACAGGTAGTGGTAATAGGAGCAACCAACCGCCCAGACGCAGTAGACCCAGCGTTGAGAAGACCAGGAAGATTCGACAGAGAGATCCACATACCCATGCCGGACAAGAGAGCCAGACGCGAGATTCTGGCAGTACACACGCGCAACATGCCTCTTTGTACAAAAGCCGACGTGGAGAACAAAATCTGTGCACAGGGGGAGGAGGTGGATCTAGACAAAATCGCTGAGATGACCCACGGCTACACCGGCGCGGATCTCGCGGCGCTTGCAAAAGAGGCCGCCATGGCGGCGTTAAGAAAGGCCATGAACAGGGGGATGATAAACGTTGAGCTAGACGTCATTCCACAAGAGGTTTTGAACAAACTGAAGGTCGGGATGTCCGACTTCCAAGAGGCTATGAAGTACGTCCACCCCACCGTGTTGAGGGAGGTCATCATCGAGGTGCCCGAGGTGCGTTGGGACGACATCGGGGGGTACGAAACCATAAAACAAGAGCTGAGGGAGATAGTGGAGTGGCCTATGAAGTATAAACACTACTTCGACGAGCTTGGCGTTGAGCCTCCTAAGGGCATACTGCTCTTTGGGCCGCCCGGCGTTGGGAAGACGTTGTTTGCGAAGGCGGTGGCCACCGAGTCCGGCGCCAACTTCATCGCAGTAAGGGGGCCCGAGCTCCTCTCCAAGTGGGTTGGCGAATCTGAGAAGGCCATACGCGAGGTCTTCAAGCGGGCGCGAATGGCGGCCCCCTGCGTTATTTTCTTCGACGAGATAGACTCGATAGCGCCTGCAAGAGGGTCCCGGCTGGGCGACTCGGGGGTTACGGACAGGATGGTAAACCAGCTACTCGCGGAGATGGACGGAATCGGGACGCTCAAAAACGTGGTTGTCATGGCCGCCACAAACAGGCCGGATATACTGGACCCGGCGTTGCTGAGGCCCGGCCGCTTCGACAGAGTCATCTACGTCCCTCCGCCCGACCTAAAGGCGAGAGTTGAGATACTCAAGGTACACACCAAGAGGATAAAGCTGGGGGACGACGTAAACCTAGAGGAGCTGGCGAAGAGGACAGAGGGCTACACCGGCGCAGACCTCGCCGCAGTCGTGAGGGAGGCGGCAATGCTAGCGCTGAGAGAGACAATTAAGGAGAGGTCTGTAAAGGCTAAGCCGGTTTCTGCCAAGCACTTCGAGGAAGCTCTAAAGAGGATACCGCCGTCGCTTACCCCAGAGGACATAAGGCGCTACGAGGAGATGGCCAAGAGGGTAAGACGGGCTATAGCCGGGCTTTAGCCCAGAGGACGTCGACTAAAGCATAAATAGAGCAAGCAATATGTTACACATGTCCATATTCGACGAGTTCGAGAGGTTCATGAGAAGGTGGCAGAAGTTCTTCGAGGAGGTGGAGCGCCAGATCGAGGAGGATTTCAGAAGGCTGTCGGCGGGCGGGCCCGGGAGACCTCGCTACTACTACTACGGCTTTGAAATAACCATGGGCCCAGACGGCCGGCCGGTGGTGAGGGAGTTCGGCAACGTGAGGAGGAAGCCGGATGTGGAGAGGATCGAGGTAGTCGACGAGATAGATCCGCTCACCGACGTCGTCGAGGAGAACGACAAGATTAAGGTGGTTGTGGACATGCCCGGCGTCGAGAAGGAGGATATAAAGCTCTACGTGAGCGAAGACGGGAGAACGTTGACGATAGACGCCAGGGGCAAGGAGAGGAAGTACCACAAGGAAATTAGGCTACCGGCCGCCGTGGATCCAAACAAGGCCAAGGCTACGTATAAAAACGGCGTGCTCTCCATAGAGCTGGAGAAGGTAGAGAAGAAAAAAAGGGGATTTGAGATAAAGGTCGACTAGGGCAGTTCCCTCAGTAGCGCCTCTATCTTCTGCCTAACCTCGCCCATTTTTTTCTCGCACTCCTCTAGTTTCTTCTCGAGCGCGGTGTGGGGGATGAACCACTCTATCTTGGGCTCGCCGAAAACCAGCCTTCCGCCCTCCACGGACGCTTCTACGGTTATCCTCACTATGTCCAGCTTGCCGACGCCCATCGAGATGAGCTTCTCGTAGATCTTCCTGTTGAGCTCCGAGGTGGCTCTCACTATCTCCTCCCGCGGCACCACCCCGCCGAATACTGCGAAGGCAGTACGCCTCAGCTTATCGGCGAATCTGGCCGCCACGACCACGCCGGTTCTAATCTCGTACCTGTTGGGGGCCTTGAGGACGTGGCCGCCGTAGAGCTCGACAGCCTCCTGGGCCTTCTCCATATCGCGCTGTATGTTCTCCTCAAGCCTCCAACTTGCCATAGTTATATATGGCCGTATATTTAAAAACTACGTTATAGGCGGAAGCCCCGCCCTTTAGGACGGGGAGGGGTCATGTTTTTTTGCCTGTAGTTGGCGGGTTCTGTGGACCTTGTGATAAAGACCAGAAGGGGCCTAGAGAGGGCGGCGGCCTCCGTGGTTAAAGAGCTGTTGGGCCCCGGGGCGGAGGTGGAGGCAGCGCCCCATGGATATTTAGGGATAGTCGTAGCGAAGGGCTTGGGCCCGGACAAGTGGAAAGCCGCCGAGTTGATAGCCGAGAAGGCTCCCGAGGCGGACAGAATCCTCGTGGTAGAGGCGCTGGTCAAGGCGGAGCTCCCCGAGATAGAGAAGGCTGCGGTGGAGGTGGCCAAGCGGTATATAAAAGCCGGCGACACGTTTGCGATACGCACCACGAGGAGGGGGGTCCACGGCTTCACCTCGGTGGACGTCAACGTGAGGGTGGGGGCGGCAGTTAAGGAGGCCACCGGGGCCGAGGTCGACCTGGAGGAGCCCACGAAGCCTTTGTATATAGAGATCTTCCAAGACGTCGCGGCTGTATGTGTACCGGCCACCCGGGAGTACAGAAAACTTAGGCGAGATAAGCCGCTCCCCCTGGCCGTTTTTAGGAAGATGGCGGTGGGCCAGTTCGTCTACGAGGGCGACGAGGAGGCCGTGAGGAAGATGGGCGAGAGAATCGGCAGGGCGGCACAGACCTTCGAAGTCGGCGAGCTAGCCGTCCTCCTTCACAAGCCCGTGTCTGGGAGAACTCTGAGGATCTTCCTGGAGGCGGTGGAGGAGGGCATAGAGAGTAGATATCAGATACAGGCGAAGAGCTACGGCAGGCCGGTGAGGAGGGTTCCGCTCTACGTCCACGAACTGTATCAATACGTGAGAGATAGACATGGCGAGCCCATCGTGGTCACAGACCCGAAGGGCGACTACATCACCCACGTCAAGGACAAGCTAGCGGATCTGTTCAGAGAAGACCGGGTAAACGTGTTGGTGGGGTCCAGGGAGGGGGTGCCGCCCGGCGTCTACCGCTTCGCCGCCCTGGTGGTGGACCTGGTCCCCGAGGTGACGATAGCCACAGACTTCGTCATACCCTCCCTGGCCATAGCCATAGCAAGCGCGTTGGAGGAGGCGGGGGCTCTCCCCAGATATGTGGGAAAGAGGGGGAGGGCTGGGCAAAAAGATAAATAGCAGAGGTAGTTGGGGGTTCGATGTCTGCGGAACAGCAGCCGCAGAAGCTGAGGTGGGGGATCGCCTGGATATACTCCTCCTCAAACAACACGATAATAACCATCACAGACCTAACAGGCGCAGAAACCGTGGCCCGCGTAAGCGGCGGCATGGTGGTACGCGCAGATAAGGACAAGCCCTCTCCCTGGGCCGCCATGCAGGCGGCGTATAAGGCCGCTCAGCTGGCTCTCGCAAGGGGGATAAACGCCGTTCACATAAAGGTAAGGGGGCCAGGGGGCTACGGCATGAAGGTGCCCGGCCCCGGCGCTTCGGCCGCGATAAGAGCGCTCGCCCGCTCGGGCTTGGTGATAGGGAGGATAGAGGACGTTACGCCGATACCCCACGACATCATTAGGCCGCCCAGCGGGCGCAAGGGCAGAAGAGTCTAATGGAGAAAAAGGACTGCCTCTTCGCCATCCTCGATTTCTGCGGGGGCGGAAGCTACGATCAGCAGAAGCTGAGGGAGATCTTGAAGCAGGGCAGGATACGGGCGCGCAAGCTCGTCCTCATAAGCAGATGCGGAGGCGCCGCGGTCTACCTCCCCGCGGTGCGGGCTCTCGCAAGCGAAAATATGGACTTCCCAGTACGCCACTACCACGAGCTTGAGGTGGCTGAGGCCGCTGAGCTAGAGGGGTGTGGCACCTACGAAGTTTTAAACCTATAAACCCCTAGAGTACGTGATGAAGAGGCATTTGTGGCCACGGGTGGCCGGCGCTGGAACGGCTGATGAAAACAAACCGGTGAGAGGTGAACGGGCTGAGCTACGCTGAGATAAACTTTATTAGCCGCAACGCGGTGGAGGCGTGGAGGCTGTTCTCAGCAGGAGGCTTCCCGACGGCCGCATAGAGTGCCTCGCCTGCGCCAGGAGGTGTAAGCTGAGGGAGGGCCAGACGGGGTTCTGCGGAGTTAGGACAGTGAGGGGAGGAGCTCTGAGGCTGGACGTCTACGGCTTGATCTCGGCCATCGCGGTGGATCCAATAGAGAAGAAGCCTCTGACGCACTTCTATCCAGGGGCTCTGGTCCTATCCTTCTCCACCTTCGGTTGCAACTGGGCGTGTCAGTACTGCCAGAACTACGAACTGAGCCAGAGGAGGAGGGCCGAGGGGTTCGAGGTGACGCCCGAACTTCTCGTGAAAATAGCGGAGAGCTACGGCGCCCACGGCATAACCTACACCTACAACGAGCCTACCATATTCATCGAGTTCGCACACGACGTGGGGGTGTTGGCCCGCGCCAGAGGCCTCTTCAACACCTTTGTAACCAATGGGTACATGACGCCCGAGGCCGTGAGATACGCTAGCGAGTTCCTAGACGCAGCAACGGTGGACTTCAAGGGCAACGCCGACGAGAAATTCCTCCGGAGGTACGTATATGTACAAGACGCAGAGCCCATCTTCGAGACGCTTTCAGAGTTGAAGAAATACGGCATATGGGTGGAGGTGACAGACCTCGTGGTGCCCCAGATAGGAGACGACCTAGAGAAAGCGAGGAGGTTGGTTAGGCGGGTGATCGACATACTTGGGCCCGACGTGCCGATGCACTTCCTCCGCTTCCACCCGGATTACAACCTACGCCACCTCCCCCCCACCCCAGTCGAAACGCTGGAGAAACACGTGGAGGTGGCTAGGGAGGAGGGGGCCAGATTTGCCTACGTGGGAAACGTGCCGGGCCACAAATACGAACACACGTACTGCCCTGAGTGCGGCCGCGTCGTAATAAGGAGGAGAGGCTTCGACATACTGGAGATAAACCTGGAGGAGAGGGGAGGGGAGTACAGGTGTAGGTTCTGCGGGGCCAAGATACCAATCAGGGGCAGAGTGGCGCCGACTTGGCGCGACGAACTCAGATTTATCCACGTTCCCATACACGCCTACGCTAGGTGGGTCAAGAGGTGAGAGTTATTAACCTGTGGAGAGGTAGAGGGGGTGAAGAGGCTCAAAGCCCTGTTCTCAAGCGGCTTGGAGGAGGTCAGGGAGAGCCTCAGGTCCCATATAAGGCTGTCGTTTGAATCGCTTAAGTTATTGCAAGACGTCGTGGCGACCAGGAACCTCGATAGAAGCGTGGTCGACGAGGCGCTGAGGAAGGCCACCGCCTTGGAAAGAGAGGGAGACGAGGTGATCAGAGAGCTTGTGGACAAGGTGACACAAGGCGCCGTAGTTCCCACCATCACGAACATAATCCTCATCCTTCTAGACAGCGTAGACAACGTCCTGGACTTGATATACTTTGCCATTAAGGAGGTGAAACGCGGCTACCACCTCTGGGCCAAGGACCAGATATACTCCATAGTGTCCTCCGAGATAAAGGAGATGCTGGATTTGACGAAGTCCATGATGGAGTACCTCAACACCATGTTAGACGTGGAGAAGCCCGAGGAGCTCCGGCGCTACGCCCGCCTAATAAGCTCCCTGGAGGAGGAGATAGACGAGATAAAGGAAAACATCCTGGACAAGATATACGGCTTGGAGCTGGACGCGGTGGAGTTCAACCACCTGGTCTCCCTGGTATACACAGCCGACAAGATAGCAGACAGCATACAAGACGCCGCCTACAACCTCACCACGGCGCTGGCCTCCGTCTAATGGAGGAGATCTACGCGTTTATACTGGCAACACTCCTCATCTACAACAACTCCCTGGTGGTGCTGGGGCCCACGGCGTGGGGCACGGGGCTGGGGCCGAGGAGGTCCTACGCCGTGGCGGTGGCCGGCCAGCTACTCGGCGTTGCAACGAGCACCATGAGGCCGATACACATGGGCACCGCGGAATTTCTCTACATATCCTTTCTCTACGTCGCGATATCTGCCGCGAAGATAAGCCTCCCTATTTCTGTGGCTGGGTACGCCATCTCCAGCCTCAGCCCCGGCGCGGCCGCCATCTGGCTAACCTCCCCAGCGACCTCCGCCGCGACGTATGCCCTATGCAGGACGAGGAGTATCGCCAAACTGGCCGCCCCCTCACTGCTACTCGTCATGTACATGTTCGGCTACAACAACGTCGCCCTCTTCAACCTCAACCCGGCTCTTACAGCCGCCGCGGTCCTGATAGGCACATACCTAGGCCTTGGGTACTCCAGGTGGGTTGTAGACATAGCCGCGCTGAGGCCCAGAACCGCGGCCTCCATCAACCTAACGGCGTCGCTGGGGGCGCTGTTGGGCACCCTAGCCAACGTCCCCATCTCCTTCACCCTAGTGGCCTACTCCTCCATGTTGGTCTCCGCCTACACCTCCAACGTCAGGATAATACGCGCGAGGAAGTTCGTAAAAGCCTACGCCGGCATTCTAATCGCCTTGCTAGCCGCCTCTATATTTCCCTATCTAAAATCACTACCTCTACCCCACCTCTAACCAGAGATTTAAACCTCTCGGCGTCTCTCCTCGATCCAACTATGGAGCCGTAGTGCATCGGGATGGCCACCCTCGGCGACACAGCGTTTACAAACTCGGCCGCCTCCTCCGCGGTCATTACATACACGCCGGACACCGGCACGAGGACTATGTCGGCTTTAACCTCCCTAAACTCCGGCACAAAATCGCTGTCGCCCGCGTGGAACACCCTCACGCCGCCCCACTCCACCAGATACGCCACTCTCCCATCCTCCCTTGGGTGAAACACAACGCCACGCGACTTGTCGCGGAACTTGTTGACGTTGTAGGCGGGGTACGCGACCACCTTAAACACGCCCAAGTCTTTCACGTCGCCAGGCCCCACCTCCACCACGCCTACGCCCTCTAGACACCGCCTAGCTATACGCGGCGCAACTACAACAGTAGACGGCTTAGCCAACCGCTTAATCGAAGGCGGGTCGCAGTGGTCGAAGTGCTCGTGCGTAACCAGTATGTAATCAGCCTTGGGCTCCCCCACCTGCACCTGAAACGGGTCGAAATACAGAACAACGCTGCCCCTCACAACCCTAAAGGTGTCGTGTCCTAGCCAAGATATCTCAAAATCCCCAAATCTAAAGGGCATGGAAGAAAAAACGTGGAAAAATTTATTTCTTCTTGCCGATTAGTCTGTATACTTTTATGCCTGTGTAGGGGGATTTCGCTACGGCGAATATCATCGGCCCTCTGGCGGTCTGCTTCTCCACAGTCTCATACTGGTCAGTCTCAAACGCTTGCTTCGCCTTTATGTCATAGAACTTCAACTTCTGCTTCCTCGACATGGGCAAGCATTTCGCCCCCATATTTATAAGGAACGGTTAAAATAGCTGTGCAAGCGGGAGGCAACCCGCCGGCGTGCCGCCGCGGTTGGGGACCTCGAGCCGCGTTGTTGGGCGGCCTTCACTGGGGCGAAAAGCTTTTAAGTATCGCTTTCATCTAGCTCACGCGGCGGTAGTCTAGCCTGGTTTGGACGACGGGCGGTCCCGTCGCCCCGGAGTAGGATGGCGGCCTGCCAAGCCGTTGATCCCGGGTTCAAATCCCGGCCGCCGCACCATTAATCTTTTTATATCGTGGCGGCCAGCTCCTTTAGGGCCCGTAGCTCAGTCAGGACAGAGCGGCGGCCTCCGGAGCCGTAGGTCGTGGGTTCAAATCCCACCGGGCCCGCCAGTTGGTTTATTAGCACATGTCTCTCCACAGCTGTGAAGCGGGCGTGCTTCAGGCTGGTTGGGTGCATCCCGGCCGTGGGTCTGGGGACGTGGGGGATAGGCGGCGGCTACTGGGCCCCAGATAGAAGTAGAGACGCCGAGTGGGTCGACGCGCTGAGGTACGCAGTAGAGCGCGGCATCTCCCTCATAGATACGGCTGAGATGTACGGAGGCGGCCACGCAGAGGAGCTCGTGGGCCTTGCGATAAGGGGCTTCCCGAGGGAGGAGCTCTTCCTCGTCTCAAAGGTGTGGCCTAGCCACGCGCGCTACGAGGATGTGTTGAAATCGGCTGAGCGTAGCGCGGCTAGGCTCGGCACCTATATCGATCTATATCTGCTCCACTGGCCCTCGGACGTCCCCATATGTGAGACGGTGCGGGCGTTCGAAGCTCTTGTGGATAGGGGCTTGATCAGGTTTTTCGGGGTGAGCAACTTCACGCTGGACCAGATCAAGGAGGCTGAGGCCTGCGCCAAGAGGTACGAGCTTGCGGCGGTTCAGAACCGCTACTCCCTCTACTACAGGAGGGATGAAGCCGATGTTGTGCCCTACGCCTTGGCCAATGGGATTATGTACATGGCGTACACCCCCCTCGAAAAGGGGGCTCTGGCGAGAGATAGGAGGCTTGCCGAGGTCGGAAGAAGATATGGGGCAACGGCTACGCAGATCGCCCTCGCCTGGTACGTCAAAAGAGGCGTCGTCCCGATTCCCAAGGCCGAGAAGAGGGCGCATATAGACGAAATCGCGGGCTCTCTTGAGGTGGAGCTTAGAGAGGAGGATTTCCTAGAGCTGGCGCGGTGGAGTTCGTAGCGGATAGAGAGGCCGCGTTGAGGCTCGTAGAGCTCTACTACGGAGGCCCCCCTAAATACGCGAAGGCCGTGTTGGAGAGATGGCCCAGCGCGGGGGCGGTGGTTGTGTACATAGGCTCAGAAGCGGCTGGGGCCGAGGTGTTTTACGCAGTCCGCCTCGCCGAGGCGGCGTGTGTCCACTACTACGTAGTAGTGGCGCCTAAGTTCAGAAGACGGGGGGTCGCGACGTCTTTAGTTAGATACGTGGAGGGGCGGTGCGGCACGCCGATAAACCTAGCTACGTCCACCGCCGAGAACGCCGCCGCGGCGAAGCTCTTTAGGAAACTGGGCTACAGCGCTTATTTCTGGGGCGAGATGCCCACCGGCATTAGGGAGGTTCTCCTGAAGGCGACCTGCGGCTACGATGACGACGTCTTGTACGTGAAGGGGGGTAGGCCGGCGGATGTGGCCCTCCCCACGGCCGAGGTGGAAGCGCTTTGGCGGGAGACCTGCCTAAAGCCCTATCTGGGCAAGTAGCTACGCATGATTTTTTTAACTGGATGTACGGCTAAGGCATGGAGGTGGTCATGGTGTTTAAAGGACGCCCGCCGGAGAGTTGGAGGGGGATCCCCGGCGTGAGGGCTATAGCGGCGGAGGAGCTGGGGGAGGTGGAGGGGAGGTTCGTGTTGGTAGTAGGCGATTGGGAGCTCGCCAGGAGGCTGGGAGTCGGATTCTTGGCCGAGGAGGAGGCGGAGGAGCTCCTGGCATACATGAGGAAGAGGCTGGGCGTAGACCCCAACTAGAAGCGCCCGCCTCTGCCCCAGCCGCGGCGCCATCGGCAGGAGGGGTACTGGGATGTATGCCTCACGTGCCAAGGAGGACCCGCCGGCGGGGACAAACTCGTTGACCAAACGGCGAATGAACCAACGGCGGTGGTTGCGTAGACCGTCCTCGTGTAGAACTGGCCGCCGCTAATGCGGCGCCCGCCTGGGCGACGCATGTGGAGCCGATGCGGCAACACGCGCCGCGGGCAGTAAGGATGCGTAACGCATTTAACGTGCCGTTGCCCCCGGACCAACGTTGGAGCTTTCTACAGCGGCAGAGCGCGCTCTGCGGCCGCCGTAGAACGTGCGGAGAAGCCCCTACGCGAAGAGCTTTATCACATATATACCTCCGTCTTGGCATGAAGTGTGATGATGTCTTGGGGAGCCTAGAGGTGTGAAGAGGCGGTTATCCCACTGAAGTTTATAAGGTGGGTGGTTGGCTGACGCATGGGTAGAGACTTCGGCTTAGAGGGGGTGGGGCCTCGGACGTTAGAGAAGTTGAGGGAGTTAGGCGTCCAGTCTCTTGAGCATCTCTCGGAATTCACCGTGGAGGAGCTCGTGGAGGCCGGCGTTGAGTACGATAGAGCTGTGAAGATACTTCAGCAAGCGGCTCAGAGGGTGGGGGCGGCCAGGGCTGTATCCCTGGGGGAGCTCAGGAGGAGGGAGTTCCGGGTTTTTAAGACGGGCTTGGGAAGCTTCGACGGCGGGACGCCGTGGGGCGGCATCAGGGAGGGGTTTATATACGAGTTCGCCGGGGAGTACGGAACCGGCAAATCGATGTTTGCCCATCAGTTGGCTGTGGCGGGGGTACGCGAGGGCTTCACCGAAAGGGTTGTGTATATAGATACAGAGGGGACCTTCAGCCCCACGTTGGCGGAGGCCATCGCCAGGCGGTTTGGGGTAGAGATTGAGCGGCTTGACTCGGCGGTTGTCGTGTATCAGCCGGCCAATGCCACGCAGCTGGAGCAGATCGTGAAGTTCGAAATTCCGCGCCACATCGGCGAGGGATGTCGCTTGGTGATAGTGGACACGATCACGGCTCTCTACCGCGCCGAGTTCCCCGGGAGGGAGATGCTGGCGGCTAGGCAACAGAGGATCCACTACCTGGTCGACTGGCTGAGGCGCCACGCCAGGACCTTCGGCGTGACGTCGGTTCTCACGAACCAGGTGATGGACGTGCCGGAGATCTTCGCGGGCGGCGTGAAGCGCCCGGCGGGCGGCAACGTCCTGGCCCACGCGGTGAACGCCAGGTTTATGATGGCGCGCCCCAACAAGGCTAAGCCGGAGGGGTACATGTGGCCACTGGACGTGCCCGGCATGTCGCCGGAGGTAAAGATCGAATACAGAATCACCGAGGCCGGTCTCGAGTAGCGGGCGCGGGGAAAAGCTTAAAAAACGGTGCATAGATGGCCTAGGGGCCGTAGCTCAGCCAGGCAGAGCGGCGGGCTCCAGACCCGTAGGCTGGCGACAGGCGGAGGGCGGGGGTTCAAATCCCTCCGGCCCCACCACCTACAGCATAAACCTCGCGTCGACCACATAGGCGCCTCTCCCCTCCTCCAGAGCTATGATGGGGTTGAGGTCGGCCTCCCTTATCTCCGGGTTGTCCACCAGAAGCCTGGAGAACTTGGTCAATATGTCGACCACCGCCGCCGTGTCGCGGGGCGGGAGCCCTCTGAAGCCCGTGAGTAGCCGGTACGCCCTTACCTCCCGTACAACCTCCCAAGCGTCTTGCTCGGTGAGGGGGACCAGCCGCATCGCCACATCTCTGTAAAGCTCGGTGTAGATGCCGCCGAGTCCGAAGAGTATCACGTGTCCGAAGATTTCGTCGTATAAAGCGCCTGCGATGAGCTCAACGCCCCTGGGCACCATCTTCTGGATCAAGATACCCTCGAGCTCGGCGTAGGGCACCCTCTTGAGCACTTCGCCGAGTTTTCTACAAGCCTCCCTCACACCCTGCGCGTCGGCGACTCCAAGCACTACGCCGCCTACGTCCGTCTTGTGTATTATCTGGGGGGATATTATCTTCACGGCGACTGGATAGCCTATCTGCTCGGCGGCTTCCACCGCCTCCTCCTCGCCTTTAACCGCGGCGAAGTCCGGGACGGGGATCCCATAGGCCTTGAGCAAAGACAGAGCCTCGTCTTCCCTCAGCTTGTTTCTCGCTTCGGCGAGGGCCCTTGCCACGATCGGGTGGGTCATAGCCTCCTCCTTATCTCCCCGTATTTGTACAAAGCCCAGAGGGCCTTCGCGGCGCGTTCCGGCGTTGGGTAGACGGGGATTCCGCTGTCTTCAAGCACCTCCTCGAACCTCTGGACCAGCTCGCTACCTCCGAAGTTTACCACCGCTATGGGTTTTCCGTACCTTCTGCTGTCTATTATGTACTCGGCGAGATTCTTCGTCAGCCCTGGCACCTGCATAAGGGTGATGACCAGAGCCATGTCGAAGAACGCTGTGGGGAGGAGGGCGTCTAGCACGACCTTGTAGTGCTGATCTGTGGCGCTACCCGTTACATCAATGGGGTTAGACACCGCTGCGAAGGGGAGAAGCTCCCTCTTCAGCTCCCTCGCTATGCTCTCCGGCACCTCCGGCACCTCTAGGCCGAGCGCCTCGAGGGCGTCTACGGCTTGAATCGCCATGCCCCCGCTGTCGGAAACAACGAGAGCCCGGGGGCCCCGGGGGATGGGCTGGGTAGCGAGGGCCTTGGCCATGTCGAACATCTCCCTCACCGAGGAGGCCTCCAGCGCACCTGCCTGGCTGAAGAGGCCTTTGTACATCTCGTACGTCCCTGCCATGGCGGCTGTGTGGCTTCTCACGGCGCGTTGCGCCGCGCGGCCTCTGCCGGCTTTATACACGACGACGGGCTTCTTAGGCACCGTCTTCCTAACCGCGTTTAAGAACTTGGCGGCCTCCCCCCTATATTTAAAGCCCTCCAGATATATCGTTATCACCCTTATTCTATCATCAGCGGCGAAGTGCTCAATGAGCTCCACCTCAGTGACGTCGGCCTTGTTTCCGTAGTTAACCACAAGCCCGAGGCCGATCCCCCTCCGCGCTGCCCAGTCCATGATCGCAGCCGCCACGGCGCCGCTCTGGCTTATCAACGCCAGGGGGCCGGGGGGCGGCCTACCCGCTCTGTCGAGGGGGAGGAAAAGAGTATCGAAGTTGGAGAAGGCGTTGTACACGCCTATGCAGTTGGGGCCCAGCAGCCTCACCCCGTACTGCCTAGCTGCCGAGGCCAGCCTCTGTTCAAGCTCCTGGTTTCCCGCCTCGGCAAAGCCGCTGCTTATAACCACGGCGGCTGGGATCCCCCTCCTCCCCGCCTCCTCCACTATGCTCGGCACGGTGGGAGCCGGCGTTGCGACGACAACGACGTCTACCGTTGCGTCGATTTCAGACACAGACTTGTAGAACTTCAGCTTTCTCCCCCAGAGCTCCACCTCGTCGTATTTGGGGTTCACGGGGTAGACCGCCCCTCTGAACCTCGTCACGAGGTTCTCCAAAATGACGTAGCCGACGGTACCGGGCTTAGGCGAGGCCCCCACCAACGCCACCGATTGGGGGTCAAGAAGCTTCGAGATCATGTCTATACCTACGCCGTTATATAAAGCTTGGGCTACTTTAAACGATGTGTTGATAAAGGCGAACGCCGAGGTAGGCGTTGAGGGTGAACCTCCTCCAGGCGTTGGGGGCCGACGTGGGATACCTCGGCGAGTACGTGTTCTCAAAGGCGTTTCCCAACGCGGCGAGAGGAGAACATGTGGCGATGTTGGTGGAGGGGGTCTACTCGTCCCACAGGCTGAAGCCTAGGCCCGCCGGACCGCCCGCCGAGTCTGGGCCTGGGATATATTCAAGGCACGTAAACGTCGAATGGCCTATACACAAGTCCTGGTTTGTGCCGGTGGTAGACTACGGGGAGCCCGCCGTCTTGGTGGATCCTCCGAAAAGGCTTGTGAAATACGTGGGTAGAGACGTAGACGGCGCCTACGCCTATATACTATCGCTGGGCCTCGCCGAACTTACATGGTATATACAAAGGGAGGACCCCCCGTCGTTGCTACGGGGCTTAGAGGCGTTTACAGAGGCTGAGCTCGAGGCGGCCCGCCTGTTGTACAAAAGGCTCGGGGGAGATCCGGAGTTCGTGGCGCAGGTGGTGGAGACCCTAAGGGAGGTGGATTTCCTCTTGGTGGAAGACGGCGAGATCTACCACGTGGAGGTGAAGACAACCGCGCGCCCAACCGATGCGAAGCTAAGGAAGAAGAGGGCTATGTTGCAGAGGAGGCAGGCCGTGGTGGGGAAGCTGGGCCTCAAGCCGGCCCTGGCCGTGGTGGTGCCGAGGGAAAACTGGGAGGTGGAGCTCTGGCTGGAAAAAGGCTAGGACTTTTTGATCTTAAGTATATCGCCCACCAGCTTGTTGCTCGGCACAAGGATCTTGTTCCCCTCTGCGTCTCTGAGCACCGTGTACATAGCGCCGATGTCCTCCACAACGCCCTCCTGCCCAGCGCCGACTATCTTATCGCCGATCTTAAAGGGCCTTGCCAACAGCAGGAAGGTGCCGGCTATGGCTTGGCTGAGGACCTGTTGGGTGGCGAAGCCTATGACAAGGCCTATAAAGCCGCCGAGGGCGGCCGCCGCGGCGCCGCCGGACACCGCGCCGGCTAGGGAGGCGACCAGCGCGCCTATGCCCAACAGCTTTATCAAGTTGGCGACGGCCTTGCCCGCCGCCTCGCCCTGTCTCTTGGCGACCGGCGCCGCCACCACGTCTGCGAAGGCCTTCACTATCTGCCAGCCGAAGAACAGAGAGAGAAGGATGTCCACGTACACCTTGTAGTTCATGGCCTCTTTGTATATATTCTGCGACACGAAATTGAAGGCGTACTGCATCACCGCCATCACCACCACGTACACCACTATCAACACCACCAGTGTTCCCACCGATTTCATGGGCTTCGTCTTACAAATTATTTTTAAGCATTGCGGCGTTGTGTGGAACGCGTGTTTTATATATAGTTTTGAAGATGATGACGTGCGCCACATAGTTGTGCTCCTCGGCGTAGGTGGCGTGGGGAAGACGACGCTGGCCTACAGGCTGATGGGCCTCTCCATTAGGCCTACGGTGACGCTACGCCCAGGCGTCTACAGGCTTTACGTGGCAAACAAGGAGATAAACCTCATCGACGTGCCTGGCCAGTACGTGGTAGAGGTCGTGCAGAACTTCGCCAAGATGTGGACCTTCTACGTGGATAAAGCCGTATACATGTACGACGTTCTACACTACGACACTCTGAGGTCGTTGGTGGAGATACACAGCGGCCTTCTAGACCGGGGCATAAAGCCGTTCAAGAGACTCGCCGTTGTTGGCAACAAGATGGACCTAGCCCGCGAATACGGCTTCCAGGTCGAAGCCGACGAGATCGCCGCGGCCGTAGGCGCAAACGAGATCTACTACATCTCCGCGCTTAAGGACGACGCCAAGGACCTCCTCAAGGTGGTTCTGTAAGCGTCTCAAGGGCGACCTGCTTGTAGAGCTCCTCTATCTCCTGGAGAAACTGTGGGGTGTACTCGTGGCGTGGGTCTCCCCTCCTCACCTCCGAGACCACGAAGTCTAGGACATTAAGCGCCTCTTGGCGCCGACCTGCCTCGGCGAGGCTCTTAGCTACGACATAGCCCGCGTATACCTTTAGGAAGGGGCAGTCGCAGTTCGGCAACAGAGCCAGCGCCTCGTTGGCATCTAAGGCCGCCAGCTTCGCCACCGCGGCGGCGGTAGCCTTATAGTCATCCTCCCTTCTGGCGATCTGCATAAGCACGGACAGCGCGTCCTGGGGCGCATCTCCCAGGTAGTGCGCAATCGCCAGAGCCCTCAGCGCTGGGGGCGTGCCCCTCTCCGCTGTTATATGTACATAGTCGCCGTATAGCTTGTAGAAAACGCCGAGGGCCTCCCTCCTCCTGAGAACGGCGGAGCGGAGAACCTCAGCGAATTTCTCCAGGCAACGCGCCGGCGCCCGCCTTGCGTCTATTAACGCAAGGCGGGCCAGGAGCTCGGCCCCCTCCTCCTCGCAACGGGGGATAGGCGCCGTAAGTAGCCCCTCCATGGCGAGCCTCCTCCCCGTGGAGTTCCCCAGCGCTTCGACAACAGCCGGAGGTACCCCGCCGCCGTAGCAGAGGTATCTCCCGAGCTCACCGCCGCAGACCGAATAATCCCCCAGCGCTATCAACCCTGTGTATTTGGCGAAGTCGAAAACGTACTCGGGGCGCAACGCCATAAGCCCCCTATATACCGTCCTCAAGGCTTGGACCGCGTCGCCTTGCGTCTGCATACAAGGGTCCCCCGCCATCTCTCGCGTCAGCGCTTCTACTACAACGCTCTCCTTAGGCGCCGAGGCCCACTCCACGGCGTAGCGCGCCTCTTCCTGGGGCTGGTACAGCTCACTAAGCTCCTCCACCACCTCCTCCCTAGTGACGTCGTCTAGCTGGGAGATCCGCCCCAGTATCCTCAGCCGCCTCGATATCTTCTCCACGTTGGCCAGCGGGAAGGCCAGTTCCGGCGGGATGTGCTGGCCTCTGAGGCTCAGCTTGAGAGGCGCCGCCACGAGCTTCGCCTCTCGGCATGTGGGGAAGAAGGCCTCCCTGTAGAGGCCGTAGTACAGCTTCGAGAGGGCTTCTAAGGCTCTGTGGTACAGCTCCTCCGGCCTATAGGAGGCGCACCTCTCGCCGGCGTGGATCCTTCCGCCGTAGGCCGCCAAGGCGAACACGCCGCTGAAGTCCCCGTGTTTCTCCAGCAGATAGTCCACATACGGCCCCGGGTTGGACTTCCTACATCCAAGGGCCGCGGCATGAGCAGAAAAAACCTCCCGTAGGGCCTGCCGCACGTCTACGTGGCGTAGGTACTCGGCTAGATCTATAACCTTCATGTTTCTCTCGACAATTTCACTACACGGCGAGTGGCGGAATAGGGAGTACGGAAGCACGAGCAAGGTGGGGACGTCCCTGGACGCGAGATACAGCGCCCTCTCTACTATATATCTGCACCTCTTGATCCAAGCGGCCGCGAGCTCATGCCTAGGCACAAGCGGGCTGTCGTAGAAGGATATCCCCAGTGGGTCGTGGAAGCCGAGCGCCCCCGGCACCTCCGAGAGCATCTCCAACATGCTGTCGAAGGACGCGACGTCTACGCCGAGGTCGATTACGGCGTAGTACTCGCCGACGAACCTGGCGGCTATGTAGCGCGCGAAAACCGACTTCCCCGAACCGTGGGGCCCCAGCAGGACGACCGAAGTCCCCGTCTTGAGGCTCGCCGCCAACCTGTCTTCCAACTCCTTAAACCAGCGTACAAGCCGCGCCTTGTACCCCTCAGTTATATTAAGCACCACGTAGTCCTCACCCTCTCTGGCTATCCCCAACAGAGAAGTAGACACTTCCGGGACTCAGCAACCATTTATATATCCTGCTGTGGAGATATGGCTGAGGGGGCGGCTCTCTACGTGATAATCGCTGAAAAATCCCGTATCTCTGGCGCAGGTTAAGGGGCTTACGCGTACGTGTCTATCTACGGTCGCGAGGGGTCGTGCCCCGACCAGGTCCCGAGCTCTGCAGAAGGGGGCCGTGCCGCCGTCCCCCATGCCCTGTGGCCCCACGCCGGAGGCATCTTGGATACCCATGACGGCGTGGGCGAGGAGAAAGCCCCCAGGCGCGAGTCAGAAATTATGACCGCGCTCCCCGCCCTAAAGGGCGAGGCTTGTCGTTTGCGCTGTCGGCAATGAGCGCCTAGGGACAAACGGGCAGAAGAGCTAAACTATATAAACTGCCTCTCTCCATACCTCCCATGCCGATCACCCTAGACCCCGAGAAGTTGGCGATAGTGATGAAGCATAGATTCCAGTACAAGATATGTAGAGAGTGCGGCGCTAGGAACCCCCCAGACGCCGTGAAATGCCGTAGATGCCGCTCCAAGAACTTAAGGCCGAAGAAGTTCAAGAAGAAGTGACGTAGAACCTAGGTGGGTCTATCCTCTCGCTTTTACACCGGGGACAGCGGCTGGGCTTCTTCAGCCTCTCCCGGTCTGTGAACTGGAACCCACACCTCTTGCACGTCGCCGGCACCACCTCAAGCCGGTACCCCATCCGCTTCAGAGTCTTTTTAACGTGCTCCAGCTCTTCGTACAGCTCGCTCGGCTTTAAGTCGGTCTGGACTAGTGCGTGTAGCTGGTATATGTCCAGGGGCTCCTCAGCCTCCAGGAGGACTTTTGCAAGTCTTTCTCTGACGGTCTCCATCACTTCTCGACCACAGCCGACTGGAGCCACAGCGGTTTGTAGACCCCTCCGGGCTTCAGCAACGCGAAGGTGAATATGTGGGTGTTTCTGTCCCCCTCCCTCCGCGCCTCTAACCTAATGAACCTGGCCTGCTCCGGCCGCTCCGCTGGGTCCACGTTGGCGTCTAGCAACTGGGCGGCGGTTGGGGCGTAGCCGGCCTCCCTCAGCCGCTCTTTTATGCAGTTCACCACGTCTAGGGGGGTGGACCCGGTGCATTGGGCTTTCTCGACCAGCTCCTTCACCCGTGCGTGTTCTATGCTGTAGTCCATAGGCGTAGATCTGGCGCCCCTATATAAATGGTCAGCCGCTCAGCCCTCTTCACTTGTCAGACCTTGTAAGCTTCTTCACCGCAAAGCGCCACATGCCCGTTTTTAAGCTGAACTGATAAATAGATGTAAATAGATCGATACATGAACAAGATCTGGATCGCTCTTGGGGTAGTTGTAGCGATCGCGGTTATTGGGGCGCTTCTCGCGACGCAGTCGGCGCAGAAACAACAGCCTACTACACAACCCCCGCCCCAGAAGACTATATACGTTATATACGACATCGGGGGGCGCGGGGACCTCTCATTCAACGACATGGCGTATCTAGGGGCCTCTAAAGCCGCTAGAGACTTCGGGCTCGGGCTTAAGGAGGTGCAGAGCAAAACCCAAGACGACTACGTGCCCAATTTGAGAGCAGCCGCGAGATCAGGAGACGCCGCTTTGGTGGTCGCAGTCGGGTTCCTTATGACAGACGCGCTGAAGCAGGTTTCGCAGGAATACCCCGCCGTCCACTTCGCGATTATAGACGGCTATGTGCCCAACAGGTCAAACGTGGTTTCCGTCCTCTACCGCGAAAACGAGGGCTCGGCGCTGGTCGGCGCTCTGGCGGCGCTCACAGCCTACTACTACAACTGCACCAAGGTTGGGATAGTGCTGGGGATGGAGATCCCCGTCCTCTGGAAGTTCGAGATCGGGTATGCCTACGGCGTGAGGTGGGCTGAGAGGTATATAAAGCAGAGGTTTGGCAAAGACGTAAAATTCGACGTCTTGTACGTATACACAGGGTCCTTCAACGATCCAGCTAAGGGCAAGCAAGCTGCTGAGGTCATGCTGTCGCAAGGCGTATGCGTGATATACCAAGCGGCCGGCGCCACGGGCCTAGGCGTGTTTGAGGCTGTGGCTGAGGCGGGGAAGAGGGCGGGCAGAAACATGGGCCCGCCCTTCGCCATAGGCGTAGACGCCGACCAGGACTACATCAAGCCGGGGTTCATACTGGCCTCTATGATGAAGCGCGTCGACGTCGGCGTCTACAGAGCGGCTAAGATGGCCGTCGAGGGAACCTTCAAAGGCGGCGTCTTGGAGCTTGGCCTCAAGGAGGGCGGCGTGTCTGTGAGCACCTTGGACGACCTAGGCCAGTTCCTCGAGATAGGGATAAGAGCCGGCGCTGTGAAGCAGGAGGACGCCCAGAGGATCATCGATACCGTGAAGGAGATGAGGTCTAAGATCCCCACCTGGGTGTGGGAGGCCGTGGACAAGCTTAGGCAGGACATAGTGGCTGGCGTGGAGAAGGTGCCTCTGCCTACGACACAGGACCAGGTTGTGAAGCTGAGGAGAGAGCTGGGCTTAGCCGGCTGATGAGGCTGGAGCTCCGGGATATCCACAAGGTTTTTTCAGACGGCACACACGCCTTAAGGGGGGTTACCCTCGAGGTTTTGCCCGGCGAGGTGTTGGCTCTGTTGGGCGAAAACGGGGCTGGCAAAACCACCTTGATGAAGATCGCAGCCGGGATCTACAAGCCCACATCTGGCGATATCTACATAGACGGCAGGCCCGTCAAGATGAGGAGCGCCAGAGACGCCTTAAAGCTGGGCATAGCCATGGTGCACCAGCACCTATCCCTTATTCCAGGCCTCACGGCGATGGAAAACCTAGCCATAGTGGAGGGAGCAGGCCTACGGCCTATCTCAGCGGAGCTGAAGACCAGAGCGCTCAAGGTGGCCGAGGAGCTTGGGTTCGAGGTGGATTGGGATAGAGACGTGGAGGAGCTACCGCTGGGCGTCAGGCAGAGGGTGGAGATAGTCAAGGCGCTTGCGTGGGGCGCCGACTTGCTCATCTTGGACGAGCCCACCACGGTGCTCACCCCGCCCGAGGTCAAGCCTCTATTTCAGGTCATTAGGAGACTGAAGGAGATGGGCAAATCCGTGGTCTACATCACCCACAAGATACCCGAGGTCTTGGAAATCGCGGACAGGGTGGTTGTGTTAAGAAGGGGGGTAAAAACGGCTGAGTTCACGCCGCCCTACGACCCCAAGAGGCTTGTGGAGTCCATGGTGGGCGAGCTGAAGACCGAGAGCGTGGCTAGGGAGGGGAAGCCCGGCGAGAGGCCGGTGTTGGAGGTGGAGGATCTGTGGATATACGAGGGGGGCAGAGCCGTGCTCCAGGGGGTCAGCCTAAGGGTGAGGGAGAGGGAGATCCTGGCGGTGGTCGGGGTGGAGGGGAACGGCCAGGAGCAGCTCGTAGAGGCTGTGGTGGGCGTGAGGAGGGGGAGGGGCCTTGTTAAAGTCCACGGGGGCTTGGCCTACATCCCGGACGATAGGCAACGGAAGGCCCTTCTGATGGAGCTCTCGCTTGTGGAAAACGCGATAGTTGGGAGGGAGAGGGAGTTCGCGAGGCGCGGCTTGATATCGTGGAAGCTTGCCGCGGAGTACACCGAAGGCCTAATTAGGGAGTTCGGCATAGTGACCCCTGGGCCTTGGGCCTCGGTAAGACAGCTCTCGGGGGGCAACCAGCAGAAGCTCGTCGTTGGTAGAGAGCTTGGCAGAGGAGCCAAGCTCATAGTGGCGCACCAGCCCACCCGCGGCCTCGACGTGGCTACCACGGAGCACGTCCACAGCCTTCTCATAAAGGCAAGAAACGGCGGCGCAGGAGTTCTACTCGTCACAAGCGACTTGGACGAGGCATACAAGCTGGCGGACACCATAGCGGTGATCTACAGAGGGAGGATAGCGGCGCTGGGGCCCGCCGGCGAGATGGGGGTTGAGCTGGTGGGGAGGAAGATGGCGGGGCTATGAGGCGGCTTCTGCTCTCCATATTGAACACGGCCGTGGCCCTGGCAGCGGCCTTCGCCATAGGGGCGGCGGCCATGTGGGCGACGGGCTACGACCCAGTCGCCTCCTACAGCGCTATGTTGTTCACGCCTCTGGCAGACCGGGTGTATCTGCTCTCCGCGCTGGCCTTCTCAGCCCCAATAGTTTTGACAGGGCTCACCTTCGCGGTCGGGCTTAGAGCGGGGTTGTTCAACATCGGAGGGGAGGGCCAGGTATACATGGGGGCGCTGGGCGCCGTGGCGGCCTCATACCTAGCAAGAAACGCGGCCGCGTTGCCGTTGGCGGTCGCCCTAGGCGTTGCTCTGGCGGTGGCGTGGTCGGCGGTGCCGGCGCTCCTAAGGATCTGGAGGGGGGTAAACGAGGTGATAAGCACGATAATGATGAACTGGGTAGCCTACTGGCTCGTCATCATGTTGGTGTCGACTGTGTTTGTAAATCCTCTACAGCCCGAGGAGTCCATAAAGACGCCTGAGGAAGCCCGCCTCCAGCCTCTTGTAGCCGGGACCGACCTCACCCTGGCGGTCCCCCTGGCGTATGCCGCCGCCGTGTTGACGTATATCTTTGTCAGATACAGCGTGTGGGGCTACAGGATCTCCATAAGCGGACAGAACCCGCTTGTTGCAAAGGCCTACGGGGTTAAGCCGGAGCGGGCTCTCCTCCTGGCCTTCGTCGTAGGCGCAGTCGCCGCTGGCCTAGCCGGCGTTTTACAGGTGGTCGCCAGGCCGCCCTCCTACAGCCTGGCGAGGAACCTAGCCAACGTCTACGGCCTCGGCTTCGACGGCATCACAGCGGCGATGCTGGGCCGCGGCCACCCCCTCGCAGTGGCTCTCGCGGCGGTCTTCCTCGGCATTCTACAAGAGGGGGCTAGACATATGCAGATCGAGGCGGGGACGCCGTTTGAATACGTGAGGATAATCCAAGGCCTCATAATCCTGTTTCTAGCTATTCAGATGCTGAGGCGGCCATGACGGAGCTCTTGTACCTCCTGGCGCTCCAGGCGTTGCTCGCCTCCGTGCCTATACTCCTGGCAACCCTCGGCGAAATTCTGACGGAGAGGAGCGGAGTTGTCAACATAGGCGTAGAGGGGGTGATGCTTCTAGGCGCCTTGGCGGGCCCGCTTCTGGTCGACTACATGCGCCTCAGGGCTGGCCTCCAGTTGCCCGAGCCCCTCTGGCCTCTAGTCGCTATGTTGGTAGCCGCGGCAGTGGGCGCGCTTGTGGGCCTTATACACGGCTACATATCCGCCTACCTAGCCGGCGACCAGATAATAAGCGGAGTGGCCATAAACCTCTTCGCGGCAGGGGCGGTGGCCTACGGGATACAGGCCTACTGGGGGGTGGCCGGGTATAAGCAGATCCCCGACTGGGCGAAGGCGGACCCCGTGCCTGTGGCCGCCTTCTCCATAGCCCTAGCCGGGCTCATGTGGTATCTACTATACAAGACCAGGGCTGGGGCCGTGATTAGGGCGTGTGGAGAGAGCCCGGAGGCCGCCTTCAACGTAGGCATAGATGTGTACAAGGTCAGGCTTATCTCGACAGCCGCCGGCTCCTCCCTCGCGGCGCTGGCGGGGGCGTACCTAAGCGTGGCGTACCTCTCGGTGGTGACGAAGGAGATTTCGGCTGGGAGGGGCTTCATCGCTCTGGCCAACGTGGTGTTTTCCAACTGGAACCCGGCGTTGGCGGTCGCCGGCGCCTTCGTGTTCGGCTTCTTCGACGCCCTGTCGTACTGGCTTCAGACGCTGGGGGTGGCCAGGTACGAGATAACGAGGATGATCCCTTACGTGGCGACCCTGCTCATCGTAGCGGGAGTGATAGGCAGAGCCAAGCCGCCGCGCGCAGTGGGGAAGGCCTTTAGGAGGGAATGAATTTAAGCATGAGGTAGAGGGAGAAACATGGAGGACTTCAAAAAGGCGATGGAGGAGATCACGCGGTCTATCCAGAGGATGGTGGAGGAGGTGAAGGAGAGGAGGGACTACAGGCTGTTGGAGGAGGGAGATGTTGTGCGCATCGAGATAGACATGCCGGGCCTAGAGCCGGGCGATATTTCGCTGTCGATTTCGAAAGACGGCACGTCTCTAAAGGCCGAGGGCGCGCGGGGCGACAGGAGATACACAAAGCTGATACGTATGCCGTTCAAGATAGATCCCTCAACTGCCGAGGCGTACTACAGAAGCGGGGTCCTCACAATCACGGCGAAAAAGGTGAAGGAGGAGGAGATCAAGATCCCCGTCCGCGGCTAGGGGCCCAGGAGCTTATATAAGGCAACCGCCAGCTGACCCACAGAACCTACGTCTTTTGGAACAGCGTGGCTCAGCACTGCGTAGGGGGGGAGCTCCCTGGGCGAGAAGGGGAGGTCGGCGCCGTGGATCAACAGCATAACCCTCTTGTCCACCCTCTCAACAGGCCTCGTGTCTTTGTCGGGGCGCCCAATGGCGTACACCACCTCCGGTCTTAAAACCTCCAAGGCGTCTCCTATGTCGTTAAAGACGAGCACCTCGCCGCCCATCTTAAAGGCGAGTTTGAAGAGGTCTCCTATCTGTTGAGCCGCAGCGCCGAAGACCTTAATAAGCGCGAAGCGTTTTACCCCAAAGCCGTAGGTCACCTTCGCCAGCTCCAGCATCTTTGGGACAGAGCTGACGTTGTATACAGCAACGGCCACCTCCATCACACCGCCTATAAAAACGCCTTTTTATACGTGCGCCCTCGCGGCCACGCACCTACCCATGTCGCACTCCACGAAATACGGCACTCCCCCCAGCAGAAGCAAGCCCCTCCTAAACTCCTCGATTTCTCCGTCGAGGACGTAGCTACTTCCACATATCTCAAGCTCCCTCCCCTCGGCCCTAAAGATAAAAACGTCTGCACACGGCGCGGCGTCCAACTTTATGATAGCCACGTCCCGTATCTTAACCACCTTTACTATCATACTCCGCGAGAATCCTCACGGCCTCGTTGGCGACTCGAACAGCGTCCTCCACCCCCACCTCCGGCGCAAACTCGTCGGTCTCTCTGTTGGCAATCGCCGCGTAGACGCCGCCTGCTCTAGCGCCGTAGATTGAGGAAAGCGTATATATGGTGGCGCTCTCCATCTCAAACGACAAGACCCGGAGAGATCTAAGCGTGTCTATCAACCCCCTGGACCAAGGCGGTAGGAATCCGCCGTGGCCGGGGCGCTCTTGGCCTACATAGAAGGAGTCTGTCGAAGCAACAATGCCCACGTGGTATCTCACGCCAAGTGAAGCCGCCGCGTCTACCAGAGCCTTCACCACAAGCCAGTGGGCCACGGCGGGGTACTCAGGCGGCGCGTACCACCTAGAGGCGCCGTCGTAGCGCACAGCCGCCGCCCCTATAACCAAGTCCCCGAGCTTTACCTCCCTACGCAAGGCGCCCGTGGTGCCCACCCTTATGAAGGTGTCCGCACCGGCGTATAGGAGCTCCTCCACCGCGATCGCCGTCGATCCCGAGCCTATGCCCGTGGAGGTGGCGCCCACGGCAACCCCTCTGTACGCCCCCACCCAAGTCACGAACTCCCTATTTCTCGCCACCTCCCTAGCCCCCTCCCAGTGCCTAGCGATGAGGGGAACCCTCCCCGGGTCGCCGGGTAGCAACACGTAGCGGGGCACGTCGCCCGGCGCCAGGAGGAGGTGGTAAGCCCTAGCCCCCACCCTCGGCCTCTGGGCCATGGCAGGGCCTACCTCCCACTTTTAATACGTAGCGCCCTTACGATGTTCACGAGGGAGAGCACGCTAGAGACTCCGTTTAACACTGTGAAGACGACGTCGCCGGAGGCGGCAGCGTACACCGTCAAGGCCACGCTACCTAGGAAGTACAGAACTGTCAGGTCCAGCGGCGGCGGCGGGCTCCTCCGCATTATGTTCACAGCCCACGCCGCCACGATGAACAGAAGACCCGCCAGGCCTACGGCCTGCATCATACCAGCGTCGCCCCGGAGGCGAAAAGCGAGACTTTTATGTAGGTCTGGCCCATGGCATACAGCGCTTTTTCCACGGCGTCTGCATCCCTGGGCAACAACAGCACGACGCCTCCCCTCCCCGCGCCGCTTATTTTACCGCCGTAGATAAACGGCCTCAACGTCTCCAGCAGGGAGACGGCTCTGCTGTCGACGACGCCCAGAGCGCCGAGAAGCCAGTTGTTGATATACATAAGCTCCCCCAAGCAGACGAGGTCGCCTTGTCTGAGGCAAACCTCGGCCTCATCCACAACAGCTCCAATCGCGTCGAGGACGGCTCGCGCAGACGGCCGCCTCCCCAGTAGAGCTCTTACGTCGGCGACTATCTCCCCCGTGGTGCCTCTGCGGGGGAGAACCGCCACGTAGAGCTGGGGGAGCTGAACCTCCAGCCTCTCCGCCCTAAACGGGCTGGCCCATATCTTTAATACGCCGCCGATAGAGACAGCGGCGGTGTCCATGGGCGAGGCGATGCCCTGCACCTCCAGCTCCACCCTATGGCCCAGCTTCGCGAGCTCCTCGCCGCCTACGTCAACGCCGGCGCAAGCCGCGTAGGCCTTAAGAAGGCCCACAGCCACCGCGGCCGAGGTCGCCGCCCCCACGCTGGGGGGCAGATCGCTTGTGATGGTGAACCTAGCGCTGACGCTTCCCCACCTCTCCTCCCCAACCCGCAACGCGGCGTCTACATACGCGAAAAACCTCTCGAGGCCAAAGGCGTCGAACCGCCTCTCGCCTGGTATATACCTCACGGAGGCGGGAGGAGCCACCGTCACGACCTCTAGGCGCTCCCCGCGTACGCACTCGACGTGTACCCCCTTATCTATCGTCGCAGCAATGGCGGGTTTCCCGTAGACAACCGCGTGTTCTCCGAAAAGCTTTATGACGCCCGGCGCAAAAACCCTAGGCATTAAAAGAGGGAGGCTAGAGAACCTGCGACGTCTTCCTCGCTAGGCCCCTCCCTCTTCTCCTCCTGGGCCTCCTTCGGGGCCTCGGCCTGCGGAGCCGCTTGTTGCTGAGGCGCGGCCTGTTGTACTGATAGGCCCAGCTCCGGCGCCTTTGGGGCAACGGCCGCCGCGAGGGCGTTGGCCTCAGCAACAGCTCTGCTCAACAGAATCGGCAAAGTCTCCCTTGTCACAACGCCGAGCTTAGCCGCCAGCGCCACAGCCCTCATGTGGGCCGCCGGTATGACGACCTGCAACACCTCCCTCGTCGGGTACACGATGTTCAACGCTAGGTTCCTTGCATATACAGCCGCCGCCTCAAACAGCTCCCTGTATCTGCCTACGTCTATTACCAGCTCTGATATATCCACATATCTGCTACCCCTCCAAATTACGCCGAGTAGCCTCAGTTGCTCAAACACCGGCTCTATGCCGACGACCCTAAGCACCTCGGCGATCTCCGCGGTGATCTCCTGGCCGGCCTTCGCCACAACGGTGTCTTTAGCTATCCAGATCTTCCCCTCCTGCACCCTCGTCGGTATCTTAAGCTTGCCGAACTTCGAAATTATGGGGCCGGGGGAGGCGTTGGTGGGCCCTGCAGGTACAACGATGTCGAAAGGCGCCTTGTCGCCAGGCTGAGCGGCCCTCCTCACGCTGTTTTCAGCCACGATCTTCACGACCTCGGCCGGGTTTACGTTGGTGAAGAAGAACGCAACCTCGCCCCTCACCCTCTCGGCCACCTCGGCTGGTACGCCGCCGAAGGCTTTAGCAAACGCTATCTTGAAAAGCGTCGGCTTTATGACCTTCACCTCGCCATATCTCCTCAACCTATACCTATACTCGTTGAGGATCCTAGAGGAGAGGCCGTGGAGGTCGAAGAGGAAGACGTATTGATACTTCTTAAGTAGCTCCGTGGCCTCCTCGACGATCCTGGTCTTGCGTTGCGGATGCGGCCTAGATCGTACGTACCTCCTCTTGCCTAAGGTGATCATCAAGACGGGGAGGTTGCAAGCTGTTTAAATAATTTAACGCGCTAAAACCTCAAGCGCCTTGGCCTTGACGGGAGGCCCCATCGTCTTCTTTATATAGACGTCCTTGAGGTACTGCCTAAGGGAGAACTTCCTGTTGACATCCTCCAGGACGGCTAGGGCGTTCTCCAGAACCTCCTCGGGCTTCTGGCCCTCAGCCCCTATCCTCACCTTGATAACAGGCTCATTCCTCAGCTTCACCCTAACCGACCGCCTCAGCCTCTCCACCAGCGATTTAACGTCGACGTTGGGCGGAGCCACCTCCGGCATCTTGCCCCGTGGGCCAAATATCGGACCCACCACCCTGCCCAACAACGGCATGAGGTCGGGCGGAGCGATGAAGAAGTCGTACTGCTTGGCCAGCTTCCTAATTGCCCTCTTGTTGCCGGACAGCCCCTCCACCTGGTCTCTCGATATCACGGCGTCAACGCCTGCGTTTTTCGCCTGCACCTCGAACGCGCCGTGTGCAAACGCCGCCACCTTGTTGGGCTTCGGCGGATGGGGCAACTCCACGAGCAGGTTTATACGGTTCTCCGGCTTGCTTAAGTCCACCTCTCTCAGCACCAGGATGAGCTCCACGCTCTGTCTAAACCTCCTGGGCTTCCCCCTCCTCAACGCCTCCTCTATCTTCGCGAGCAGAGCCTCCTTGTTTATTACGGCGCTCATTGCGACCACAACTTCTCAAATTTATTAATTATTTCGTCGTACTTCCCAGCGTCAACCTCCTTCAAGACCTCCCCCGCGGGCTTGCCGCCGACGGTAATGCCCATCGCCTTACAAGTGCTCAATAGTTGCTTCACCGCGGCCTTTAAACTCCTCGACTTAAGCTCGTCCCTCTTCAGCACAGCTATTTCCACGAGCTGCTCGAAGGTTAGATCGCCGATAACTTCGTTTCTCGCGTCGTGGGCTCCTGTGTCTTTGCCGAAGAGCTTGAGAAACAAATCGCCGATGGGCGGCAGATGTACCTTAACATCGTACTTCGCCGGCGGCACGACCTCCACCTCCACCTTCTGGATGGGGTATTTGCCGTATTTCTTCACCTCCTCCTGCACCCTCTGCAGCACCGCGTTTGGGTCCAAGCCCATCTGCTTAAGCGAGTCCTGAAACTGGGGGTTAGGGGCCACCTTGCCGCCTTGCAGAGGCACAGCTACCACGCGCTTCGACATCGGCCCGATAAAGGGCTTGGTATTAAAGCTTTATCCTTGCGACGACTTCTTCACCAGCTTGACCTCGCTGATTTTCAAATCAAGCGGCATGGGGAAGGCGCTGTCGAGGAGCTCCACGCGCACCACGCCCTTCTCCCTATCAACAAAGGTCACCCTGCCTCTGCTGCCCTTGAGGACATCGGCAACGATCTCCACCTCGTCGTTTACGTCGATCTCCACGGCGGGTTTGGCGGGCTTTATCACGTTCATCACCTCCTCCACGTTTGTAACCCCCCTCATCACCCCCTTTACGTGCTTCACTCCGTAGACGGCCCGCTGGACGGCAGGCAGAGACTCGCCCTCAATAAACAACACGCCGAAGGACTCCGGCGGCACCACGACTGAGTAGATCGGTATTTTGCTAGACTCGGCGCGCATCTTGAGCACAATAACAACGTTGTACTCCTGCCGCGTAACGGTGCTGACGGTGTATACGGGGCACCTCTCCTGCGACATCACCTCAGCTTGGCGGTGAGGTATATAAGCCCTACTACGATCACCGCTATAGACGCGAGCACAGCCGCGGCCTCTCTAGCAGGCTCGCCCAACGTGGGGACCGGCTGGTTGTACACCACGCCCGAGATATATACGCCAGCTAGGTGGAACACCAGCTGGAAAGCCCCAGCCACGAAGGCAAGCAACAGGAGGAACTTGGAGACAAGCTTGAACTCGTCGTCGTCGGGCTTCGAGGCCGTGGACACCACCCACCTCACGTCTCTCAGAATCTGCTCAAGCTTCTCCCTTAGGGAGGCCACGGCCCCCCGTATGAATAGATATATAAGCTTTAGCTCAGAAGACGGCCCACGTATTCGGACTTAGAGAACTTGACCAAGTCGCGGTAGGTCTGGCCAACGCCTAGGAAGTAGACGGGCCGCTTTAGGACGTACATAAAGGTGAGGATGGAGCCGCCCTTCGGATAGGCGTCTACCTTAGTGGCGATCATGCCGTCGATCCTTACGTATTTTGAGTAGTACCTCGCGATCTCGAGAGCCTCGTTACCCAGCTGCGCGTCGAATACGAAGATCGAGAGGTGCGGCTCAGCCACACGCTGGATCTTCCTAAGCTCCTCCATCAGGTTCGCGTCTGTGTGCATCCGCCCCGCGGTGTCGATCAACACGAAATGGTAGCCTCTGGACCTAGCATGTTGAACCGCGTCGTAGGCTACGGCGGCTGGGTCAGAGCCGTAGGGGCCGCCCACCACCCTAAAACCAACCCTCCTCCCGTGCTCCTCCAGTTGCTCCCTGGCGCCGGCTCTAAAGGTGTCCGCGGCCGCGGCAACCACCCTAAACCCCATCTCCTGGAGGTTAAAGGCGAGCTTCGCCAAGGTGGTGGTTTTCCCATAGCCGTTAGGCCCGAGGAACATAACCACATAGGGCCTCGACCTTTCCAACGCCCGCCTCGCCTCCTCGTAGAAGTCCACGTCGGGCACATCGCCGAGGACGCCCAACAAGGCGTCGTGAACTGCCTTCCTGACAACGGACTCCCTATCCCCAAACCGGGGGACCTTAGTCCCGACGAGCCTCCTCCTGAGCTCCTCCACAACGGCGTCGGCCACCTCGACAGCCACGTCGCTGTCTACCAGATCCAGGTAGAGATCTGAAACAAGCTTCTCCACCTCTTTCCCGTCCAGCTGATCCTCCTTAACAGCGCTGACGACAGATTCGACGAACTTAGAAAGGGTCTTCCTCAGCTTGTCAAACATCTACCTGGCTCCAAGCCTCTCTAGAACCTGGCGGATCTGAGCCGCCCTCTCGGCCAGCTTCTCTATGTTCTCCTCCAGAGAGGTCTTTAGGCGGGAGTACTCCTCTATCCTCTCCTTCAGAATCCTCTCTGCGTTTTCCAGATCTACAAAGGCGTGGTAGCCCGCCCCCAGCGGCGTCAGCACCTCCCTAGAGCTGAAGCTCCCCCCCACGTATAGGCCAGCCCCGATGTGTACAAGCCTGTCGGGCCCCTCGGACTTCAGAAGGCGCACTCCGTCGAGGGCCGTGGTAAGCTCCTCAAGAAGCTCAGACACCGTGGCGTGTTGGGCCTGGAGACCCGACAGAAGCTCGCTTATTACCTGGTACTCCTCCAACAACCTCTGTACATCCTGCCTAGACATGTCAATACCTCACCACCCTATCCACCGCCATCAGCAACTTAGCGGCGTCAGACCTAGCCTCCTCAGGCGACACGACGGCGACCTCCCTGATCTTGATCTGAACCCTCGAAAGCTTATGCCTGCTCCCTATAAGCGAGTAGACCTTCTCAACCGCGTCGTAGGGCTTCTCAGCCGTCACCTCAACCCTAAACCTCATCCCAGTCGCCGTCTCGCCCACAACCCTATAAATCCTAGGCATGACAGCCTCAACAGAAACCCTTATAAGTTTGTCGCCGCCTAGCCCAAGACCTGCGTTATCCTCATCAGCTCCGGACCCGCCGTTTCATCCCCCACCAGGGCGCCTCTGTCGTTCACCACCAAGCCGCCTCTTAGGAAGCTCTTCCCCTTGTTGACGGTCCCCACGTCCACCCTCGCGTTGAAGTACCCAGCCAGCTTTTTCAAATCCTCGTCTGTGGCCTCCGGCGCCACCAACACCCCCCTGGAGTTAGCCACAGCCAGCGAACCGACGAGCGGATTTCCGGCGATTGTGTCGACGACTGCCTCAACGCCTAGGACGTCAGATACCACCTTCCTCGCCTCCGCCTCAAGCAGGGGGGATACCACGGCGACCTTGTTGTTAGCCAAGACCAGGTTGGAGATCGCCGTATATCTGCTGTTGACCACCCCCACGTTGAGCCCAAGCGATTTAAACAGCCTCACCTCCTCCTCCAGAGCAAGGGAGGGGAGAACCACGCCGTTGTCGTTCAACACGAGGAAGATGCCCAACAGCGGAGATCTAGCAACCGAAAACCTAGCCACAGAGGTACGGAGGGTGCTCCGCACGACGTCATCTATCTTCTCAGGCACGTCGGGGGGGAGAAAAGTCACGGAGTTGTTAGTCGCCAGGAAAACCCCCACAGAGGAGCTCCCAAAAACCTTAAGGGGAGCTACATCGAAGCTCATTCCTTCAGCTCCACCAAGGCCGTGCCGTCGCTGTACTTCTCGACGGACACCCTCACCCTCCTCGGCGGCTTCTCTATGCCGCGGGACCACAGCTCCATGTTCAACTTCTGCCCGATCTTTACAGCGCTGGGCTCCACCTTCAGATGCCTAGCCACAAACCTCCTAATTAGGCCAACGGCGTACTTAGCCCTCTTCGTCCTAGACACCACGTAGGCCCTCCTCAAGCTGATGACGTACTCCCGCGAGGCCACCACCTTCCTCTCCTCAGACACAGGAAAGGTGGAAAAACGCGTTAATAAACATTGCCTAGGCAACGTTAGAGACCCTCTACGGAATCCCCTCAATAATATAGGTGTTACTCACGGCGCCTTCGCCAGAGCCGAGCTTCTCTCGCCAGGTTCAACGCCTCAGTTTGAGATACACGGCGTGGCTCTTAGTAGCACAGGCAGTACCCGAGGCGTCAGCCTGTATCGAGGCGTGGAGAGGCCAATGGCGGTTTTCGGGAACCGGCGGAGAGGAGGGCCGTCGCCACATGGCTGTACGCGGTTGCTCAACTGCGGCGGGCCTGGAGGAGCCGCAACAAGGCTTGAGGAACAAAGGCTCGTGGACCAAAAAGCCCTAGCCCCAGTACAGCTCGGGCTTCTTTTCTTTATCTGGCGTGCATTTCTTAGGGTTAATCGTTTTGAGCATATGTGTTATTTGTATACCATCCTAATATAGATTTCTATGTACATTTTACAGGCAAAGTAAATTTAAAAAACATGTCGGGATTTATGTGATCAACCCGGAGAGGTTGCTTGAGCTCGTGGAAAGATATACGGTGAAGGCAGAGGGAGGGGTGGTGTATAGACGCTACAGGAGGTTCAGAGCGGATAGGTGGTACGGGGGGATAGCCACCGCCGACGTGGTGGGTTGCAACCTGCGCTGTGGAATGTGTTGGGCGTGGAGGAACACCTCCTTCGTCCTCACCGCGGGCCAGTGGATGCCGCCGGAGGAGGTGGCCGAGAGGCTGAGGAAGATCGCGCGGGAGAGAGGCTATGAGCAGGTGAGGATATCGGGTGGGGAGCCCCTCATAGCGCCTAGACACGCGCTTGCGGTTATAGACGAGCTGAGGGACTACGTCTTCGTGGTGGAGACAAACGGGATCCTCATAGATAGGGCGCTGGCCAGGGAGCTCGCGGCGAGGCCCAACGCGGTGGTTAGGGTCTCGATAAAGGGGGCGACGCCCGAGGAGTTCGAGAAAATTACGAGGTCCCCCAGAGCCTACTTCCACAGGCAGCTGGAGGCCATAAGGCACCTCCTGGAGAGCGGCCTAACGCCGTGCCGCGACGTCTACCCAGCGGCGATGTTGGGCTTCTCCACGGAGGAGAGCGAGCGGGATCTCAAAAGAAGGCTAGAGGCGGTGGACCCCCGGCTACCACAGTGCCTCGACGTTGAGTACGTAATACTTTACCCACACGTCGTGAAGCTCATGGAGACCCGCGGACTTAAGCCCATCCGCGCCGTGACCCCGAGCGGCATTCCGGCCTTCATGATATGAACTCTGACTGCCTCCGCCTCACTCTATACCCCAGCCTAACGCTGGCGTTGCTGGACGAGCGCTACGTTAAGATCTTCGGCGTGAGGAAAGGCGTGGCGGCGCAGGACGACCACTATATATCCGGCCGGTGGTACAACCCCTGGAGATATATAAACGACGCCGAGGGGAAAACGCGCGATATAGTGCACCAACTCGTCGAGAGATACGGAGGATGCGTAAGCATATCCACATCCCCAGGCGACGAGGACCTCCTCTTCGTCGTAGCCTTCCTCACCCAGAACACCGACTACCACGGCAACGTGCTGAGGTGGACCCGCCGCCTCTTCCAGCGCTCCGAGGATCTGCGGAGGATCGCCCAGCTCGCCCCGTCGGTCGGGCGGAGCTACCAGCTCCAGCGCCTTCCCCAGGCTATACAGGACTTCACGGCGTTGGGAAAACCGCGGGCCAGAGATGAGCTGCTGAAGATAAGGGGGGTGGGCCCCAAGGTGGCGGACCTCTACCTGCTCTACACCGGCGACCCCACCTCCGCCCCCGTGGATAAACACTTCATGCGGACAGCCCCAAAGCTGGGGCTCTCCGGCGAAGCTCCTCGGGCTGAGCTATGCCGCAGGTACACATGCGGGCGGTGCCCCCTCTCTGCCCGGTGTCTAAGAGCTGAGGCAACCCGCCGCCTCGGCCGCCTAGCCGGCTGGGCGCAGACCATCTCCTACCTCCTAGACAAGGGGCAACTACCCGCCTAGCGGTTGGGGAAGGCGAGGGGGGCCCACCCTGCGCCACTCAGCCGGAGCCGCCGGCGAAAACGCCGCCTGCGGGCGCTCGGCGGCTTAATTTAAAAAGGGAGGCGGGCCCCAGCACCATGGGGTGGACGTAAAAGGGGAAGACTTCGTAGTTACGCCGTGGGAGGTAAGAGGGAGAGTCGACTATGACAAGCTCCTTCAGCACTTCGGCGCGCGGCGGCTCACGCAGGCCGAGGTGTCGATACTCGAAAGATACGCGGGCGAGGTGCACCCCCTGATTAGGAGGGGCTTCTTCTACGCCCATAGAGACTTCGACGCCATATTGAAGTGGCACGGGGAGGGGAAGCCCTGGGCTTTATACACGGGGAGGGGGCCAAGCGGGCCTGTACACATAGGCCACATGGTCCCGTGGATACTGCTGAAGTGGTTCTCGGACAAGTTCGGCCTTGAGGTCTACTTCCAGATGACAGACGACGAGAAGTTCTACGACGACCCGGATATGAAGCTCGACGAGGCCACCGGCTGGGCATACGAAAACGCCCTAGACATAATCGCCCTGGGCTTCACGCCCGACAAGCTACACCTCATAGTGGACACAAAAGACATCAAGCCGCTCTACCCAATCGCGGTGAGGGTAGCCAAGAAGCTCACCTGGAACACCGTCAAGGCCACCTTCGGCTTCACCGACTCAACCAACATAGGCCTCATCTTCTACCCGTCGCTACAGATAGCCGTCGCCTTCCTCCCCACGGAGCTCCGAGGCCAGCCCACCCCCGTGTTGATACCATGCGCCATCGACCAAGACCCCTACTTCAGGCTGGCGAGAGATATAGCCGACGGCCTCGGCTACCCCAAGCCCGCCACGCTCTACTCGAAGTTCATAATGGCGCTCACGGGGGAGAGCAAGATGTCCGCCTCAAACCCCGACTCGGCGATATATACTATAGACGACGAGAAGACCGTAAAGAGGAAGATAATGAACGCCTTCACCGGAGGCCGGCCCACGGCGGAGGAGCAACGTAAATACGGCGGAGACCCAGACATATGCCCCGTCTTCCACTACCACATGTTGTTCGACCCAGACGACGCCTCCGTGGAGAAAATCCGGCAGGACTGCAAGTCGGGCGCCATGCTCTGCGGAGAGTGCAAGCTGAGGCTCTACGAAAAGATCACGAGATTTCTAAAAGACCACAGGGAGAGGAGAGAAAAAGCACGCGGGAGAGTCGACGAGTACCGCATAAGCGTTAAGCTCAAGTGACCACCTTACCCACCGCGTAGGTGTCGCCCACCTTTTCGATCTGAACCCTAACCCTCTGCCCGGGCTCAGCCCCAGGCACAAACACCACGAAGCCCTCGACCCTAGCTACGCCGTCTCCCCTCCTGGACTTCTCCACGATCTCGACCTCAACCACGTCTCCCTCCTTAACCGGTTTCGGCCCAGACGGGCCGTGCCGCCCGTGGGGCGGCCCCCTTCTCGTTCTCCGTTCCATCTGCCCTGGGGAGACCGCCTATATAAATCTTTCTGGAGAAGAAAAGCTTATAAAGTTGCCAACTCTAGGTCGCAGGGCCCGTAGCTCAGCCTGGTAGAGCGGCGGGCTCTTAGGGGCGGTTGCCGCCCGTGGAAACCCGTAGGTCGTGGGTTCGAATCCCACCGGGCCCGCTAAGTTTTAGCGCCGTATCGGCAAAAAGCTTAAAAACTCGGGGAAGGACGTCCCCCAGGGCCCGTAGTCTAGCGGTAGGATGCCCAGGGGCGGAGCCCCGCAGAGGCCTGACGCGCGGGTGACCCCGGGTTCAAATCCCGGCGGGCCCATCTAGAGGCGGAACCTTAATAACCGGCCTCAGTGTAGGCGCGGTGTCCGTCTTCGAGGTGCTGTCCACGGTCTTCGTGATCAGGGGAAGGGACTTCGAGTGCGCCACATCTATAGGGGACTACCACGTGGCTGTGACGGAGCAGGGGGCAGTCTACGCCATGAGGTGCAGGGAGGGCGGCGAATGTAGAGACTGTGTGGAGTTCCCCATATATGAAGACGTCGTTGCCTACCTCCCCAGGCGCTTCTACAACTGCCTCGGTTGCCTACTCGGCGAGTTTTTCAACGCGGGTCTCTTCAACATATCTGTAGGCGGCGTGGTGGTCACACAGCGGCGGGCGTACCTCGTCCCGCCTATGGCTAAGGAACGCGGCGACCCGGAGCGCCTCGCCAAGAGGGCCGGGGGGATACTGGAGAACTACATGCTGAAGGTGCTTGCGGCGTCTTTTAAAACGTGCTGTAAGCTTTAAAATATACACCGGAAACTCCGTGTGCTTACCATCCAGGAGGTTGCGTCTAAGGGCTTTACGGCGATCTACGGCCCGCCTGGTAGCGGGAAGACCAGCGTGGCGGCCAAGCTAGCCGACAGGATCGCAAACAGGGTGCTCTGGATTAGCACAAACGAGCCTCCCTCGACGCTGAAAAACGCGTTTCTTAGGGTGGGGGCCAACGCCGAGAAGTTCTACGTATACGACTTCCCAAGAGCCTTCAGGACCAACATCGCCAAGTTTATAGCCGACCACATACACGAGTACGAGGCCCTCGTGGTAGACACGGTAAACGGACTGGCGCCGCAGGGGGAGAAGCTGGAGGAGCTGGTCCACGGCTTCCTCTACCAACTGTCTAAGGAGATGCCGATAATAGGAGTCGTGGAGGGCGTCCCGAGGCAGGTCTTCTACATAGCCGACAGCCTAGTCCGGGTTGGAAGTAGGGAAAACGCGCTGGGCCACACCGTGCGGCACATCAAGCTTGTGAAATCCAGGTTCGCCCCTCCCAGCGAGCGGATACTGTTCGACATAGTAGAGGGCGTCGGCCTGGTGTACATATACCCAAACAAAAGACCGACCGTGGCGAAGACCCCCCTTGTGGACGACGCGGCGCTTCTTGGGCTGGGCGAGCTGTATAAATCCCAGATAGTAGGCGTATACAGCGCCGACAAGAAGAGACTCGCCAGAAGGCTGGAGGAGCTGGCCGCGGCGCGCGGCGTCTACTACCTATCGCTCTACCCGCCCACCACGATCCCGGCAGAGCTGGACGAAGACAAGATGAGAGTCGCCACGACCTTCCGCGACATAGTGGAGGTGATCTACGGCATATACTCCGGCCGTATAAAGACGAGGGTCTTCGCGGTGTCCGGCTTAAGAGACGTGGAGAGGATCGCGGGCAACGACGTGGTGGACTACATAACCGCGGTAGCAAGCGTGGCTAAATATGTGGACTACGTGGTAGACTTCGAGCTGTCGGGGGATGGGGGTGGGCTCTCCGAGGCCTTCCTAGACGCAAGGGTGAAAATCTAAAAGACCCCCACCGACGCTATGACGAACCGTTTTTTCAGCTTCTCCATGTCGCAACAACGCCCCAGTCTTAAATCGGCGGTGGACGCATAGGCGTACTATTTAAATAATGCATTAAGCTGAGCTGTGCTCGGCGTTTTGGAGGCGGCGGTGGCGCGGGCCTCGCAATACCTAATGTCCGCCTTCAGAAGCGGCGGGGGTAGGGCCGTCGTCTTAGACAAGGGAGACGACGTGACTAGGGAGGCCGATCTGGCCGTCGAGGAGATGGTGTTTCAGATGCTGAAGGAGAGCTTTAGAGAGGGAGGGGTGCTCTACGCCGAGGAAAGGGGGGTCTATAGATGGGGAGACGAGCGCTACATCTTCGTCCTAGACCCGCTCGACGGCTCCCTCAACTTCGCCGTTGGGATCCCCCTCTTCGCCGTCTCCCTAGCGGCGGGGAGAAACAGGGAGGGCACCCTCCACGACCTGGAATACGCCGCGGTCGCCATACCGCCCACGGGGGACGTATACACGGCGGGGCCCGGCGTGGGGGCTAGGAAAAACGGCAGGCCCGTGAGGAGGGAGGTGAGGAGCAACGTGGTGTTTGTGGCGGTGAGCAACGGCTTTCCTGACAAGACCTGCGACGTCGTTAGAAGGCTGGGGCTCAAGGGCAGGAGCTTGGGGAGCTCGGCGGCTGAGCTGGTGTTTACGGCCGAGGGCGCCGCCAGGGGCTTCCTCGACCTAAGGGGGAGGCTCCGTGTGTTGGACATAGCCGGCGCCCTCACCTTCGGGAGGTACGTGCCGGGGTTCAAGTATATACTGTATGGAGAGCCCTACCCCGACTCCAGGGTGTCCATAATAGCGGGGGACGGGCCATTTGTAGATGCAGCCGCCAATTGACGAACGCGTCAGAAGCTTCCTCCTCTCCCTCTCCAGAGCGCTGGGGACGAGGATAGAGAACGTGCTGGATCTCTACCTATACGTGTCGCCTGAGACCGTGCGGATCGTAGAAATCGTGGAAAGAGGCGGGAAGATAGCTGGGCTTAGGCTGGCTGTCCGCTCCAGGAAGAAGCCGGATGTGTGGTACTACGTGGCCGTGGGGGAATACGGCGCAAAATGCACATGCGAGGGGAACACCATAGGGGGCAAGATCTGTAGACATATAATCATCGGCGTTATAACATGGAACATGATCTCGCTCATAAAACGCGGAGAGGACATAGATCCGACCAAGCTCACCTGGCTCAGCCAAGGGGAAAGAGAGATCTAAAGACGAAGACGCAAGAGACGCCTACGCGTCCTCCCGGCGAGCTGGGCTCAACGCAGAAAAAGGCTTGAGACGTCGAGAGAAAAGTGACTAACCGACAATGAGCAGAGTGCGACTGGGGAAAAGGGGGGGGGGGGGGTTACTGTGGGCTCATTTGTATGTTTACTTGGTATGTGCCGAGTATTGTCTGGCCGTTGGCTAGGCTTAGGGGTATTGCTGGGTCTATTGCGACGTAGGCTCCTATGTCGATGCAGGCGCCTGGGTTGATGGTGTAGGGGCCTGCCTGGGTGTATGTGGTTGTGCCTACGAAGCCTACGCCTTTGCCGTCTGGGCCTTTGACTAGGAAGGCCTTTATGTACCCCTCATAGCCGGTGGTGCCCACCTGGCCTACCCACACCAGATAGGCTGTTATGGGGGTGGTGCCGTAGTAGTTGCACACCTTCACGACGGAGGTGTAGTTGGTGGGGTCTCCTGTGAAGCCTATGATGGAGATCCTCGTGATGTTTACGCCGCGTCCGCTGTCGTAGTAGTAGCTGACTTTGACGTACTGGCCGCCGGCCACGGCGGTGTCCGCGCCGGGGTACTTCATGGCAGGCGGCTTAGTGGCGTTGATAAGCCAGTAGGTGACGTTGGTAAACGTAACAGTGGCAGCCACAAGCGCAGCCACAGCCAACACCGCAACCGCTGCCAGAGGCCTATAGTTCCTCCTCCTCACCATAAGCGCCACACACGCCAGAGCTTAAATATTCAACGTTGCGCCGTGCACACGCGGCGGAGATGCAGTCCCGCGTGTGGCACCGGTGGCTAAACGCCTCGGCTAAAGAATTTTAACCTCTGTGTAAATCTTCCCGAGTGACGAGAGGCGAGAGGCGACCGGTGAGCGAGGATTTGAACGCTGACGTCGTCGTCAAGATATCGCCCAACAGAGCTCTTCTCGTGGGTAGCGGCAAGATACAGTTGGGTAGTAGCAGCGTGGTTGGCCGGGTGGAGGTGCGGGAGGACGGCCTCTACCTAGATGGCAGGTTGGTCGTTCTTAGGCGGGCGCTGAGGTGCCCGGTGAAGGTGGGGGGGCTGTACCTCTGCGGAGGCCCTCCCGAGGTGCCGCGCTTCTTCTACAGGGAGGTCTACGCCGAAGGCCTCAACCTCGGCTTGAGGCTCTCCGAGCTCTACGCCACAGACAGGCTCAACGGAGGCGACTGTCTTGCGGAGTACCTATATGCGCTCGTGAGGGGGTCACCCGCGCTTTGGGAGATATACAGGCGGGGGGACCCGCCGCCTCCCCGGAGGTGTAGAGATGTGGTGGGGGTGTTGGTGGCGCGGGGGATGAGGGAGCGGCGGCCGTACGCGCCTCCGAGCTTTGGGAGAGAGACGGCGGCGCTCCTAGGCCTGTTGCGGTTCGGCGAGGCTCTCGAGATGGTGGAGAGGTCCTGGCTGGGGTTTGCGGTGGCGATGCGCTACGGCATATACAGCGCCGTGAGGTGGAGGCTTCCCCCAGGCGGAGACAGCTGGCTGATGCTGTTCGGCATATACGCGGCGTTGGACCCCGTCGTTGTGCCGGGGGGAGTTGCCGTAGATCTAGGGCTACTGAGGGCGCTTCCATACATCGTGGCCAGGGTTGTGGGGAGGTGGCTCGTCGCCTTCAACGTGGCGGGGCTATACATAGCCGCGGGGAACTTCAACATGATGGTCGACGGGGGGAGGAAGAGGGCGCGGTACGCGGCGTGTGAGGGGGATAGGTGCGTGGTGGGAAACCTCCACTTCAACCAGTGTCTAGACGTGGAGTGCGGCATTTTGCGCACTTCCGATTTCGAATTTAAGGGCTTGGTTAAATGCCGCGACTTTGGAACCACCTTTATCGCCGTGGAGCCTTGTAAATAACGTATTTAAAGTGGCCGGAGAAGAAGGCCACCGTGCCGAAGATCCCCGTAAAAGTCGTCTCGTTTGACGAAATCGTTGAATGGAGCAGGAAACTCGCCGAGAGGATCAAAGAAAGCGGCTGGCAACCCGACGTCATCGTGGCTGTGGCGCGCGGCGGATACGTGCCGGCGCGTCTCCTCTGCGACTGGCTCGGCGTAAGCGACCTCCTCAGCGTCCAGGTGGTGCACTGGCCCACAGCCGCCCAAGTCGCCGAGAAGGCGTACGTCAAGTACCCAGTTAACGTGGACCTCAGCGGCAAGAGGGTTCTGGTGGTAGACGACATAGTAGACACCGGAGACAGCATAGAGCTGGCGAAGAGGACCATAGAGCAGTGCTGCCGCCCAGCGGAGGTTAAGACAGCCGCTTTACAGGTTATCACAAGCGTCGCCAAGTTCATGCCGGACTACTACGCCATAGAGGTCAAGGAGTGGGTCTGGTTCGCCTACCAGTGGAACGCCGTGGAGGACGCCGCCGGCTTCATAATGAAGATAGTTAAGGAGACCGGGAAGGCGGACTGGTGTCTCGACGAGATGATACAAGCCCACATGGAGTGGTACGGCGGCGACTATGTAGAGAAGAGGTTTGGCTATATAATGTACGCGCTGGAGACGCTGGCCAAGAGGGGGCACATCAAGCTACACAGGTGCAGATCCTAGCCCCTCCTCAAGTCCCGATAGGCGAGGACCAGAACCACGTCTCCCCTTTTCGCCCCTCCGGGGGGCACCAGCGCCACCCCGCACGCGTCTGGGTCTGTAAAACTGTGGTGCCTCGTCTTAATAGGCGTTGCCTGTAGTCCCCCCTCGCCCACCTCAAGCCTCACCCTCACGATCTGGGCCATCTCCCCCTGCACGTCCTGCGTAATCACCGCGTAGTGCCACCCGTGGCCAAGCCCCCTAGCCACGTTCGCCATGTGGCGGAGGACCGGCTCCACGATCCTCACCACGCCGTGGAGCGCGCTTATTGGGTAGCCGGAGAGGCCGAAGACCGGCTTTCCGCCGACTACGGCCACGCTGGTCGGCCTTCCCGGCTTCATGCGGAAGCCCCTCAGACCTCCGAAGCCGAGCTTGTAGAAGTGATCTATCTCGCTAGGCCCCGCGCCCCCGGTGATTACAACGGCGTCGTACTGCTGGAGAAACCTCTCCACGGCGGCGCGGACCTCCTCATGTCTATCCCCCAACACCGCCTTCTCCCGCACCTCCACATAGGGCATGTAGGTCTGTATATACCACGAGACCAGAGACGCCGTGGATTCGATCACCCTCCCCCTCATCACAAGCTCGGCGGCGACCTCTGGATCTATAGGCGGAGCCACCAGCTCGTCCCCCGTCGCGATTATGCCAAGGCGTAGCTTTCTATAGACATATAGGGAGGTTATCCCCACGTCGAGAAGGCCTACTACGTCAAAAGGCGTTACGACCGTCCCCTGCCTCAGCAACACCGTGCCCTTACGCACGTAGGAGCCAGGCGGATCCACGTTGGCATATTTCTCAAACCTCCTCTCCACCGCCACCAGCTCGCCCTCCTTCCTAGCCGCCTCCTCGGGAACCACTGCGTCGGCCCCCTCGGGGAGGAAAGCCCCCACTGTGACGTAGGCGGCCTCCCCCCGGCCGAGGACGAGGTCCCTCCTGTACTGGCCCACCAGAACAGCCCCGACGAGCTTGAACCTCCCCGGCGTCTCCTCCGAGCTCACCGCATATCCGTCGTAGGCCGCTCTGGGATACGGCGGGTAGTCGTGGGGAGCCACCACGTCTCTCGCGGCGACTCGCCCGGCGGCGTCCCACGCGGCGACCTTCTCCACCTCCTCAACCCTCTTTACCTGGGGCAAGATGTCGGCCACCTTAGAAACCGGGTTTAAGCCCGTGAGATACCTCATGGACACATCCACAGATAACCTTTTAAAATTGGCGCCTCTTGAGAAGCGGTGATGCTGTCAGGGTTACGGCGATGAGGTGACCGGAGGCGCTACGGCTGATATCTGTCGGCGAAACAAACCCCGCCCTCTTGGGCGCGGCCATCTATATTTATATAGCGGCTTACTGGGGAACCCATGGGCAGACGGAGGAAGACGAGGAAGGTGCTTCTACGGCCTAAGAAGACGTTGCCCAAGATCTTCACCTGTCCCCACTGCGGCGCCCAGCTGGTCACGGTCAAGAAGACGGAGGACGGCTACTTGGTGGTCTGCGGAAACTGCGGTTTGAGGCACGAGTTCGAGGAGAGGCCCGGCTGGATGCCCGTAGACTACTACAACGCCTTTGTAGACCTCTACCTCGAGGGGAAGATAGCCCCTCCCGAGAAGGCGAAGTCCGGCGAGGCGGGAGGCGGAGATGAAGCTCTATGAATATCTGCTAGAAGGCACGAAGCACTTCACGTTGATCGACCCAGATAAGTCTGTGGACTATCTAAAGATAGCTAGATACGCCCTGGAGGCGGGGACAGACGGCATCCTCGTAGGCGGATCCCTAGGGATTAGGGAGAGCCAGATCGCCCAGGTGGCCAGAGATATAAAATCCGTTGCCCACGTGCCGGTGGTCATATTCCCAGGCTCCGTTTCGCAACTCACCGAGGAGGCAGACGGCGTGTTGTTCCTCAGCGTGTTGAACTCCCTAGACCCCTACTACATCATAGGGGCTCAAGTCCACGGCGCCGTCCTACTGGCTAAACACTACCCGAGGCTTGAGGTCATATCAACCGCGTATGTAATCGTCGGCGACGGCGGCGCCGCCGGCTTTGTATCCATGAGCAAGCCGATACCGTACACCAGGCCCGACATCGCGGCGGCCTACGCCCTAGCCGCAAACTACATCGGGTTCAAGGCGCTCTACCTAGAGGCCGGCAGCGGCGCCCCCCAGCCGGCGCCCCCCGAGATGGTCAAAGCCGTGAGGAAGGCCTTCCCCAGGGTCTTGATAGTTGGCGGCGGCATAAGAAGCGGGGAGGCCGCGCGGGCCGTGGCGCGGGAGAGGCCCAACGTAATCGTCACTGGCACGCTGGCGGAGGAGAACCCCGAAAAGCTGGGCGAGATAGTGAAGGCGGTCAAGTCGGCCTAGGCCTTCAGCTTAACCCTCCTCCAGTGTCTACGCGCGGGGGATCTGACAACCCGCCTCTTGGTCTTAGCCACTACCCAGACGGGCGGGTTCCTGTTTGACCTAAGGGCGGCGGCGAGCCTGAGCTTTTTGCCAAGAGGCTTGTTACGAGCCATAACGCCGGGTGAAACGCGGATTTAAAAATTTAGAGCCTGAAGCGGTACTCCCTCTTCGACTGGCTGTACACCGCCTCCAGGATCTCCTTGAGGGTGTCCTCGTCGATCGGCACCCTAACTCTGCCCGAGGACGCCAAGGCGATCAGCTGTTGCTCAAGCGCCTCCGCCAGCTCGGGCCTAACCACCCTGATGTTGTCAAGCCTCGCCAAGGCTGCCGGCGTTAGTATCTTCTTCAGGGCGATCCTCCTCTGGGCAGCCGCAATCTGGGCCTGGCGCTCGAGCTCGGCCTTCTTCTGCAACTCCTCCAGCTTCTTCCTCCTGAGCTCCTCCAGCTCCCTATCTTCGTAGCCCCCCTCAGCCATTACTCCTTGGGGGGAGCTAGGTATTTCGCGAGCTCCGGCCTAGCCTTCGCGAGGTCCCTCGCTATCTTCGCCGCGAGCCTATCCACGAGGGATTTGCCCTCCGGAGTCAACACCCTCCCGCCCTTGGTCTTCGCCACGAAGCCGGCCTGCTCAAGCTGCTGCAGTAGCTTCCTGATGATGGCCCCGCCGGCTTTCCTAGTCCTCTCGGGCCTCGTCTTATCGCCGATCTTCGCCCTGTATCCATAGGCCGTCCTCAAGCTCCCCACCCCCACCGGGCCGTAGAGGTACAGCTTCCTCATCAGCGAGGCTGCTCTCACGTACCACCAGTCCTGCGTCATGGGAGGCCTCTCCTTGTTGGCGCCCGTCTTCACAAAGGGCGCCCAGACGGGCGGCTTCACCTGCGGCACGTTCTCCCTTATGTACCTAGCCAGCTCTGCAATTAGCAGATCCGCAGGGACGTCCTTAACCGAAGTCACGCCTCAGCTATAGCCCCGATTTATAAGATTTTTGCCTCGTAAAAGTTTTTATATACCACCTGGCGCTGAGACGCGTCATGAGGTTCTGCCCAAACGACAGAAGCCTCCTCGTCCCCGTGAAAAGAGGAGATAAGACGGTGCTCAGGTGTCCCAAATGCGGCTACGAGGAGGAGGCATCCGGAGACGTAAAAAGCAGGTACCAGAGCAAGGCCGCCGTGGAGAACAAAAACCCGGTGATAGTGGTTGCGGACAACCCGGTGAACCTACCCAAGGCGAAGACCAGGGGTTGCCCCAAGTGCGGCCACGACGAGGCCTACGTTTGGGTCCAGCAGACGAGGGCGGCGGACGAGCCCCCCACCAGGTTCTACAGATGCACAAAGTGCGGCCACACCTGGCGGGAGTACGAATAAAGCCTGCCGCGCCGGAATTGAGCGCCGCTCTAGGCGTGAGACCGCCTAGGGACAGACGGTCGTAATATCCCACTATCTTTTAAAGCCGGGATAATGTGGTTGTCATGTCTAAACACGTCATAACCTATCTAGATGCCAAGGAATTCGCCTACATCGTCGACGCCGTTTCCGTGTTGGTGGAGGAGGCCAACTTCGTCGTTAGAAGCGACGGTCTCTACTTGAGGGCCTTAGACCCGTCGAGGACCGCCATGGTTGACCTCTCCATACCTAAGGAGGCGTTCGACGAGTTTCCAGAGGTCGAGGAGCTGCGGGTGGGGGTCAACTTCAAGGACCTCAAGAAGATCCTCAGGCGCGTCAAAAAAGGCGACAAGATCTCCATGGAGGTGGAGGAGGGGAGGATAAGGATCAAGCTGGTGGGCAAGTCCGTGAGGTCGATAACCCTGCCCTCGATAGAGGTGGTGGGGGAGGAGCTCCCAACGCCTAAGGTGGTGTATACGGCGATGGTGAAAACCGCAAGCGACGTCTTAGCTTCGGCGATAAAAGACGCAGACGCCGTGGCGGACGAGGTGAAGTTCGAGGCTAACGAGGAGGCGCTGGTGATAGGGGCGACGAGCGACAAGGGAGAGGTGGAGGTGAGGCTCGACAAAAACAGCGAGCTGGTCTACGAGTTCGACGTGAAGGAGCCGGCGTCTGCCAGGTACTCGCTGGAGTACCTCGTGGACATGGTGGGGAGGACGTCGAAGATCAGCGACATAGTGACCATCGAGCTTGCCACAGCCAAGCCGCTGTTGCTCACCTTCGACATACCGGCCGGCGGCAAGATAGCCTACTTCCTAGCCCCAAGGGTGGAGTGATAGTCGAGGTCTTTTTCCGCAACTACTACAGGAACTACGCCAAGTTCGACGTAGACGCGGTGGAGAAGAGGGAGTTCGCCTTCCAGCCCTTCGGAGGGGGGATGGTGAGGCACAAGGCCTTCAAGTCGGTGGAGGAGCTGCGGAGGTTCGCCGTTGAGAAAACGCCGAGGCACATGTACCACTCCTCCGCCTACTACGAGAGGCCGGACGAGGGAGATATGGAGCGCAAGGGCTGGCTGGGGGCGGATCTGATCTTCGACATAGACGGCGACCACCTCGACACGGAGGCGTGTAGAGAGAGCAAGCTCGTGTCCATCGCCTGTCTAAACGACGCGCGGGAGGAGGCCAACAAGCTCCTCGACGTCTTGACCAGGGAGCTGGGGCTGAAGCCCAGGCGCATAGTCTTCTCCGGCAACCGCGGATTCCACGTCCACGTCGCCGACGAGGAGGTGCTGGCGCTGGGCGCTAGGGAGAGGAGGGAGCTGGTCAACTACCTAAAGGCAGCCGGCTTCGACCCCACCCGCTTCGCCGCCAAGCTTGGGAGGAGGAAGGTGCTCCTCTACGAGGAGGAGGTCGAGGGCAACCTCCTCAGGATTAGGCAGGGGGTGGAGGACCCCAGGGCGTTGAAGGTGGAGATAGACGAGGTGGTCACCCAGGACATCCACAGGCTTATCCGGTTGCCAGGCTCCCTAAACGGCAAGACGGGCCTCGCGGCGCTCCCCCTAACCCAGCAGGACCTGGAGAAAGACGCCGGCGAGATAGTGGAGAAGGCGGTCGCGTTTAGGAAGGGCAACCTAAAGGTGAGGTTCACCAAGGACCTGAGGGGGCCCGTCCTCTTCGACAGGATCGACGCCGGGGAGGGAGACGTCAAGGTCCTCCCCGCATATCTAGCAATATATTTAGAGCTGCAGGACTTCGGCAAGATATATGATTGAGAAGCTGAGGCTCTGGCTCTCGGCCGAGGTAAACTCGCGCTTCTTGACAGACCCCCCCTACGGCTCCTACGCCGAAGCCGCCGAGGAGTTCGCAAGGGAGCTCCAGAGGTCCCCCCTTCCGCAGGCCCTCCAGGATAGAGTGAAGGAGCAGGCGGCGTCTATGCTCCTCACGATAATGGAGATCAGGACGAGGAAGATCCTCTGGGAGCTCAGCCAGGGGAGGGTCCCGGGGAGGATGACGGCCGAGGAGGAGAGGCTGGTGGGCCCCATAGCCAAGATAAAACAGGCCGGGCCGCAGAGGAGGAGGGCTCAGGACTACGTGGTGGTGCAGTTCCTGGTCCCCCACCCCGCCATCGTGACGGAGGAGTTCGTCCAGATAGGGCCCTTCGCCAAGGGGGACCTCGCCAAGCTCCCGGCTAGAGACGCCAGAGACCTCGAGGAGAGGGGGGTGGCGAGGAGGTTCCCCTAAGGCGAAAGGTTTATTTTGACGCAAATTCGCCAAGCACATGAAGTTTCCCAAGGCCGTCAACATGTACTGCCCCCGTTGCAACACATATACGAAACACAACGTGTCTAACTACCACGCCGGCCAGAGGCGCACGCTTGCCGAGGGTCAGAGGAGGTATGAGAGGAAGCTAAAGGGCTACGGCTCCACCCCCAAGCCGAAGCAGAAGCGCTTCGCCAAGGTGAACAAGAAGGTGACCCTCGTCTTTACATGTAGCAAGTGCGGCTACAAAACCGTGAAGAGCCTCGGCAGGATGAAGAAGGTGGAGCTGGTCTAGTATGCCCGCCAGATTCGGCAAAACCCTAATCCCGCAGCCCCGCTCCAGGTTCATAAAGGTGAGGTGCCCAGACTGCGGCAACGAGCAGGTGACCTTCTCCCACGCCGCCATGGTGGTCCGCTGCCTAGTCTGCGGCAGAGTCCTCGCCCAGCCCACTGGCGGGAAGGCGAGGCTCGCCGGACACGTCATAAAGGTCCTAGAGTAGGGTTTTAAACCCCCGCCCCCCGGAGGCCATGAGGCTTTCGAGGAAGGAGCTCCCAGACGTGGGCGAGGTGGTGATAGGGACCGTCAAGAAGATAGCTGAACACGGGGCCTACATCTACCTCGACGAGTACGAGCTGGAGGCCTTCGCCCCAACCCAGGAGATCATACAGTCTTGGTTCCACTCCATCAGGGACTACGTGAAGGAGGGCAACAAGACTGTGTTTAAGGTAATCAGCGTAAACCCGAGGATGAGGGTCGTGGAGGTTTCGCTGAAGCGCGTCCGCGTCGACGAGAAGGAGAAGAAGCTCCTGCTCTACCGCCACAAGGTCAGGGTGCTCAAGATGCTCGAGATAGCCATGAAGAAGCTAGGCAGGCCCCCCGAGGAGGCGCTCAAGACGCTGTGGTACCTGGAGGAGCAGTTCGGAGACCCCTTCAAGGTGTTTGAAGAGGTGGTGAAGACGGGTCCCCACGTCCTCGACGACCTGGAGCTGGACCCCCAGCTCAAGGAGCAGATCGCGGAGCTCGCGAGGCAGCAGGTGGAGATACCCCCCACCAAGATATCCGGCATAATAAAGGCCGTCAGCGTCGAGGGAGACGGGGCGGAGCGGATAAAAGCCGCCCTGGGGGAGCTGGCGAAAGCCCTACATGAGAAGTACCCCGGCGTCTCCGCGAAGATATACGTCGTGGGGCCCCCGAGGTACCGCGTAGACCTCGTGGGCCAGGCGCCTAAGCAGGTGGAGGCCGCCTTCACAGAGCTGGCCAACATACTACAGACGTTGCAGAAGAAGCACAAGGTGATAGCCACGGTGCAGCGCCTAGAATGAGGTCGCTCCTGAGGCGCTGCACAAAATGCGGGGCCTACACGCTGTCTAAGGAGAGGTGCCCCAGGTGCGGAGGCCCCGTCAAGGTGCCGCACCCGCCCAAGTACTCGCCGGAGGATAAATACCAGAGGTATAGAATCCTGCAGAAGCTGTCGACGGGCGCCCTCCCCGTCAGAGAGGAGACAAAGGAGAGAATTCTGAAAGACCTCCTCGGGGGGCCCTAGCTCCCCTCCACCTCGTACACCACCACCCAGCCGTAGGGCTTGGAGACGTACACAAGCCTCAGAGGCCGCGGGTCGGCCGTAACCAGGGGGATCCTCTGGGTGGCGTTCGTCAACGGGTCAACGACTACGTCTACCCCGCCGCGGTCCCAGCCCTTAATCACGTAGGCCCCCAAGCTCTGGAGCTGCGGCGTTATGTCGGTCGGCAGATAGACGTTGCCCCCGACGAGCCTCAGAGATCTAAACGACGTGAAGCCCCCGCCTGGCTGCTCCACGCCCTCGAAGATCCAGGGGAGGAACTGGCTGTAGTTGCCATATATGGGGAAGAACCTCTCCTTGGAGAAGAGCATAGCGTACAACGTCCTGTTTAAATCCAGCGGCACTGGGTAGTAGCTACCCCCGATGGTGAAGTAGGCATACGCCGCGTTAGGTGGAGGACCCGGGTAAGACATCGCCCTCGTGTATATATAGTCCTCGGGGCTCATGCCGCGCGCCTTTAACACATCCGCGGCGTCGCGCACGTTCTCCAGAGCTATCCTCGTCATCCAGTAGGACTTTAGGAAGTCGCCGCCAGGCGGATACTCGTGCACAAGCAGAGGCGTCTGCAGGCCCGTGGGCAAGGTGGCGGGGTATATGGCGTAGGGCATGATGGCGAGGACGTACTTGGTGCCGAACTGCTTTGTAAATATGGCGGCGCCTACCTGAGGCGGCGCCATAAACGCAAGGCCTATTTCGCCGATCTGCGTCGCGTTTATCGTCGAGTTGTCGGCGAGGCTCGTCTTGTTCCCGACGACAGAAATCCAGTAGCCGTAGTCCCACCACGACGCCACGGGCTCGTAAGGCGGCAGACGGGTCTTAAGCCACATCAACGCGTCTATGAAGTCGTCGCTCACCGCCCCAACGGCCGAGGTGGCTATCTGTGTAGGCTGCCTAGCGAGGCCTAGGACAAAGCCCTGGCCCTGCGAGACGGCCGGCATCACGGCGGAGAGCAACATCACTGTGGAGACCACGGCCGCCGCCATTACGATATGGCCAAACCTCCTGTTGTCAAAGAGCTTAACCATGCCCACGGCGGCCGCGATCAACGCGCCGGGGGCCAGGAGCACGAGGAGGCGCACCATGGTGGCGGCGGCGTAGCCCGCGGTAACTAGGTAAGTCAGCGCCAGCAAGCCGCTGGGCGTGAAGAGATACGGCAGAGAGGCCACTATGAACGGGATTAGGGGGCCGTACCTACTCAAGATCTGTATAAACTGAGTCGTCGAGTGCTCCGCGACGCTGGCCACGATGGCCGATCTGCCGAAGGGCAGGAGGGTGGCGAGGAACTTCCCTCCGATGAGCCCAGCGGCGATAGCCGCCGCGAACGCCGCCAAGCCGACGGCTACGACGCCCGCCACGGCCCATATGTAGCGCCTAAGTAGCTCGGCTGTTCTGGCGGCGCCGAGCTTTAAGCCAAGCGCCCACGTCAACGCCGCCGAGGCGAGGCCGAAAGTCGGCAGTATGTTGAAGGCGCTCGCCACCGTGTGCACGCCGTATCTAGGTATAGACGCCACAAAGGCCGCGTACACCGCGTAGAAGAGGAGGTAGGACAGGAAGAAGTTCCTCGCGTCGAAGGGCAGCTCCGGGGGCCTGCTCTTCTTCCCCGGCTTCGCCAGGGCTAGCTTTAGGTAGTAGTAGGCGGGGAGGACCATGGCGTATAGGCCCACTAGGTTCCAGACGTAGAAGTGCCCACCCCACGTCCACACCACGTAGCCCAACGCGGCTCCTGCCAAAGCCCCGGCCCACGGCCTCCTAAGGCCGTCTATCAACAGGGCAAGGCCCAGGGGGATTAGGAAGAGGCTTATCGGCTCGTCGTCGAACCAGGCGGCGAAGCCGCGTTCGACGAAGGCCGGCGCTATGGCGGTGAGCAACGCGGCGGCTAGGCCAACTCTAACCCCGCCGTTTGGTATACCCAGCTCGCCCCCCACCCTGTACCCCAGGTAGAACATGGAGAAGACGGCTAGGGAGTTCACCACCGCCGGGGCCGCTATGACGGCGTGCCACAGATCCACCCCGAAGGGGCGCAGGAGGGCGTAGATGAAGAGGCCGTAGAGGGAGGTGCCCGGGAGGAGCACCCTGCCCCAGTCTATGCCGTAGGGGTGCCAGAACTGGGTAAACTGCGCGCCGCTCCACCACCACCCAACGCCGTGTTCAAGCATGTACTTGGCCAGGTAGTACCTCACGTAGGGGTCGAACTCGTCCAGCCACCACCCCCAGAGAAACACCCTATACATCCTGGCGTAGAGGGCGATGGCAAACGCCGCCAGGAGGCCGGGAACAACTACCAGCAACTTCTCCCTTCTGTCCATGGCTGGGCGGGAGGCCCCCCCAATATATCTTTAACTCACCTTCTTGACGAGGCCGATCCCTATCTTTATCGGCCTCCTCTCGAGGGGGGAGAGGCACTTGGGGCACACCCCGCCCCACATCTTGAGCACAGCCTCCACCGTCTTGGGGTCGGGCCCCCTATATAGCACAAACCCGCACGAGTCGCACTTCACCACAAACACCGACTCTCCCCAGGCCCCCGTTTATTAGAGTTTCGCGGTAATATTAGCATATGGAGGCGGCCACCCCGCCGTAGTAGGTGAAGGCCAGCGCGTCCACCTCGTCCTCCTCCAGCTCCGGGTACCTCGCCCTGATCCACCTCCTGGACCAGCTGGCGGCTAGCTCGTCCACCAGCCTAACCTCCCGGCAGCCGGCCAAGGCGGCGGCCTTCTTGACGTCTACGTAGGGGGAGGAGCCGATGTATATCTCGAGAGGCCCCGCGTTTCGCAGCACAGCCTCCACCGTCTGCCAGTCAACCACGGCGTGTAAGACGGGCTCCCCCCGCCAGACGTAGGCCAGCCCGTTCCTCGCCGCGCCTAGGTCCACCCCCAGGCTCCCGCCCCCCAGCAGCTTGGGCAGAGCCGTGAAGAGCTCCCGCGCGACGCAGCGGTAGTCGCCGCAGCTCAGAACCACGTCCCCCCTCTCCCGGTACATCGCGTCTACGACGGTTATATCGCCCCGCTCAAAAAGCGCGACGTTGAAGGCAACTCTCCTCACCACCTCGAAAAGGCTCCTCCTCCCCAAGTAGCCCAGCCTCAACGCCTCTAGAAAGACAAATAAATTTATGTCTAACGGCGGCGTATGTTGCTGACCGCGCTTAAGGCCAAGCTAGCCCGGAGGCCGCTCGCCCTCTGCGACGCCGGCGACGTAGACGGCGTTGCCTCCGCCGCCCTCTTCAAGAGGGCCTACCCCCGGGGGGCCGTGGTGCTGGCGGGGCCCACCGACGTGAGGAGGTGGTGGGTCAAGGCGCTGAGGTGGGACTTCGTGGCGGACCTCCCGTGCCCCGGCAAGGCGAGGGTTAGAGCCGACCACCACAAGACAAACAAGCCCTGCGCCGAGGTCGAGTTCTACGACCCAGACGCCCCAGCCGCCGCCGTGTTAGCCGCCAAAGCCCTCGGCCTCGAAAACGACGAGGTGGCCCGGCAGCTCGTGGACGCCGCCGTCCAGACAGACACCGCAGACGTCAGAGACCCCAAGGTCAAGCTCCTGGACCTGGCCATAAGATATGCAGACATGCGGGAGAAGCTGGCCGCGGTGGAGAAGCTGGCGCAGAGGGGCCTCGCGGCGCTTGAGGAGGAGCCCCTCAAGTCGGCGGCCCAGAGGGGGCTGGAGAGGGACAGGCTGGTCCAGCAGATCGCGGCGGCGATACCCCCCGAGGAGGTCCTGGTCATCTACAGCCCCACGCGCCTCGGCATCTCCTACCGCGCCTTAGCTATAGAGCTGGAGAAGAGGGGCTCCTCCTTCGTGAACATACTAGTCAAGAGGGGCTGGAGGACCTACAGGCTCTACTGCGGCGCCCACAGAGACAGCCCCTACGACTGCACACAGGTGGCGGGGAGGCTGGGGGGCGGAGGCCACAAATACGCGGCGGGGGCCCTCGTGAAGGCCCCCATCTACCGCAGGGCCAAGCCGCTTGAGGACCTCCTAGAGATGGTGAAGCCGCGGGCGGTGTACGTCCTGGGGCCCTGCAACGGTTTAAAAATACCCTGTAGAAGCGTGGAGGTGATGAGGAGAGGTTCAAGCGAGGCGTGAGCGCCCTTCAGCGGCACTGAACCTATATATAGGGGGACCCCGAGGAAGCTGTGTGCGGCATCTTCGGCATAGTATACGCCGATAGGCCGAGGAGGAACCTCGGCGAGGTCCTCAGGAAGGCCCTCGAGCGTCTTGAATACAGGGGGTACGACTCAGCCGGCATAGCCGTGGTGGACCGGGGGCTCGTGGTGAGGAAAGACGCCGGCAAGGTGGCCGAGGTGGCCGCGAGATACGGCTTCGACTCCATACAGGGGGTGGCTGGGCTGGCCCACACCCGCTGGGCCACCCACGGCAAGCCCGACCAGGCCAACGCCCACCCCCACACCGACTGCCGCGGCGTAATCGCGGTGGTGCACAACGGCATTGTGGAAAACTACGCAGAGCTGAGGGAGGAGCTCGCCGCCAGGGGCCACGTCTTCCGCTCCGAGACAGACACGGAGGTCATCGCCCACCTAGTCGAGGAGTACAAGAGGCAGGGCCTCGACACCTTCGCCGCGTTTAAGAAAGCCCTCTCGAGGGTGAGGGGGGCCTACGCCGTGGCCTTGATAGATGCGGAGAACCCCAAGGCGATATACTTCGCCAGGAACCTGTCCCCCCTCATAATCGGCGTAGGAGACGGCTTCAACATAGTCGCCAGCGATATACCCACCGTCCTCGACCACACGAGGAGGGTGATCGCGGTGAGAGACGGGGAGTACGGCTATATAACCCCCCACCAGGTTTACATAGAGGCAGACGGCGTGCCGCAGGACGCGTCCAGCCGCGTGGAGGAGATCCCCTGGAGCGCGGAGATGGCGACGAAGGGCGGCTACGCCCACTTCATGCTCAAGGAGATATACGAGCAGCCGGAGTCTCTGGCCACCACGGTGGCGGGCCTGGAGGGGCTAGAGGCCGCCGCCGCCTCCCTCCTATCGGCGAGAAACATATACGTGGTGGGGGCCGGCTCGTCGCTACACGCCGGGCTGGTCTTCGCCCAGCTCCTCCTGAGGATAAAGGCGACGCCGGTGCCCGTCGTGGCCTCGGAATACGCCGCCTACGAGCCCCTCTTCGACAAGGGAGACGCGGCCGTGGCCATATCCCAATCCGGCGAGACCATAGACACGATAAAGGCCGTGAGAGCCATGAGGGAGAGGGGGGTCAGGGTGCTCTCCGTCACCAACGTCGTCGGAAGCACGATAACTAGGGAAAGCGACGTCGTGGTCTACACCAGGGCGGGGCCGGAGATAGGCGTAGCCGCCACCAAGACCTTCACCACCCAGGTGGCCACCCTCTCGGCCATCTACGCCGCAATGCTCAAAGCCCTGGGCTACGACACAGCCCCCATGGAGCGCGAGATAAAGGCGCTCCCCGACCTAGCCAGGAAGGCCGTGGAGAACACGGCGGGAGCCGCCAAGGACCTAGCCAGGAGGCTCAAGGCCAAGCCCAGCGCCTACTACCTCGGCAGAGGCTCCGCCGTCCCCGTCGCCATGGAGGGGGCGCTCAAGCTCAAGGAGGTGGCCTACATACACGCCGAGGCCTACCCCGCAGGCGAGTCCAAACACGGCCCCATAGCCCTCGTGGAGGACGGCTTCCCAGTCCTCTTCGTCTTCTCCGACCCAAACACGAGGGAGAAGACCCTAAGCAACGTCGCAGAGATGAAGGCCAGGGGGGCCTACACCATAGGGACGGTGCCCGCCAGAAGCGACATCGCGAAGAGGCTGGACTACGCCATAGAGGTCCCCGAGTCCGGAGAGCTGGCGGCCCCCATACTCCACGTCATCCCCCTGCAGCTCCTGGCCTACTTCACCGCGGTGGAGAGGGGCTACGACCCCGACAAGCCGAGAAACCTCGCAAAAACCGTCACCGTGGAGTGATGAAGATCGCCCCAGTGGTGCTGGCGGGCGGGAGGCCCGGCCCCTTCGAAAAACTGACGGGCCCCCTCCCCAAGACCTACGTGAGGGTGGGAGGCCGCAGGCTCTACCAATACGCCGCGGACCCCCTCGCCGCCACCTTCGGCAGAGTGTACGTAGTGACCCCCCACCCCGAGCGGGGGCCCTACATATACGTCGAGGAGAAAGGCCAGGGCATAGAGCAGGCCATAGCCGCCGCCGAATCCCACCTAGGCGCCGAGACCCACATCCTCCTGGCATACGGCGACGTGTACGTGGACCCAGCCGCCTTCAGAACGCTAGTGGAGAGCGCGATATCCGCAGGAGCAGACGGCGCCATCTTGGCCGTCCCCAGAAAAACCACCAAGGGCTACGGCGCAGTGGAGACAAAGCCGGGAGGCCTCCTGGCCAAGATAGGGGGAGAAAGCCAGTGGATCTACGCAGGCGCCGCCCTCCTCCCACGCGACGTGGCCAAAGCCGCCGCCCAAGCCGGCTTCTACGAGGCCTTAAACGAGGCGGCGAAAAACAAGAAGATAGCCGTGGCGCCCTGGGGCGGCGTGTGGCACGACGTAAACTACCCCGAGGACCTCCTACCCCTCCTCGAACACGTAGCCCCCCGCCACACCTACATAGCCGAGGGCGCCAGGGTAAGCCCCACTGCCGTCCTCCAAGGGCCGGTGGTCGTGGAGGAACAAGCCGAGGTGGACCACTACGCGGTGGTGAAAGGCCCTGCCTACATAGGAAAGAGGGCCTTCGTGGGGAGCCACTCCCTAGTCCGCAACTACGCCTATATAGAGGAGGAGGCCGTCGTTGGAAGCGCCGCCGAGATAAGCCACAGCCTAATAGGCCAGAGAGCCACGGTCGGCCGCGCCTCCTTCATCTCATACAGCGTAGTCGGCGAAGAGGCGGTGGTGGAGCCAAACGCCATCACCATGTCCGTCCTAAGGGAAGGCAGAGAAAGGCTAGAGCCCGTGGAGGTAAGAGGCGCCAGGTACTACAAACTCGGGGCACTCATCCCACGAGGCGCCAGGATACCCGCCGCCGCCGTCCTCAAGCCAGGCACCGGCTGGCAATAGCGGCAAAAAGTTTAAAACCCACACCAAAGAAACAGACGAGCCCGGTCGTCTAGCGGCCAAAGGACAACCCGGCTTGGGATGCGGGGCTCTGGACAGTGCCGCCGGCACCCACAACCCGTGGCCCGGGTTCGAATCCCGGCCGGGCTACCACCACCCTCCTACCTACGGCCCCCAGCGGGAGAACCCACCCGCAGACCCACAGAAGAACCCCCCCCACCCAATCCGGCGCCTCGAACCCGTCAACGTCCAGGCAGGGCCTTACATCCAAGACGGGGCTCCCACCCCCCCCCCCTCCACGCGTCTAGCCCAAGCACCCTCCGGGCGGGCCCACCATATCCACAATCGCAAGCACGGGGCGCTACGGAAACCGCGTGGCATACCCCCCCCACCTCGGGAAGACCCCCCTCCCCCACGGCCTAAGACGCGGCCCCCCGCCTCGCGGAATGCCAGAGGATAAAGGCGCGGATGCACGCCTCAACCCCCACCACCCACAAACTCGTCAAACACCCCAACCACAGACACGAAGTCAAACCAATCCACCCTCCCCCACCTCCACCCACCCCCCCTACGCGCCGCCAGACACGCCTCCACATCTACCGACGAATAGCCGGCGGTGCACCATGGCCTCAACGACGCCAGCCAAGCACGCGAAGGACATCAGAAGCCACCCCCCGTTAGAGGCGGAAAGCGGCACCGCCACCGCGAACCCCCCAAAGCAACAATCGACAAGGACATAAGGCGGCACGCCGGCGAAAATACCACCCACAACAACCACAAGAACACAGGCAGGAAAGCGCCAAGAGACGCAAAAGGAAAAACGCCGAGAAAGACGACACGCCCCCACCCAAACCGCCACCAGCCGCTCAAGGTATGTACTGGCGGTACATCAAGTATAAAAAGCCTGGTCTCGGCCATCGCCATGAGGTTGGGCGTGGCGGTGGTTGCGGCGGCGCTGGCGCTGGCACTGGCGGTATACATCGCGGCGGCCGCCGGCTCGGACAGCAAAGCGCAGCCCGCGCAGAGCGCCTCAGACAGCCAACAATATACACAAGACGCGGCGGTCGAGGGGCTGACCATCGGGGGTAACGACCCCTTCTGGTATATGGAGGGTAGACTGCCTAAGAAGATGAACATAGAGGTGGACGACGTGGTTAGGCGTATCCTGGAGAGGCCGGTTAGGGCTCCCGGCCCTGCGAGAGGCGAGTTTCAGATTGACGAGAGGCTTAGGGAGTGGTTTCACAACGACACGGCGGGTAGGGAGGTTTACGAGAGGTGCTATGGGGGGATGTTTGTAGACGCGGCGAGGATATACATCGTGGTGACAGACAGAGCCTGCGGAGAGAAGATAAGAAGAGCCGTGGAGGATCTCGCCAGCCGATACGGCACAGAGCTCGTCATCCTCAAGGGCAAATACACATACAGACAGCTAAGCCAGTGGGCAGACGCGCTGTTTCACAGGGTTAAGGAGGGGCTTGAGGATAGGCTGAAGCAGATATGCGGAAAATACGTCGTCACTATGCTCATGGTAGACCAAGCAACTAACCAGATCGTCGTGGGCATAAACCCAGACTGCACAAGCCAAGCGGTCGTCAAAGAGATAGCCAAAGCCCTAGACGAGCTGGGAATCCCAAAAGACGCAGTGGTCCTAGAAAAATTCCCCGGTTTTGTGCTGTTGTCTGACTAATTTACAGCGGTCGCCAGATTTATAGCTACAGCGACGAGGTTAAGACAACGGGGTCTTGCTCCCTCGGGTTTACTGGGGTTGACGCCTCCGGAAACCCCGTCGCCATCACGGCCGACCACTGCGTAGCGCTTAACGTAGAGGTGCAGTATTACCACCCGACGAATGGGTGGATAAAGCTGGGTAAGGTAGTTAGGGAGGGCGGCGTCTATAGCGACTCCGCCTTGATTCAGCTGTACCCGGGCAACTACCCCTCCTACGCCGTATGGTCCTACGGTAGCGATCCAACGAGAGACATTCTACGTAACGGGAGAAATACCCAGCAGCGGCCAAAAGGAGGGCTGGGGAGTTGGAAAAAGCGGCTTTAAGACTGGGGTTACGTGGGGCAGATTACAGGGCTGTGGTCCTGCGCGGGTAGAAGAAACTGGCGCGTGGTACTATGGATGTCTGGTGAATTCGACTAGCGTTATAGCGGCGAAGGGGGATAGTGGGGCGCCCGCCTTCATCCCGGGGTTGTCCCGGCCGGCCAACCGCCAGACTACTGGCTCTACGACGACTCTGTCCACGCGCTGGGGATACTATTCGGGGGCGCGGGCTGTTCACCTGATGGATACTGCACGTCCTACGGCTACTCGCCTATTGACTACGTTAAGCTAGATCTCGGATACGTGAAGCTGACGCGGTAAACCCACCCGCTCCCCCCCCCCTCTCCCGCCTTTTTAGCCGCCTCTCCACCCACCAGGGGCGTCGCTCTCGGGGGCAAGGGCTGGGGATTGAGGCGGTTTTCTTCATCACGCCGACGGCCGAGGAGGCACCCGCGAGCAGTCGGCAGCTGTCGGCGGCGGGCCTAGGTGCAATGGCCTATAGGCCGACTAAATCAACGCCACCCATGGCCTTTACATCGTCTAAATACCTCCTCCTAGCCCTAGCCGCAATGACCTCCCCCCGGTCCAGCTCGGCCACATAAACCCCAGCCTCTGAACCAAAGCCCCTAAAGCCGCCGTTGGGAGAAGCCACGTAAGACCCCCCAGCCACAGGCCTGCCGTCGGCGTACACAAACCCCGTCCCCACCGCAGAGGCGACGTAGATCGAGTTCTCAAAGGCGCGCACAAGCCCCACAGCCCCCCACAGCCCCCTCCTGTCGGCCGGGATGCTCGCCGGGTTCACAACCAGCTCAGCCCCAGCCAACGCAAGCCTCCGCACCAGCTCCGGATATCACGAGATCTACGCAGACCAAACACCCCACAGCCCACCCCGAGACGGCAAAAAGCGCAAGCCTAGAGCCGGCAGACAGCCACCCCCTCTCCCCCGTCGCAGCCGACGGGAAGATCTTCTCACCCCATGTCAAAAGCCCCTCCCGCCCCACCACCGGACAAACCCCCCTCACAGACGACCCAACAGCCACCGCCACCCCACCCGCCACGACAACCCCACCCACAGCAGAAGCCACATCCACAAAAGCCCCCACAAGCCCCCGCAAGCCATCCCCATCCAGCACAGATCTCCCAAGCCAATACTCCGGCAAAACCACCACATCAGCCCTAGGCAGCCGCTCCAGAAGCCAGCGAACCCCCTCCCCAAGCCCAACCCTAGGCATCTGGACAAGAGCAACCCTCACACCAAAAACAACCCAAAAGTTAATAAACACGCCCCAACAGACCCACAGGGGCCGTAGTCTAGCCTGGCTAGGATGCCGGCCTGGGGACAAACCCCGTAGTTGCCAGCGCGCCGGTGATCCCGGGTTCAAATCCCGGCGGCCCCACTACCTTTATAGTATAAAACAACGTGTCAGCTCCGCCGGAATGGTCACAACTCCGCGCGGCGAGGAGGCCATCACAACGCCATCTATACGGCTTAACAAGGTCTAGACCCCCGCCCACCACGGTACATACAACCTCCTAAGGTAACCCGGGGATGTTGCCGTATATCTTATCGGCGATCCACCTGAGCTCCTCCTCGGTCGTTGCCTTGAGCATGCCGGACTTCTCCCACGCCTTGACCCCCCTCTCCACCACGGCCAAACCCCTCCATATGGCGCGGTGGAGACGCCCTAGATAAACGTCGAGAAGCTCCTCCAACCTCCTAAGGTCCAGCTCGGCCCCTCTGCAGGAGGCGTCAAAACACATACACTCGCCCACCCTCTCCCCAGGCCTGTAGCGCCTAACGGCGAACTCGACGGACTTAGCAAGGGAGGCCGGCCACTCATCCTCCGGGACCTCAGGATCCTCGCCCAACATACAGACGCAGTAGGAGCCCGGCAGAAGGAGAGTCAACTCCGCAATATAATCCCATTTCTCAAAAAACTCCCACCGCCACTTGCGGTACGCCTTCTTTAGCCTCGGCTTATCTATACACTCATCCACGGTGTCGGACATCTCGTCAAATATCACGTAGCCTAGGCCGGCCGCGCAGCCGAACCTCATTCCAAAGTCCATACCCGCGTCGGTGTCTATCCCCTCTCCCTTGAGCTTTTTGTACAGTGCTTTGACTATCGCGTCTGGTATGGAGATCCTCCCCTTGGGCGTTATGACGGGCCCGAACTCGAACGCGGCGCCCTCTACCCCGACCCCCGCCGCTTCGAAGAACCTCATGTCCTCCTCCGAGTACTCCACCCGGGTCTCCCTGGCCAGCTCCTCCAGCCTGTCCCACACGGGCGCCAGCTCCGGCGTCCGCTCCCTCAGCAGATCCCCAGCCTCCGGATTGTCGAAGAGAGACAGGAGAGTGACCGCGTTGTACGCCCATGTGTAGAAGTACATGTTGCCGTCCGGCATACGCTCGTTGTAGAGGAGGAGCAGGCTCGAGAGCTCCACGTAATCGAGGACGTCCTCGTACTCGATGTAGTCGTGTATCAGCTTCAGCCCGGGCCACTTAGGGGCCGGCGGATTTGTATCTACCTTGAGCGCCCTCACCGGGCCGATGTACATGCCGCTCCTTGGATCAACGCGTAGCTCCGAGGATTCTATATATAGGCTGGGCGTCGGGTGAGAGATAAACAATTTGAGAGGATCCAAGTCGATTGAGGGTATGTATCCTACGCGGCTACCGTAGTACACATCTGCCGAGAGCCCGACGTGGTCGAGTACGCTGTACACATCTTCCGGCAGCTCTCCGTCCAGCCGGAAGAGGGGGTATTCTAACGTCACCGGCGGTATTGGGAGGCCCATGGCCTCTACGCCTAGGTAGTTGTTCGCCCTATACGCCATGAGCAGCTTGTCCACGATGGGTCTCGGCAGCTCGATCATGCCCCCTCAACCAGCTTCTTCAGCCTTTCCCTCGCCCTATCGTCGCTGGCCCTCTCTATGAGGTGCGTCAACAGCGCGGCCGCCTCCTCCCTCGCCCTTGGATCCTCGGCGTGTTTTGCTATATAGGCCAACCTTCTGACGCCGTCTGGCGTGATCCGGAGGCGCTCCATGTTCCTCCCGGAGTACCTCCTGTAGTCTGCCCCCTCGGCGAGACCCAGGGCCCTCAGCTTGGCAACAACCTCCTCCATCCGCTCCCTTCTGCGGGTGTTGTGCTCAACGCGTAGCTCGCCCTTGTCCACCCGCACCGAGAAGTCCGGCCAACCGGGCGGGCTGGGCGACCTGAGCTTCCTCAGCCAGCCCTCCGCCACCTCCTTCTCCACCGCCCCCCTTTCTGCGGCGGCTTCCACTGCGCGGGCTACGGCTTCTCTCAGCGCCTTGTGGGCTGAGGCTATGGCGTTTGTGGTCACGTACACCCTCCACCTGCCCCCGTGCTGGCGCGGCTCGGCCTCCACCCCCAGCGCCCTAAGGACGCGCGCCGCCTCCTCAGCCCTCTCCCTAGTGGAGGGGCCGAAGACCAGCTCAAGCTTCTCCCCAACCCTAATGCCCAGGCGGAACCTGACCGCGGAGCCGCCCGCCTTGACGACTAGGTGGGCGGAGGGCGATCCGCCCTCCAGCTTCAGATCCTCCACCGAGACCTCCACATCGCTGGACACTCTAAAAGACCCAGCGCCGCCAGATAAACCTTTCGCTAATTCTCAACCGCGCCGAGCCGCGGCCGGCGTCTGAAGTGCTCCAGCTCTTCCGTTATCAGCTGTGGAATTTGGGCTTCCTCTCCGCGGGCTTCTGCCGGTTAGCTGGACGTAGACGCCGTCTAAGCCCTTGGCCTCGTTCCCGTCGGCGGCGAGAGGGGCGGTGGCCACGCCTACGAGGGACCTACCGACCGCTATCTCGACGGCCTCCGTGGTACACCGACCTGTCACTCACCACAAGCCCCTCGTGGCGTATCTAAAGCCCTCCTTGTCGCAGTTGGCCATTAACTCTGCCTGCATCAGAACCTTGCGGATTGCTTATTTCTGGCCTTCTCCCTTCTGGTTTGTCCCTCTCGGCTCTCAGAAGAGCGGGAAATTCCCAAGGCGGGCTACAAAGTCGCGCGCTGTAGGAAGTGCGGCGGGGAGTTCGGCAATCCTACTTATCCCAGAATAGCGTAGCTGTGGACAGCCCCCGTTGCTTGGCCGAAGTTCAAAGGGGACCCCTGTCGTGTGTCTGCTCGCTTCATGGACCGCCTGGAGGAGGCGCCCAGGTGAGCCATGGGGCGGCGTCCTACCCCCGCGAGGGCGTGCCACCAGGTCTCTGCGGTGGATATCCGCTGACTGGTCCACGCTGAAGTACCTGACCGCTGTGCAGGTTCTAGAGCGGTACTGCCAGAGAAGCCTCCTGCCGGCGGACGCAAGACGCTAACCTGTCGGGTCGGCTGTAGCGCCACCCGGCGTTGTGGAGAGGGCTAATTGGTGCCTGGCCGCGGTAGTGGAGACCGGCGGCGTGTGCATGGCGGGGGGACAAAATTTTTAAAAATCACTGCCTTTTTCTACCCAGCCCCGGTAGCTCAGCCTGGTGGAGCGCCTCACTGGTAATGGCGGTCAGCCGCCTAGTGAGGAGGTCCCGGGTTCGAATCCCGGCCGGGGCTCTGGCTTCCCATTTCATCTACGGTGTGTGAAATCGTTTGTGTCTACCCCCTACAGACTTCTTTGAAACGATGGGCTTCAGTTCTGCTCTGCGGCTATCTCTTTGGCTTGAGCCTCCCGTAGGCTTGTGTCCGCCCATTTTGATATGGTGGGCTTCGTCCAGGTTTATCCTTTGACATCTATATGACGTATTCCGCCACCCAGCCAGCTCTGGCTTCGCCTGGGGTGGGGCCGGGCGTCGCTGGCGAGCTCGAGGGGTGGGGTGCCGCAGATGGCCGCATCTCCTGCTGGGGGTTCGCCGAAGATGGGGGCTGTGAAGTGGGGGTCCCACTCCCTCAGCTCTATCTTCCCGTAGGCCCTCGCCTTGGTGACTAGGGCGGCAAGGTTGACGGCGGCGGTTTCTCTGGCTTTGAGCTCCTGGGCCGTCGTGTAGCACCGCCGCCTTGCCCTGGCCTAGTGGTGGAGGTTGAGGGGCTCTAAGGGCTTGAGGGGGCCGAGGCGGCGGTGTCTGGAGGACGTGGCGGGGGGGGGGGCGCCGGAGGTTGACTTAAATACCCACGGCCTACAGGCGACGTGTCGTGTCCAATCTGCCTAAGGCCTGTGGGGGTTGTGGAGGTGGGCCTCCCGCGGCTGGGGCGGGTGGATAAGTACGACTTCGTGTCTGTGATTAGGATTTTCGACGAGTATGTGGAGGGGCTTGGGGGGCTGGAGGAGTACAGCCACGCCTTCATAATATGGCTCTTCCACGAAACGCCGGGCGTCAGGCTGAGGCTGAGGCCCTGGGGTCGGGAGGACTTCCCCGAGGTGGGCATATTCGCGACGCGCTTCACGCAGAGGCCCAACCCCATCGCCCTCTCCATAGTCAAGATCGTGGAGGTGGACCCGCCCAGGCTCAGAGTCCTAGGCCTCGACGCGTGGAGCGGGAGCCCCGTGCTGGACATAAAGCCCTACGACCACCTCGACGTCGTCAACGAGTTCAGAACCCCCGACTGGTTCGAGGAGTTTTTCAAAGAGACACGCGGCGGGCTCCCCAGGTGGCTAGGCCCAAGCCGCTGAGCCGCGCACCTATCGCACACCCACGCCCCCCACGAGGCCCCGCCAGTCCACGGCGAAGCCGCCGTCGGCGGCGTTCGGGTGGAGGTCTTCTAGCTACGCGCCTGGGATGACGCCGGCGTCGTGAATCGACCACGCCGGGCCGCGGTTGCGGCTGCCGGCGCCGCTGGATGAATGTGAGAGAGCACCGCGCCGCGGGTCTAGACGGGGTAGCACCTACCGCCCCGTCCAATTCGTCGTGTTTTACGTTGTATCTCCGCAGCTGTTGTAGACTTGGAGTAGACAAGGTTTATATGGCCCGGCACAGCGGCGTTTCATGAAGGTACCGAGATCCGGCGGTTGCGTTGGCGGCTATTGTGCTGGTGGTTGCGTTAACACAATTGTCTATGTCAAGATCCGCTGTTTTCGGGGGTGAAGATTGCGAGACCAGATATGTAAATAGATTCTACGGTCTTGGTAGGTATGGCAACTAGGTTGCTGATTCTCCTACTGCTGGCGGCTGCGGTTTTAACGGCCGTAGAGGTGTATCACGGCCAAGTTGTAGAGTTTGGCAACCTCACTGTGGTGTACTCTGTTTACGAACTCCCGGCGGTGGGAGTTGAGCTAAACGGATGTGTCTACTACGTAGTACGTGGCCACGACCCGAAGGTTGTAGATATGTGGAGCCGCACGCAGAGAGAGCTCGCCGAGTTTTACAATTTCACAGAGAGGTGGCGGAGGGAGTTTCAATACGGGACGTGGCCTATTATAGCTGAGGAGCTTAGATCTGCCAACTACAGCGGATACCTAGATTTCTACTACTGTTGCGGCCCTCTTGTAAATAAGTCTATCGCGGAGAGGCTCTCAAAATCAAGCAGGTGGGTAAATAGGACGGTTTCGCTCGCCGACGCCGTAAGTAAGACGCTTAAGGCCGCAGGTCTAGACGTTGGGGGCGTCTACATCAACGTGTGGCAGGGCTTCATAAGCGTGGAGGCCTTCACAGACCCCCGCAGAGGCCTCAGCCAATATGCCAAGGTGAGAGGCGATCTTGACAGCGTATTTAAGGCGTATAAAGATAAACTGCTAGTGATTATAAACATAAAAGAGGCACCGGCTCCATCGCCTTATGTGGTGGGGCTGGATCCTGAGTCGGTCAGGAAGAAGCTCGCTAGGCTTAAAGAGGCTATATTCCAAGCGTATAGAGAAGTGGGAGTAGATGTGAATCCCATTGACGTCGTCACTGGCATAGGCGCCAGGGAGGGGCTCTACCTAGTTTTAATAGCACCGCCTAACGAAACGCACCTCCTAAGAGCACTTACAGAGAGAAGCGTCAAGGAGCTGGGGATATGCCCCAACGGCTCCGTAGTGATATTCTTTAAGACCGGCGCCCTTAAACCTGTCGGCGTCGACATACCGTGGCGCCTAGCGGCGCTGGAGGCCGCGGCAATGGCGACGGCCATCTCCGCCGCTGTCTACGTTGTCAAGAAGAAGTTGGTTAAGCCGAAATAAGGGTCCCGCGGGGGCGTTAACCCCCCTAGCCGCTTCAACAGTTGGATGCGACTATTACGACGCCTCAAGCCCCGTTGGGTTTGATCCGATACATAAGGCAATACTGACGTGCCGCCTCTTGTGTTAACCTCTAATGCGAAGAGGCGCGGCACTTTTCTGCGGCAATAGTTGAGATAGCTAACATAGAGCGCCTCCTGGAAATCTAATACCGCCGCCCTTCCGCGCCGCTTTGGCTAGACTGGGAAACACCCATGGCTAGCTGAGAGCTATTTAGTAGGAGATTTTCCGCGGAGTCCGGGACCCAGTGGCTAAAAGGTTGTAGGCTTTGTTTTTACGGCACTTCAGCCGATGTGTAGTAGAGGCTGATCTTTTCTTTATAGGTGTTTTACAGCGGGTCGCCGCTGGCTCTACATGTGGTTTACCGCCAAGGACTTACAACGCCGTTGCTATGTCTCACACCACCTCTAGCCCAACTCTTCCCGCCGCGTTTTACGTTGTATCTCCGCTGCTGTTGTAGACTTGGAGTATGCAAGGCCTATATATCCCGGCACAGCGGCGGGCGTGGAAAAGAGATCCAAAACGGTCAAGCTGGCGGCGCTCCTCGCCGCATTGGCGGCCGCGGTGATGGCCGTCGCCCTGAGCGCCGGCGCGTTTAAAGTGACGTACACATATGAGAACGGGGTTGTGAAGATGGTAGATCCCCAGGGCAGTGTACACACAGTTGCGCTGAATCTAAAGGAGGGGGTTAAGAAGGCTGAGATAAGGCTGTTGCCAAACGGCTCCGCCGTGTTGCTAGAGGGTGGGAGGCCCATTGCCATAATTAAGGAAATAGTCATGAAAGGGGGTGAGGCCAGGCGAGTCGAGTTCAAGTTGTTGCCCAACGGCACACTTCTGGTAATAGACGGCGGCAGGATCTGGTCTAGGGGTAGAATCGAGTGGAAAGGCGGCGCAGAGGGCGCCGGCCAGGCCGGTGAGAAGCCGAGTCCAGACATAATCAAATCGCCACGCTAACGCTATACTACCAATAATGCCTCTCCAGAAACCCATCTTTTTCTCTCGACGTCTCGGTTTGTTTTTCTGCAAATGATATTAAGCAGAGCCCCCCTCCGCCCCATGTCTCTACTTTTCCGTCTGTGCAGGTGGGCCCCTCCCCTCCTCTACCTAACCCTGGTTCACGTATGGCTGCTGCCTGTCTTGTTCCTCCTCTATGTTGGAGGCGCCGTGGGGGGCTTTGTCTTTCTGGCCACAGCCGCCTCGGCGGTGGCCGCCGCGGTTGTCGGCCTTCTCCCCGGGAGGAAGGGGGCCGGGGGGCTGGATCTGCTGGAGCTGTTCCACAGACGCGGGGGCGTCTGCGTCGCGGCTCCTGTTTTGTACGTCGCGTCCTACGCGGCGCTTGCGTTTGTCGCCACCACCTCGCTGTATCTCTACACAACCCCCCTGATAGTGATTGAGGGAGCTCCGGCGTCTGCCGCGACAAGCGCGGAGGGGCTGGGCAACCACACCGCGGCTCTCGTCGGCAATGTAACAGAGGTGGTGCTCCACGTAAGGGCCGTGGGAAGCGTGGCCCCGGGTGGGAGGTTTATAGTGGTTGTGAAGGGGGACGTGTTCTGGGGGTCAGCCGGCTGGGTTTTGTACACGGCTCTGTGGGCCGCCTTCTTCTACAGCGCCTTGGCGGTGGCGTTGGTCCTGGCGTGGAGGCTTGTGATGCGGTCGGCCGAGCTGGCTAGGAGGGCCGAGGTGTTTTATGAAAAGGCGAGGGAGATTCTATCCTGATCTCTACGTCGTGACGAAAATCCTGCTCCTCCTCGCAGATGGACGTAGCAGGAGAGAGGCGGCGC